>JBGAUX010000001.1:0-89212 GCA_044228405.1 Candidatus Altimarinota bacterium | reverse complement strand
TTTAAAAGTCATCAACAAGTTGCACACCAGTAAATGGACCTACATTGTAGGTGTTTTTTTGGCTTTGTGTTTATTGTTTTATGTTTTGATAGCTTACTTTTTACCGCTACCCGACTTATTTTTTTACAATAACCAAAACTCAACAACTAAAATTTACGACCGCAATGGAGTTTTGCTTTACGAAATCTTACAACCGGAAGAAGGCAAAAAAAGCTTTATTCCTCTTGATCAACTCCCAAAGCATATTGTTAACGCAACTATTGCATCTGAAGATATTAATTACTACGAACACGGGGGTGTAGATGTTTATTCTTTAATGCGTGCTGTTTATTTAAATTTGAGAAACCAGCAAATTGTGAGTGGAGGCAGTACAATTACTCAACAATTGGTAAGAAATATTTTGGGTGTGCAACAAAAGCGCACTTATGATCAAAAACTTAAAGAGGCGATTTACGCCTTACGCTTGAGCAAAATTTACAACAAAGATGAAATTTTGGAGCTGTACTTTAATAAAATTTATTACGGCAATATATCTTATGGTGTGGAGTCGGCATCTTTAAACTATTTTAACAAACATGTTTACGACCTCGATTTAGCTGAATCCGCCTTGCTTGCCGGCATACCGCAGTCGCCTTCTAACTATAATCCTTTAACAAATTTTGATCGCGCCAAAAAACGACAAAAATATGTTTTGGATCAAATGTTGAAATATAATTTTATCAATTCACAAGAATACAAAGATGCTGTGGAGGAAAAATTAACTTTTAGTGTTGCCAAGGGTTCTTTAATTGCACCCCACTTTGTTCACTCGGTTATTAACCAATTAGAAGAAGATTACGGTGAGGAAAAAGTGAACTTTGGTGGCTTAAAAGTGCAAACAACCTTGGACTCAAACTATCAAAATTTGGCTCAAACTATAGCGGCAAAGCATGTAAACAGTTTGTCTGAACACAACGTTACCAATGCAGCGGTTTTAGGAATAGATGTTCCCACAGGGCAAATTTTAACTTGGTTGGGATCGGTAAATTATTTTGATGATAAAATTGATGGTGCTGTCGATATGCTTTTGGCGCTTAGGCAACCAGGCTCTTCGGTAAAACCTTTTAACTATTTGTTGTCTTTTGAAAATGGCTATACGCCTGCAACAACTGTCAATGATATCGAAACCCAATTTAGTTCTAGTGAAGGTGCTTACACTCCTCAAAATTATGATTTGGATTATCACGGCATGGTGCGCCTGCGTGAATCTTTGGCTAGCTCCCTTAATATTCCGGCTGTAAAAGTGTTGGACCATAATGGTGTGAATAGTTTTCGAGAGTTTTTAATTCATCTTGGTTTTGATTCTTTAAATGAATCAGGCGAATATTATGGCTTAGCGCTAACCTTAGGCGGGGCCGAGGTGAGGCTAAAAAAACTAGCTGAAGCTTATTTAACTTTGGCAAATTATGGAAACAAGCACGAGGCAGTTTCAATTTTAAAAGTTGAAGACGATCAAGGAAACACTTTATACGAATGGCAAAAACCTAATGATAATTTTATTTTAGGCGATAATGGTCAGCAGCACTCTTTTCAAATTATCGATATATTAAGCGATGCCACTGCGAGATTAATTGGCTTTGGTAACGATAGTATTTTGGAAATTGGCAGACCAGCAGCGGTAAAAACTGGCACAACTAGAAACTTTAAAGACAATATAACAGTAGGCTTTACCCCTGATTTTTTGGTGGCAACCTGGACTGGCAACGCCGACGCCTCACCTATGTATAAGATTTCTGGCATTGATGGGGCTGCACCAATTTGGGCCGATTTTATGCAAGCCGTTTTAAAAGATAAACCGAAAACCACCTTTGCTGTTCCAAAAAACATGACCAAAGTGGAGGTCTGCGAAATTTCTGGCAAAAAACCTACCGAAGCCTGCCAAGAGAGGGTTTTAGAGTGGTTTGTAAAAGGCACCGAGCCAAAAGAGGAAGACACTATTTTTCAAAAGTTTTATATCAATATCACAAATGGTCTCAATTATAATAACTGCAAAGAAAAGCTAAATGCCAACATTACAAAAGAGGAAATTTACATGGTTTTCCCGCCCGAATTAAGCCAATGGGCGCTTAGTCACAACATTCCAACTCCACCTCAATCTGTATGCCCCGATGCTATTAATGCCGATAGCAACACTATAAAAATCATTAAACCTTCTAATAATGATGAGTTTTCCATTGATGATAATATTCCGCTTGTTCAGCAAAAAGCTCTTTTACAAGTAACCACTCATCCACAAACAAAAGAAGTTAAATGGTTTGTAGATGGCAAATTGATTGAAACTTCACTAACAGCGCCCTTTTCTAGCTTTTGGCAGCTACAAACTGGCGTGCATTCGATTAAAGCCTCTGCCCTGCTAGATGATGGGCAAACACTAGAAAGCGAAGAAATAAAAATTTTTGTTTTGTAATACTTTTTAATTTAGAGCGTTTCTGTTATAAGTTAGATTAGATTGATCAATTTAAGAATTTTTGTGGATATAGCTCAAGAAAAAGAATTGGTAATTTCAGCTAAAACTGACTCGGACAGTTTTGCTAAGCTGTATGATTATTACTTTCCAAAAGTTTACGCCTTTGTTGCCTCTAAAATTTTTGACCAAAGTATTGCAGAAGATATTGTGAGCGAGGTTTTTATGAAAATGGTTAAGGCACTGCCAAAGTTTGAATGGCGAGGTTTACCTTTTGGGGCTTGGGTGTTTCGTATTGCACGCAATGCAATTAACGACCACTTAAGAAGTTTACACAAAACCAGTCATGTTGACCTGGAAGATATTCCCGAGCTAAAACATCAAAAAGAGTCTGATTCTCCGGAGAGTAAGGCAAAGCAATCAGAGCTACACGCAAAGGTTTCAGAGGTGGTGGCGGCACTTCCACAAAGAGAAAGTGATGTCATTAAATTAAAGTTTTTTTCAGAATTAAGTAATAAAGAGATCGCGCTTACGTTAGGAATAACGGAAAGCAATGTTGGCGTGATTATCTATAGAACCTTAAAACTACTAAAGCCAGACTTAGAAAATTTCATTTAATAATCGTATGTTTTCATTTTTCAAAAACAAAAAGGCGGATAAGCTAAATAAACTCTTACAAAGTGGTGAAAAATTACCAACCGAAGTGAGCGGTTTAATTAATGAAATTGAAAAACTGGCCCCTAAGGAACCTAAAAAGTCTTTTCAAACAGATTTAAAGTCTAAACTTTTGGCTGAATACGCAAAGGTAAGTAACGAAGAAACATCTGAGGACGGCGAAGAAGTGGAAGCAAGCTTTGTACCTGCTAAAAACATGTGGGCACCATGGAAAATGGGCTTAAGCACTGCTTTGGCGGTTATAGTGATTTTAATTGGTAGTTATCCTTTTATACCTGCACCTAGAGTAAATGGTTACACCGAATCGGGTAGGACCGTAGCTATTTCGTACAATGCTCCAATAAAAATACAGTTTACTCAACCTATGTCGCGTGGGTCTGTAGAGGATCATTTTGCAATTGAGCCAAATATTAAAGGTGATTTTGATTGGAGTGGAAATACTTTAATGTTTTACCCAGAAACTCCTTTTAAAGAAGGTGACATTTATAGTGTAACTATAGGTAGTAAGGCAAAAAGTTTGTTTCAAAAAGATTTGGCTTATGAATATACTGAAAACTTTAAAATTGTGCCTGCACCTGAGGCTAAACTAATTACTCCTGGTGACGATGCAACCGAAGTGCCTGTAGACAGCAAAATAACATTTATGTTTGATCGGCCGATGGCTGGTTTGGAACCTTTAAAAAGCTATGACCTTGATAAGATGGGGATTAGTATTGAACCTAAAGTTGATGGTCGTGTTAAATTTTTGGGTACTTCTTCGTTTCAATTTATTCCTGAAAAACTCGACTACTCAACTGACTACTCAATTAAGCTTGAGAAGGGTCTGGAAGCGCAAGATGGCGGGTATACAGAACAGGAATATCTAACAAAATTCTCTACTGTTTCACCTAAAGTGGTTGCTTATCAATCGGCAGATGCTTTCTTTTTAAGCAAGAGTAGCAACACAAAAAGTGTTATTAACTATTATTCTAAAAACAGCCAGAATCCTCAACTAACTGTTGGCTTTAATCAACCAATGGATTTGAGTAAATTCAAACAGGGCGCGCATATGTATAAAATTAATAATGATGAATTAAAAAAGCTTTTGCCTGCTACGCAAAAACAATCATTTATACCAGATGTTAGCGAGGACCAGTTGATGATGGCGAAAGCTGAAGAAGTTGCATTTGATGTGAGTTATCACGACTTTTCAAATGCCGAACAAGAGGACCAATTATTGACTAAGCACGGCCTAAAAGAGGATACTTCAAAAAATTATTTGGATGTTAAAACTAAGCAAGCTTTAGAGTTGGATTCTCTTTATTTGTTGAGCTTAGATGAAAATTTACAGGCACAACAAGGCACCTTAAAGTTGGGTAGTCAAAGTAGGTTTTTGGTGCGAACTCCTGAGCCTTTTAGCTTAGTATCAACATTACCTTTGGCCGGAAATGCACAAGCTGAGGATTCATATATTGCGCTTACATTTGCTAATCCTATTAAAGATTATGAACCGGAGGAATTGGCAAAATTAATTAAAATCAGCCCCTTAGAAAAGGATGTAGAAGTAAACTACACTCGTAGCGATTATGATCCAACTAACATTTATATCTATAATGTTATTCAACCTTCTACTAGTTATACAGTTGAGCTTAGCTCCGACTTGGAAGACCAATTTGGGCAAAAAATAACTGGTAATAAAACTTTGGCTTTCACTAGTGCACAAGCTAAACCAACCTTTGATATTGCTTCTTCTTATGCTGTGAACATACTAAATGCTTACAAACCTATTGAGTTTTTTGCACGCTCTACCAACGCAAAAAAACTCAATCTTGGCTTAAAGCAATTATCGGAGGAAGAATTTTTAAAGGTTTATGGTGACGGTTATTTGAATTTATACAGCAATCAAATTGAAGGACCACTTGAGAATGCTGAAGTTAATTTGCAGTATGAATTCAATAAAAAACAGTTTACTCGCTTGGATTTGGAAAAGATTTTCAACAAAAAAATTACGCCTGGAATTTATTATTTAGAAGCTGTTTCACCTGAAATTAAAGACTTTTCTGGCAAGCCGATGACTCAAAAAGTTGTATTTATTGCTAGTGAAAATGCACTTACTTATAAGCATTCTAAAAATGAAGTTTTAGTTTGGGCTACTTCTATGAATTCTGGTCAACCAACTGCTAATGTTAGCATTAGCGTGCGTGATCGTGCAGGAAAAGTTTTGGCTGAAGGCGTAACCAATAGCGACGGTTTGTATCAAGCTAAAATAAGCGACCCTACTTCTAGCTCCAATTACAATCATCCGGATATTCATGTTTTTGGGCGAACCAATAGCGACTTTGCTTTTGTTTCTAATACTTGGTCGGATGGTGTTGCTTCGTGGAATTTCAATTTATCAACTTCTTATTTACCTATTCCATATTACGCTACCGTTTACACTGACAGGCCAATTTATCGGCCGGGGGACACGGTTTCGTTTAAAGGTATTATTAGAGAAGCGGGTAATAACGACTTGAAATTGCCAAGCTTAAAGAGCAATAAGGTGAAGATTGTGGATACTTTGGGTCAAACTGTTTTTGAAAAAGATTTGGCTATTAGCGCTAATGGTAGCTTTAATTCTGATTTTGTTTTGGCTAATCAAGCTGCTACAGGCCGATATTCTATTGAGGCAATTTTACCAGCTCCAAATGGCGAACAGCATTATGTGAACGGTGAGTTTTATGTAAATGAATACAAAAAACCAGAATACTTGGTGCAATTAAAACCGGACAAAGAAAATTATGTACAAGGTGAAAAGATTAATGTTGATATAAGTGGTGAATACTTTTTTGGCGCTAGTATGCCAAATGCCGAGGTTGAGTGGACTGTTAAATCTGAAGACTATTACTTTAATAACTATGAAGGCGATGCTTGGTATAGTTTTTCTGAAGATGGATACTTTTGTTATTGGGGATGTGGAAGTTCCAGCGATGTTGTGACTCAAGGAAAAGGCAAATTAGATGAAAATGGTCATTTGACTTTGTCTGTAGATGCGAATTTGAAGGAAAAGAAAGTGAGTCAATTTTACACTGTGGAAGCTACAATTTTGGACAACAATAATCAAAGTGTTTCAAACAGAATTAGTGTTCCTGTGCATCAAGGACAATATTATGTTGGTATTGCAAACGATGATTATGTGGTGAAAGTTGGCGAAGATATGGAACTAAAATTAGTTGCTGTTGATTATGATGGCAACCCTCTAAAAGGAGTTGATGTTGAAGTTAGTTTGTACGAACGAGAATGGAATACAGTAAAAAAGAAAAATGTTGATGGAGGCTTTTATTATGAAAATGAATATGAAGACACTTATGTTGATAGCGAAGATGGCACCTCAGACGATCAAGGTAAGACCTCTGTGAAGTTTAAAGTTGATAAAGGCGGCTTATATCATTTAATTGCTAAAAGTAAGGACAAGGGCGGAAATGAGATTGTAGCTTCTACTAATAGCTATGTTTCTTCAAACGACTTTGTTTATTGGGGATTTGATAACAATGATCGTATTGAAATTATTCCGGATAAACAAGAGTACAAGGTTGGTGACACTGCAAAACTATTGATTAAATCACCATTTGAAGGGGCTTATGCTTTGTTAACTTACGAACGAGAAAATGTTGAATCGAAGAAAGTAATTAAACTTGATTCTAATTCTACAACTATTGAAGTGCCTATTAATGAAGACTTCTTGCCTAATATGTTTGTTTCGGTGGCAATCTTTAAAGGTAGTAATTCTACTGCTGGCCTACCAGAACTAGAAGATAGTGAGAATGAAAGAGAAGTTGCTGCCTTTAAGGTTGGCTACACAACTTTGCAAGTGAATACTGAATTGAAAAAATTGAATGTTGGCTTGAAATTAAATAAAGATGCTAATCAAAGATTTTTACCTGGAGAGGAAGTTACTGTGGATGTAAGCACTAAAGATGTTAATGGTAACCCTGTTGGTGCTGAGGTTTCTGTTTCGGTGGTTGATGAAAGCGTGCTTTCGTTAACTGATAAATTTGTGGCCGACTTGCTTAACACTTTTTATAGAAATAGAGCTTTGGGTGTTGAATCTGCCTACACAATGAGTCAGGCGCTTTCGAGAATTAATGTTCAAATAGAAGCTGGCCTTAAAGGTGGTGGCGGTGGATTTACGGCTAAACGATCTACATTTAAAGACACTGCTTTTTGGGAGGCGAACCTTCAAACTAATGCAAAAGGACAAGGACAAGTTAAATTCACTTTGCCTGACAACTTAACTAGCTGGGAAGTTTTGGCAGTTGCTGTAAGTCGAAACACCTTGGTTGGTAGCGAAAGAATTAGTTTTAAAACTCAAAAAGATGTGATGATAAGACCGGCTTTACCTAGATTCATTTCGGTAAAAGATAGTTTTGATGCAGCGGTTATCATCAATAATAATACTGATAAAGATGTGGCTGTAGATACTTATTTGAACGCAGAACACATGAGCGTTTCAAATGAAAATCAAAAAGTTACTATTCCTGCAAATGGTCAACAAAAGGTTACTTGGGCTGTGGTGGCGCCAGATACATTGGTTGCTAAAGATATTAAATTTAGCATTGGAGCGAAGGACTCTAAGGGCACAGACTTGGGCGATCAAGTTGATGTAACGATTCCATTGCAAGGTACAAGTTTTGCTGAATATGTAGCTACTTCTGGCAGTGTTAATGAGAATATTACTGAATTGGAATATGTAATTATTCCTGATTCTATTGAGAAATCTTTAAGTGAATTGACTATAAAAATTGCGCCGACATTTATTACAAGTGTTCAATATGCACTAAGGGAAATCAATTACACTCCTTATACTAGCGCCGAGCAGGTTGCCAGTGTTTTGCTTCCTAATGTGAAAATGAAGCAAATGATGGAGTTACCAATTATTCCTGCAGATTCTGTTGATGTTAAAACGCTGGATGCAAATGTAAATGCTGGCATTCAAAACCTTTATGCGTCGCAACAAGCTAATGGTGGATGGGGCTTTTGGATTGGCAGCAAAACTTCTAGCTATATTAGTGCACAAGTTGTTTTGGCTTTGAATGAGGCTAAAAAAGCTGGGTATGTTGTGGATGATGGTGTGATTAATAATGCTGTTTCGTTCCTTAAAAAAGATATGAATAATACCTCTTTGTTGGATAATGAAAACGATGAACTAGACGCGAATACTCGTGCTTTCATATTGTTTGTTTTGAGCGAACTAGACCAAGCAGATACTGGTTTGGCTAATAACTTATACGACAATCACAAGGAAAAGTTGAATCTATTGGGCAAGACATATTTGGCTATGACATTCCAAAAAACTGGCGCTTTAAACAAGGCAAACACGTTAAAAGATGAGATTGTATTGTTAAAGGAAGATACGCCTAGAGGTGTGAGCTTTAAGGAAAAGGATCATTTTTACAGTATTTTTGATACAGACACTCGAACGACTGCATTGGTTTTGCAGATGTTAAGTAGGCTTGATGCGCAAAATCCTATCAACGAAAAAATTGTTCACTTTTTATTAAACGAAAGAAAAGGCTTTAACTGGGAAACTACTCAGGAAACATCAACTGTTATAGGCGCTTTACTGGAGTATGTAAAAACTTCTGGAGAGGCGAATCCTAACTTTGAAGCGAAGATGGATGTTAATAAAAATAATCTAATAACTAAATTTTATACGCCTGATTCAATTGATGCTTTTGAAAAAACTATTGCCGTAGATGAGTTGGATGAAAACAATGAGATCGCGTTTACTTTGAGTGGTGTTGGAAAACTTTACTACGATATGGTGCTAAAATATTTCTTACCGATTGATAAAATTGAATATAGAAACGAAGGTCTTGTTGTGTACCAAGAATACTTTGATATAAATGATACTGAGGAAAAAGATACGATTAATCAAATTCCAGCTGGCAAAAACATTAAGGCAAAAATGACTGTGGTTGTGCCTGAGAATCGATATTATGTGTCTGTTGAGGACTTTATACCTGCGGGGCTTGAACCGATTGATTCTACGCTGAAAACTTCTGAGCAAGGCTTACAAGAGGAGCAAAGCAGCTTTAATTGGTGGAATAATTTGTGGCACTTTAATCATACTGAGTTTAGAGATGATCGCGTGGTTTATTTTGCAGACTTTTTACCTAGAGGCGTTTACGAAATTGAATATTACCTAAGGGCGACTACAACTGGTGAGTTTATTGATCTACCGGCTAGAGCTCAAGAAATGTATGTGCCAGAAGTTTTTGGCCAAACAAACGGAGGAATATTTAAGGTGTTGCCTTAATTTGTAAACTTATGAATATCGTTTTGAGTCATCGTCAGCAGACTTTGCGTAAAGAATTAAAGCGAAAGCTCTTTCATTTGCTGCAAGTGCCTGGTGTGATGCTGTATGTTTATTTGTTGCACACTTATTCTCAACGCACTGCGCTTTTAGTTGCGGTGGGAATTTTTGTGGTGTTTTTACAACTTGAATATTTGCGTATTGAATACGGTGTAAAAGTACCAAAAATCTTGAAGTTTTTATTGAGGAAAAGAGAGGAAAAAAACTTTCATGGTGCGATGTACTTTACAATTAGTGTGATTATTTGTTTCGCAATTTTTGACTACCCAATCGCCATTGCGGCTTTACTATTTGTGGCTTTTGGGGATTTTGCTTCTTCTATTTTTGGAATCGCATTTGGAGAGAAAAAAATACTTAAAAACAAAACCTATGTTGGCTTTATGGCTGGCTTGGTTGCCAATTTGATAGTGGCGTTTTTCTTTTTGACTAGTCAACCGTTTATAGCTGTTTTAATGGCTCTCACAGCCAGTATAACAGAAGTGACTACCCATAAATTAGATGACAATTTAACTGTTCCTGTTTTGGCAGGCTTTATTGGGCAAATGGTGGCAATTGTTTTAGGAATAAGTCTTTAATTAGGCTAGCTTAGGTTGAAAATATCGTATAATATGCCCGAGATTTTTAATCTTATATATGTCTCTTTTTGAAAATACTCTTCAGCAAATTCGTGAAGCTGCCCAGATAATGAGTTTAGATAAAGATGTTGAATTGATTTTAAGTAATCCAACGAGAATTATTGAAGTTTCTATACCGATAAAAATGGACTCGGGTGCTGTGAGGGTTTTTCAAGGATACCGTGTTCAACATAACAATGCCGCTGGACCTTTTAAGGGTGGTATTCGTTTTCATCCTGATGTTGATATGAGTGAGGTTAAAGCGCTTGCCACTTGGATGACGATTAAATGCTCTGTTGTTGGCATTCCCCTTGGTGGTGCAAAAGGCGGTATTGTGCTTGATCCACACGAGCTTTCTGAGCGAGAATTGGAGGTTTTAACAAGAAAATATGTTCAGGCGATTGGTCCGTTTTTTGGACCAGAAATTGATGTGCCTGCTCCAGATGTTTACACAACTCCACAAATAATGGCTTGGTTTGCAGATGAATTCTCAACTTTGAAAGGCTATAACGACTTAGGTGTTGTAACTGGCAAACCGCTTGAATTTGGTGGTTCGGCGGGCAGAAACGAAGCTACTGCACAAGGTGGCGTTTATGTACTTGAGCAATTCATGAAAAAAATAGGTAAAAAGCCAGAAGAAACTACGGTAGTAATTCAAGGCTTTGGCAATGCTGGCTCCAATGCGGCAAAAATTATGGCTAACCAAGGTTATAAAGTTATTGGTGTTTCCGACTCCAAAGGTGGCTTAATTTGCGAACAGGTTATTAATCCTGATGAGTTGATGACTTGTAAAATCGAAAAAGGCTCTGTTCAAGAATGTGGTTTGATTGTGTCGGAATTGCATGGAAAACAGGGTGAAAGTTGTAGGAGAGTTACAAATGCAGAATTGTTAACTACAGAGTGTGACATTTTGGTTTTGTCTGCTTTGGAAAATCAAGTAACTAAAGTAAATGCGGCTCAAATAAAGGCAAAATACATTTTAGAATTAGCCAATGGGCCTACAACTCCCGAAGCTGATAAAATTTTGGAAGCAAACGGAGTGATTGTTATTCCAGATATTTTAGCTAATGCTGGTGGCGTTACGGTAAGTTATTTTGAGCAAGTTCAAAACAAGATGAATTACTACTGGACTGCGGAAGATGTTGCCCAAAGATTAAGCACAATTATGGTGGGTGCGTGGGAAAGAGTGAGTGCCAATGCCGATAAACACAAGTGCTCGTTGAGGCAAGCAGCATTTATTACTGCTATGGATAAATTATCGAAAATTATTAAGATTCGTGGTTTTGGAGCTTAAATGCTTCTTGCATTGGATAAACAGACTGCTATACTTCCACCCGTAAATTTTACTGTTTATGAAACATATTTATCTTTTCGGTGAGGGCAATAAAGACATGAAAGATTTGTTGGGAGGCAAAGGTGCAAACCTGGCTGAAATGACAACTCTTGGCTTGCCTGTGCCATTTGGATTTACTATCACAACTGGTGTTTGTGATTATTTTTTGAGAAATCAAGGGTATCCAGTTGGATTTGATAAACAATTACAAGAATCTTTAGCGATTGTAGAAGAAAAAATGGGCAAAAAATTTGGTGACGCCGAAAATCCTTTGTTAGTTTCTGTGCGTTCTGGAGCCAAAATGTCTATGCCTGGAATGATGGATACTGTTTTGAATTTGGGTTTGAATGATGAAACTGTTGAAGGACTTGCCATTAAAACTGGTAATCCTCGTTTTGCTTTCGACTCATATCGTCGCTTTATTACTATGTTTGGCAATGTGGTTTTAGGTATTGATCATGACTTTTTTGAACATGAACTAGATACGATTAAGGAGTCAAAGGGAATTGTTTTGGATACCGATTTAACAGTCGACGACTTAAAAAATCTAGTTGGCCTATACAAAAATATCGTCAAAAATGAATCAGGAAAAGAGTTTCCTATGCAGCCTCATGAACAGTTACAACTGGCGATGGAGGCTGTTTTTAATAGCTGGGTAAATACTCGTGCTGTTACTTATCGTCGTATTCATAACATTCATGGATTGCTTGGTACTGCGGTAACAATTCAATCAATGGTATTTGGTAATATGGGCGAAACTTCTGGTACTGGCGTGGCTTTTACGCGTAATCCGTCAACAGGAGAAAGAGAATTTTATGGTGAATATTTGATGAACGCGCAAGGTGAAGATGTGGTTGCTGGTTTGCGAACACCTGAGAAAATTGAAACTTTAGGCGATGTGCAACCCGAAGCTTATCAACAACTATTAGAGATTAAGGATAAGCTAGAAAACCACTACAAGAACATGCAAGATATTGAGTTTACAGTTGAAGAAGGCAAATTGTATTTTTTGCAAACTAGAAACGGTAAAAGAACTGCTCAAGCGGCCATAAGAGTTGCTGTTGAAATGGTGGATGAAGGCTTGATTACTAAAGAAGAAGCGCTTTTACAGCTTGATCCTGCTCAATTAAATCACTTATTACACCCTCAAATTGACCCTAAGGCGCCAAAAGAAGTTATTGCTAAGGGCTTGCCTGCTTCTCCTGGAGCGGCTTGCGGAAAGGTTGTATTTAGCGCTGACGATGCTTACGAATGGGCAACTAATCGTAACGAAAGTGTGATTTTGGTGCGCAAGGAAACTAGCCCAGAAGACATTCATGGTATGCATAGCTCTGCTGGTATTTTAACGGCTTTGGGCGGTATGACTAGCCATGCAGCAGTGGTGGCAAGAGGCATGGGTAAGTGCTGTATTGTTGGTTGTAAGGATATTATTGTTAATAAAAAACATAAGAAAATTCATATTGGCGATGTGGTGATTAATGAAGGTGATGTGATTACTTTAAACGGCTCTACAGGCGAAATTATGCTTGGTTCTATGCCTATGAGTACACCAGAAATTACTGGTCATTTTGAAATAATGATGAAATGGGCAGATGAAATTAGAACTATGAAAGTTAGAGCAAATGCAGACACCCCAGAAGACGCTTTAGCAGGTCGAGAATTTGGCGCTGAAGGTATTGGGCTTTGTCGTACTGAGCACATGTTTTTTGATGAAGAAAGGATTCAAGCTATGCGTGAAATGATTTTATCTAAAGATGTTGATGGTAGAAAACGAGCTCTTAAAAAACTAATTCCTTTTCAAAGAAAAGATTTTGAAGGAATTTTTAAAGCAATGGACGGTTTGCCAGTTACAGTGAGATTATTAGATCCGCCTTTGCATGAATTTTTGCCCGATAAAGATAAGAAAATTCAAGTGCTGGCCGATGAAATGGGTTTAACATTTGAAGAGCTTAAAAACACTGTGGAGAGCTTACACGAGGTGAATCCTATGTTGGGGCATCGTGGTTGTAGACTTGGCATTAGTTATCCAGAAATTTACGAAATGCAGGTGCAAGCCATTATTGAAGCGGCTATTAATGTTGCCAAAGAGGGCATTAAGCCACTACCAGAAATTGAGGTGCCTTTAGTTGGTAATGTACGAGAGCTTGCCGAAGTACGAAAAAACATTGAAACGGTAATTGCTTCTTATGGTGATGCTATAAATTTTGATGTGAAAATTGGTACGATGATTGAATTGCCTCGTGCTTGCTTAACTGCAGACAAAATAGCAGAAAAAGCTGATTTCTTTTCTTTTGGAACCAACGATTTAACTCAAACAGTTTACGGATTTTCTCGCGATGACATTGGTAAATTTATTGATGTGTATATCAATAAAGGCATTGTTGAGCGCGATCCTTCTGAAACTTTAGACACCGAAGGTGTTGGAGCACTAATGCAAATTGCTGTTGAAAAAGGCAGAGCCACCAATCCGGAAATGGAGATTGGCATATGCGGTGAACATGGTGGCGACCCTGAATCTGTGAAATTTTGCCACAACCTAGGTTTGGATTTTGTGAGTTGTTCACCTTTTAGAGTGCCTATTGCTAGGCTTTCTGCGGCTCAAGCTGCAATTATATCTAAGAATGTGAAGCTTTAAGCACAGGCGTTTACTCTAAGCATAAGCTGCTTCGAAACCTACATCTGGAGCGTCAAAATATCTATGCATAACGCTCTCGGCTGTTGATGCCCTTACACGAGCAAGCGCGCCCCTTAATTGAACAGCGTGGTCTGGACTTGCTGTTGCCCTTCGTCCAACACTAAAAACTCGCAAAATACCAGAACGCGTACTCACTTGAGTTGTTTGATCTAAATAAGCACTTACTCTCAAACACCAGTTATCTATGGCGTTCATTATAGTTTTATAATCAGACCCTTGCGCGTCGTAGCTGGAAAGTCTGTCTAATCTTATTTGTATTTCCTGCAAATCTGCACCTAACCTTTTATAAGCTTGATCAGTCTCTGCTGGACGGCAATTATTAAACGCCCGAGCTGCTACTCGTAAGTTCATTTGAGTAATTTTAAATGTTGCACCATCAACATGCCTGGTGTCATTTGCATAGTCTGGGTAAAGCTGTCTAGTTGCTGTAATCATAAAAATTTAATTAACAAATCTGCATGTTAAATACACAGAGACCGTTTTTATTACAAAATTAAATTTATTCTCCGCCCCAATTGAGTTTTTTTCGCAGTACGCGGTAGTATTGTCTGTGTTTCAACCTAATTAAATATAGGCTTCTTTTTGATTTTCTCACTCTAATTTCATCTCCATATTCAAGGCTAACACACTGTTGTCCGTCAATGGTTAAGCCGATATTTGATTTTTCATCACGGCGTTTGGTTTGCAAAATCACCTTCACTTGCTTGTTCATTGGTATCACAATTGGGCGTAGTGTAAGCGAAGAAGGGCAGATTGGGGTAATCAACATTCCAAGTATTTCCGGGTGTACAATTGGGCCTCCAGCTGAAAGTGAATGTCCTGTTGAACCGGTTGGTGTAGCCAATATTATGCCATCTGCATCTAGCGTTAACATCTTTCGTTGATCCACTTCTAACCTTAAGTTGATTAGTCGGGCTATTGCACCTTGATTAACCACAACCTCATTTAGGGCTAGGAATGTGCCGAATTTCTTGTTGTTGCGGTAAAGAGTTACTCTTAAAAGACTGCGTTTATCTATGTTGTAGTTGCCTGCGAATATGCTTTTTAAGCCATTAAATAGGTGTTTTGGGTCCAGCTCGGTAAGAAATCCCAAGCTCCCGAAATTAATACCTAACACAGGGGTTACCTTTCTGCCTAAACTACGTGCTGTTTTTAAAAGTGTACCGTCACCACCCAAAACCATAACCATATCCATAGTTTGAAGCAGCTCCATATGGCTTAAACCAGACTGTCCCGACAAAACCATTTGCGCATTTGTATCTAAAAAAACTTCCTTTTTCTCCTCCTTCAAAAACTTCATTAAACCACGTAAAAACTCCTCGTGTACGCCAATTGTACTCTTTGTGATTATGCCAATTTTTACAATTTTGCGGTTACTTACTTCCTGCATTTTTAATTAAGTTGATGATTTTTGCTGCCGATTTTTGCCAATCAAATTTCTCTGCCTGTAGCAATCCCCTTAACGATAATTCCAACCTTAGTTCGTGATCATGATAGATCTTTTCCATCGCTTTTGCTAGATCTTTAACGCTATTGGGATTTATCAAAAGCCCTGCATTTTCCACCACTTCTGGTAAAGATCCTAATGCGGAAGAAATCACTGGGCAAGCGCATTTCATGGCTTCTAAGGGTGGCAAACCAAATCCTTCATATAAAGATGGGAAAACTAAGGCTAGTGCCGTGTTGTAGTATTTTACGAGCTCTTCACTACTAACATATCCCTTAAAAACGACATAATCTGCTGTGCCAAGTTTTTGCAGGCGAGCAAATATTTTTTTGAATTGCCATCCCCTTGCGCCAATAATTACGAGGTGTGGGTTTTCGTTTTTTTTCTTTTTCCTGTCTATTAAAAGTGAGTGCGCTTGAAGAGTATTTTCTAAATTTTTGCGAGGCTCCAAGGTGCCAACACATAAAAAAAAGTGTTTTGGGAGCTGCCTTTCTTGTTGCCAAGCATCTAATTTTTGCTCTAATGGTTTAAATTGGCTGGCAACAGCTGGGTAGACAACACTTGTTTTTTCTTTAACCAAAGGGAATTTGGCAACCAAGTCGTTTTTAGTATTTTGCGAAACTGCAATCACTTGAGTGCATTTATTTACTGCTCTTTTTAAAGTGAATTTTTCAATAATAACTGCTTTTTTATTGTGATTTTCGGGAAATAAAAAGGCAACCAAGTCGTGTACTACCACAAATGTTTTAAGTGATTTTGGCGCTAGAGCAGGGATTATGTAGCTTGTGGGAGCGATAAATATGTCAGCTTTTTCGCTTTTAATTGCCTTCAGGGCCTTAAAATGCCACCACAAACCTTTGCCTTCAACAAACTTTACAGTTGTATTTTTGTAGTGAGAAAATTCTTTTGTTTTTTTGTTGGTGTAAAGCAAATATTCGTTACCTGTGTCGGCTTTCAATAATTCGTGAACAAGATGAAAAGTATACCAACCTTTACCGGTTTTTTCGCCGCAGGCATCCCTGATATCAATTGCTATTTTCATAATTATTCGCATTTACTCAATTTACCCTAGAATAAGCACTAGTTTAAATTTGAGCAAGCTGTAGCGAGCTTTACAAAAACAGGCTTTGTGATATTGTGGGGGCAGTGTTTTTACTTAATTATGAATACTGAAAGAATCAAAAATAGGTTTCTAGCACTTAATCTCTACTCAAAATTAATTGTTTTGGGTTCATTTTTAACGCTAATTAGTGTTTTTATGCCTTGGTACGAAGACCTTGATGCCTTTAAAACTGGCGATATGTTTTTAGGTATAACTGGTCCACTTTATTTGGCTGGTTTTGTGATATTACTTGCTTCTGGACTTGCATTGTCACTTCCGCTGTTATCGATTTTTGATAAAAAAGCTCCTCGTTTGCCCATGAAGGCAAATCATTTACACATTGCAGTTGGAGCAATGAACATTTTTTTACTAATTCTTGTTAATTCTGTTTATTTTCATGCTAAATTTGGCGTGAACATTGCACTTAAAGACTCTAGATTTGGTATGACTATCGCCTTTTTGGGCAGTGCATTGCTACTTTTGGCATCGATTTTAATTGAAAAGAAAAAGGTTAATACTTTAGAATTTGAAAGTGGAAAATTAGAGCCTTTAATCGAAATAAAACCTCAGGCAAGAGAACAAAGAGATTTGAAGGAACAAAAAGAAACAGCTCATAAAGTTGACTCTGCACTAACAAAATTTTCTACAACTGATAACAAAAACAATGTTCGTAGCGGTGTAAGAGAAACACTAAATACGCAACCTTGGAGAATGGATTTATAATTTTTTATGACGAAATTTACTAGCAACCCTGTACCAAATATCGATCTTGATGAACCCAAGGAAGATACAACGCAATACTACGGAAAACCCGAAGATAGAGGCCCGATAATGTTTTACTGTAAAGACTGTAATCGCCTGCCTGAAGTGGAAAAAATTGGCACGAAGTATATGTATAAATGTAAAGAATGTGGATCTAAAAATGTGGCTTTTGGCACAGAAGCTAGCATTAAAAAGTTCTTTCATATCCCAGATAATCCTCTAGCAAAGAAATAAATTTTAGAGATTCTTTATATTTTTTTCACAATCTTTTGATAGCTTGATGTTGATTTGGCTTAGCTAGGCTCTTTTCAGGGGAATAAATTTTCTCCTTGACTGGTGAGTGTACACTCACCTATACTTAGATCAAATATATTCTTACCTCAAAATAATGACAAATCAGGACAAGAAAAAAGCGTTAGACCTTGCTCTAACACAAATAGAAAAAAACTTTGGCAAAGGCACAGTAATGCGCCTTGGAGAATCTAGAAGTTCCGTTGTAGAAACTATACCAACTGGCTCAATCTCTTTGGATTTGGCTTTGGGTGGTGGTATTCCACGCGGAAGAATAGTGGAAATTTATGGGCCAGAAGCGTCTGGTAAAACAACATTAACACTACACATTGTTGCTGAGGCGCAAAAAAGTGGCGGTCAGGTTGCTTTTGTAGATGCTGAGCACGCTTTGGATCCAGAATATGCAAAACGCATTGGTGTTAACATAGATAACTTAATTATTTCTCAGCCAGATAGTGGTGAACAGGCTTTAGAAATTGTGGAAACACTAGTGAGATCAAATGCATTAGATGTAATTGTTGTGGATTCTGTGGCGGCTTTAACACCTAGAGCTGAAATTGAAGGTGAAATGGGTGATTCGCATATGGGCCTACAAGCAAGACTTATGAGTCAAGCACTAAGAAAGCTAACTGCTGCTATTTCTCGTTCTAAAACAACTGTAATTTTTATCAACCAGTTGAGAATGAAAATAGGTGTAATGTTTGGTAATCCAGAAACTACAACAGGTGGTAATGCTCTAAAGTTTTACTCTTCTGTAAGAATGGAAATTAGAAGCAAAGGTAAAATTGAAGAAGGCACAGGTGACGATAAAAATGCAATTGGTACTCGTGTAAAAGTGAAAATTGTTAAAAATAAAGTTGCTCCTCCGTTTAAAACAGCTGAATTCGATATTATGTACAACTCTGGTATCTCGTACGAAGGCGATTTGTTAGATCTATCTAGTAAGTTTAATGTTACTCGAAAGGCTGGAGCGTTTTATAGCTATGGAGAAACAAAACTTGGTCAAGGTAGAGAAGCTGCGAAGAAATTTCTTGAGGCAAATAAAAAGATCACAGGTGAAATTGCTGGAAGCTTATTGAAATTAATGAGTACTGGTGAGCTACCCGCTGATGATGTAGAAATTAGTCTGCCAAATGAAGATGTTACGGAAGAAGCTATTGCTGATGTTGTTGAAAAAGCTGGTAAAACAACTGCTAAAAAATAAATGAACACTGACATATTAAATAAGGCTTATCACTATCTTTCTATTCGGGACCACTCGATTAAAGAGATTAGTGATAAGCTTAGGAAGAAATTTGAAACTAGGGAGGAAATTGAAGAAGTGATTACATATTTAAAGGAGCATTCGTATTTAAACGACTTGGAATTTGCTAAAAAATATTTAAGTTACAAACTGGCTAATCGTAGCTGTGGGCAACTTAAAATCAAGTATGACCTAATGAAGAAAGGTGTTTCAAAAGATATCATTTCAAGCGTATTGGCAGACCAAGTTTTAGCGGCAAACGAATTGGAAACGGCCCAAGAGTTAATTGCCAAAAAAGCGAGAGTTCTTGAAAATTTAGACCCCTTAAAGCGAAAGAATAAAGCCTTCAGTTACCTGAAAAATCGAGGTTTTACACCAGATACTATTTACAAAGTGCTAGAACGCTGTTAAAGTAAATATGTAGTCAGTAAATGAATTATTCGTTTGCTGGGTTTTTTACATCCTTATTAAATATTATGCAGAGTCAATTTATAGCTGCAATCAACCAGCTTTGCGACGAAAAGAACATACCAAAAGATTCTGTTATTGAGACGATTAAAGCGGCTTTGAAAACAGCATACAAAAAAGATTATGGGCACAGAGACCAAGATGTTGAGGTGGATATTGATCCTAATTCTGGTTTAGCCACAATCTTTTTGCTACGCACTGTAGTGAGCAAAGCTGACGATTCTAATTTAGAAATCGCTGTTAAAGAGGCACAAAAATATGACAAAAGCATTGAAATTGGTGATGTTTTGAGAGTAGATGTTACTCCTCCAGGATACGGAAGAATTGCAGCACAAGCGGCAAAACAAGTTATTATTCAAAGAGTTCAAGAGGCTGAAAGAGATGTTATGTACGACACATTTAAAGATCGTGAAAACGAACTTATTAATGCAGTTGTACACAGAGTTGATAGTGGGAACACTGTTTATGTGACTTTGGACAACAAAATTACGACTATCTTAGGCTATGATCAACAAATTCATGGTGAAAAATATTATGCTGGTCAAAGAATTAAGCTTTATTTAAATAAGGTTTTAAAAACAAGCAAAGGGCCTCAATTAGACATTTCTCGAAGGCACCCACAGTTGATTGCTAAACTATTGGAATTAGAAATCCCAGAAGTTAAATCTGGCTTAGTTAAAATTATGGGAATTGCTCGAGATGCTGGTGTGCGTTCTAAAGTTGCTGTGCAATCTGAAGACGAAAAAATCGATCCTATTGGCTCATGTGTGGGTCAAAAGGGAGTTAGAGTGCAAAGTGTAATGGATGAATTGAATGGTGAAAGACTGGATATTATTCAGTTTGATGCTGATCCTGATAAGTACATCAAAACTGCTTTAGCACCTGCAAAAGTGACATATATTGATCTTAATGAAAAAGAAAAGAGAGCTAAAATATATGTACAATCGGACCAAAGACCACTTGCTATTGGTAAAAGCGGTCAAAATGTAAGATTGGCATCTATTTTAACAGGTTGGGAACTAGACATTTTGGACATTTCTGAGCTTAAAGATGAGGCTAAAAAAGTTAAAGAAGAAAATGCTGAAAGTGCTAAAAATAGAACAGTAGATAGCTTAGACATTGATGCAGAATTAATTGAGCAGTTGAAAGAAGCAAATTTGACTCTAATTGAACAAATCAAAGGCTTGAGTGCTAAAGATTTTGCTTCTATTGAGGGAATTGACGAAGATGCTGCCAAAAACATCGTTAAAGCATTGAAAGAATTAAAGTAGGGTTTACACCCATTCCTCTTCTTTTTTAAGCCGTTTTGTGGTATAATTGCTAGATTTATATCTAGACATGCCAACAAACGACGACAATCAGTCTATTGACCCAGTACAAGCCACAAACGACATGGCTAACGCTGAAAAGATAGAGCTAAACCCAGCTGTAGACGAAATTAATCGTCAATTTGAAGAAAAAGCGGCTATAGAAAGGGCGCAGGAACTGTCGCTTCCCTATGTGTATATTAGCCAAACTCCGGTTAATGTTGATCTTTTGAAGTTGGTAGACAGCGAAGATGCACACAGCGCCTTGGCCTTACCATTTTTCAAAGTTGGCAAAAAAATACGCTTGGCTGTTGCAGATCCAAATAACGAGACTACTAAAAAAGTTATTGAATCATTGCAAAAAAAGGGTCTAGAGGTTTCGCTACACATTGCCTCCACAGCGGGAATGCGTGAGGCTTTGGAGATTTATGCAAAGCAACCAAAGCGCGAAGATCCGGATATTGTGAAAGCCTATGATGAAAGCAAATTAGCTTCATACGAAAAGGAAATTGAGGCTTTAAAAGATGTTAAAACTAGAATTAACGAAGTGAGCTCTGAAGAGGCTTTAAACCTATTAGATGTAAGTGCTGTAAAAACTGGCGCTTCGGATGTGCATTATGAATATGGTAAAGAAACTACAAGTGTCCGCTTTAGAATTGACGGTATTTTGCATAAGGTTTTTGAGGTTAAAAATGATGTTTTCTTTAACATTGCTAATCAAATCAAATACAAATGTAAGATGAAATTGAACATCAATAATGTGCCTCAGGATGGCAGATATGGCTTTAATTTAAATGACAGACAAATTGATGTTCGTGTGTCTACATTGCCAACTCAATTTGGAGAGTCCTTTGTTTGTCGATACCTAGACAGCAAAATTCAGTTTGTGACTTTTGAAGATCTTGGGTTTGATGAGGAATATACTAAAACAATTAAAAAGCTTATTAAGTTAAGCAATGGGATGATTTTGGTTACTGGACCAACGGGATCGGGTAAAACAACAACTTTATACGCGATGCTTCAGGCTATGATTAGTGAGGAATCTAAGATTATTACGCTTGAAGACCCTATTGAATATAATATTGCCGGGGTTTCGCAAAGTCAGATTAATGAAAAAAGAGAGTTTACTTTTGCAAGTGGGCTGAGAGCGATTTTAAGGCAGGATCCCGACTCAATTATGCTAGGTGAGATTAGAGACCTGGAAACTGCCGAAACTGCGGCTCAGGCGTCTTTAACGGGTCACATTTTGCTAAGCACCTTGCATACCAATAGTGCAATTGAAAGTATTCCCCGTCTTGTGAACATGGGACTACCGAATTTTATGATCGCTCCTTCATTGAGTGCTGTAATTGCACAAAGGTTGGTAAGGAGAATTTGTGCGGATTGTCATGAAATGGGGCCTGTGCCGGTTTCAAACCAGGAAGATATACAAAAGTTTATTGAGTCTATTAAAGTGGTGAAAAAAGGCTTTAATATGACTATTCCAGCGGAATTGCCTGTTATCAAGGGCTGTGAAAAATGTAGTCACACTGGGTATAAAGGTCGCGTAGTTGTAGCGGAAATTTTGCTTGTGGACTTTGAAATTCGCGACATGATTTTGAACAAACAAAGTACTGTAGACATTATCACTTCGGCTAGAAGAAAGGGCATGTTGACTATTCGAGAGGATGGCATTATTAAAGTTTTAAATGGCATTACAACCCTGGAAGAAGTGTATCGTGCTACCAATATTCTAAATTAGCACCTTATTCTAGCTTAGCACCCTTAAGTACCCTCGGGCGTTTTTGACTATTTGCCCATCAAATTCAAGTTTAATTAAAATACTGTTTAGCAAATTAAAAGGTGTTTTGGTTTTATCATAAATTTCTTGAAGCGAAGTGTGGTGGCCGTAATCTATCATTTTAAGCACTCTCTTTTCTTCTGCTGAAAGGTTACTCTTTACCAAACTGGCCTGATCGCGCACTGGCAAATTCAAGTCTACCAACATGCTGATTGCGTCTTTAACCGGATATGCTTTATCATTTTGCATCAGCCTGAGTGGTCCTTCAGAGTTTTCTCTATAAATGTCGCCTGGCACTACATAAACATTCCTATTTTGATCAAACGCATGTTGAGCCGTATTGATTGCTCCCGATTTGTCGGGGCATTCCACCACGCAAACACCCCTACTTAAACCGCTAATAATACGGTTACGCCTTAAAAAGAAATGTTTTTGACAGTGAACTTTGGGTGAAAATTCAGTTAAAAGCAGTCCGCCCGTATCAATTATTTTGTCTGCTAAATAGCGATTACCACTTGGATACAAAGTGGCAAGCCCCTGCGCCATCACGGCAACAGTTAACCCCCCATCATCAAGTGTAAATTGATGAGCGAGCGAATCTATACCACGAGCAAATCCACTCACAATCACCACATCTTGCTCTACCAATTCTTTTACTATTTTTCGAGTGCAATTTTCGCCGTAAGCCGTGTTTTTGCGCGTGCCAACCACGCCTATACAAACTTTATTTAAAGGCTCCAGGTTTCCCTTATAATAAAGTACTAAAGGTGGCTGTGGTATATGCTTTAAAAGCTTTGGGTAGTCGGAATCGTTGATGTGTAAAAAGTTTATTTTTTGATTAGTCAAAGCTTGATATTCATCTGCCGGATTGACATTTTCCTTCACACTTTTGATATAGTAAAAGTTTTCCGGTGTCATGCTCAAATTATGATAACCTTCGGATTCAAAATTATCCCAAGCGTTTTTAAAATTGCCGAAATGAATAAATAAGCGAGCAAAAATTCCGTATCTCTCGCCCAAAAGCAAACTCCAGGCGTGTGCAAAAATATCTGACATAAAATATCTTACATAAAAAATGATTAGCCCGATAACCTTATCGACTAGTCATTAAAAAAATCTAAACTAAAACTAAATTTAATTGTAGTAACCTGCTTGTGCCTTATCGCTCACAACTTTTCCATCTTCTAAATGTATAACTCTCTTTTTTATTTTATCTACAATGCGATCGTTGTGGGTTGCAAGCACAATAGTTGTGCCTGATTTGTTGATTTTTAAAAGCAGATCTATCAAATCGTCTGTACCTTTGGGGTCTAAGTTGCCGGTAGGCTCATCTGCCAAAATCAGCCTTGGCTTGTGTATAATGGCTCTGGCTAATGCTGTTCGCTGTTTTTCTCCACCGGAAAGCGTATGTGGCATAGCATTTGCCTTTCGCTTTAAACCCACCAAAGTCAGGGCGTCGCCAACTTTTTCACTTATATAATTGTCGTCGTACCCTGTAACTTCCAGTGCATAAGCCACATTTTCATGAACCGTTTTACTCGGTAAAAGTTTGTAATCTTGAAAAATCACACCAATTTTACGACGGTAATTTTGAAGTTCAACAGATTTCAATTTGCTAATTTGATACTGATCAACCCAAATTTCGCCACTATCAACTGTGTCTGCACCAAGCAATAAATGTATAATTGTTGATTTACCAACACCAGAAGGACCAATAAATGAAACAAATTCACCACCTTCAATTTCAATATCAATTCCTTTTAGAACCTTATTTTTGCCGAAAGCTTTATGGACGGTTTGGAACTTTAACATAATGTGATGATATTTATTTCAGTTTAAAATACATTGGCAGAATAGCAATAAAAAAGTTTATCTGTGGTATTTTTCGTGGATTTCGCGCAGCTTTTTATTGGTGATATGAGTGTAAATTTGTGTAGTAGTAATGGACGCGTGCCCCAACATCTCTTGCACAGAGCGAATATCCGCACCATTAATTAGCATTTCTGTAGCAAAAGAGTGCCTCAATGTGTGAGGCGTTACCTTTTTGATAATTCCAGCTTGGCGCGCATGAATACGCACAACATTTTCTATTGTCACCCTGCTTAGTCGTCTTTTTTCGCCTTTTGTGATGTCTTTAGACACATTTCGGCCATGACTTATAAAAAGCGGGGCGAAGTTGTCTTGTCTAAAAGCGAGATATGTTTTGATTTTTTCCACTGCTGTATTTGATAAAAACACTATGCGATTTTTGCCGCCTTTTCCTCTAACCATAAACTCTTTACGCACCAAATCCACCTGATCTCGGTTTAAAGAAATCAGCTCACTAACTCGTAAACCGGTTGAATAAAGCGTTTCTAAAATTGCCAAATCTCTTAAAATTTGTATTTGAGGTGACTTGCTCGAGGCTTTTGCTGGCTTTAAAAGCCGGTCTAGCTCTTCACGCGAAAGAAATTCCACCGATCTTTCTGGTAATTTTGCTAAATCAATTTTTTCTGGTGCCAGCGTTTCTACATCGTTTTTTATTAAGTATTTAAGAAAAGCACGCAAAGCTATGATGTGATAGTTTTGAGTTTTTATTCCTAGATGTTTACCTTTTTTGTCGCTGAGTCGATTGAGATATAGGCGAAAATCCTGAACTGTTTGGAGAGTTATTTGTTTAACGGAAATGTTTCCGGCCCAATTGTTAAAGCGTTTTAAGTAGTGAGAGTAATTTTCCAAAGTTTTTTTGGATTGATTTTTGCCAACTTCGGCATATTCCAAAAACTTCTTAATATGATCTTGTAATTTCATACTAAGAGTCTAGCAAATTCTAGAGCTTATGTGAATCTTTATGCCTCCAAAAAGGCTTGTGGATAGTCGTTTTGCAAAGACTTCAAATACTGATCAAAGTAATTGGTGGCAACATCATTGCCGGCCACTTGCGCCTCACCCTTTAATCTAAGCAGACCGGCACTTACAGCCTTAATATCTTGGGGTGTGGGGTTGGCTTGCATGCTCAGGGTTTGCAGATCTTTAAAAAGGGGTTGACTACTAAAGTGCTCAAATGTGTTTGCCACAGCCAAGCGAGTTGATTCCGAAGGACCGTTATTGGTTTCCTGTGGCGAAACTTGTTGGTTTTTGTTTAAAGCCTCCATATAGGTAATTTGTAAGTTATTTAGAATTTAGATTCGGTAATGGCATCATGTTATTGTATCACAGGTTGATTTAAAAGGCAAATTGCATTTCAATTCGCTTGAATAAAAGCCCATAAATGCACTAGAGTAGGTGCATGAAAGTAAACATGTCTGAGCTTTTACAGAAAGAAAAAATATCCTTGGCGAGCTACGCCATGGCCTCTTTTGATAGCAGCGGCAGAGTTTATGAAGAAAAATCTGGTGACGACCGGCTACCTTTTCAAAAAGATAGAGACCGCATTATTCATTGTAAGGCCTTTAGAAGGCTCAATGAAAAAACTCAGGTTTTTGTAGCCGGATCGGGCGATCACTATAGAACTCGCCTTTCGCACAGCTTGGAAGTTGCGCAAGTGAGCAGAGATATTAGCCGTTGGCTAGGTTTAAATGAAGATCTTTCGGAAGCCATTGCTTTGGCGCATGATTTGGGACATCCACCCTTTGCGCATGCCGGTCAAGATGTTTTGCATCAGATTATGAAAGGATTCGGTTTGCACTTTGAGCACAACGACCAAAGTAGGCGTGTGGTGGAAAAACTGGAAAAAGTGTATCCGGAATTTGACGGCTTGAACTTAACTATAGAGGTGATTGATGGCTTGATTAAGCACCACACGCCGTGGGATCAGCCTAAAATGACTTTCGCAAAATCGGCACATTTGGAGGCTCAAGTTGTTAATTTGGCAGATGAAATTGCCTATACTTGCCACGACATTGATGACGGCCTTCGCTCTGGCATTATCAAACTAGCTGATATGAAAAATATTGCCTTATGGCAAAAAGCACTGGCTAAAACCGAATTTACACACGGCAAAATTACCAATAGCGGAATTTTAAAGCTTCGCTCCGTTAGTGCCTTACTAGGCTTACTGATTCAAGATGTAGCGGATCAAACAACTAAAAACATAGCGAAGAATAAAATTAAAACCGTTCAAGACGTGAGAGATTATGATGGTTATATCGTTGAATTTTCAGCTAAAATGGCTATTGAATTGGCGGAATTAAGAAAATTTCTTTACGAGAATTTTTACATGAGCCACACTGTGTCTAAACAATTTGAAGAAGCATCAAAAATCATGAAGAGTGTTTTTGATTACTATTTAAATAACTCAGATAAATTGCCTGCCAAATATCGTTCAAATATTGATGCCGGCGAAAGAAAAGAAGTGGTGGTTAAAGATTATTTAGCAGGTATGACAGACGGCTTTTTTAGACAAGCATTTGAGAGTTTAGAAAAGCTATGATAAAAGTAAGTAACTAATTTTTTGTATGATTTGTCCGCAATGTAAACATCCCGATACTAGAGTTTTGGATTCACGAGAAACTGATGAAAGACGTGCTATTCGTAGAAGAAGAGAGTGTGAGACTTGTAAAAATCGTTTTACTACTTTTGAAAGAGTTGAGGTGACAAACTTTATTATTATCAAAAAAGATAACTCTAGAGAGCCTTATAACAGAGATAAACTTGAAGCTGGCATTTGGAGAGCTTGTGAAAAACGGACAGTGACTCAAGAACAAGTTAAAAAATTATTGGATGAATTAGAGCAAGAATGGGTTCAGTTAGGTAAAGAGATTCCTTCAAAAACTATTGGTGAGGGAATTATGGAAAAACTAAAATTGATTGATGAAGTTGCCTATATACGCTTTGCCTCTGTATATAGAAGATTTAAAGATTTGGAGACTTTTGAAAGGGAAGTAAAAAAGATACTGGGCTCTTAGACCCCTATTAATTATGCAATAGTTTGACTATTTGTCATTTTTGTTTTATAATACTTGGAATGATTTAATTTCTTTCTCAAGCATTATGTTTCAAAAAATATCAAAAGTTGTGTTATTTATCGCAACACTAGCATTATCAACTACGGTCACCTTTGCGCAAAGCGCTAATAGTAGCGACTGTGAAGTGCCTCAAGTGGGCCAAATTGAATATAAATCTTCGATTGTCGATGTGAGAAACAAAAAATATGCTGATGCTGGAGAAACACTAAAAGTTAGTGTGGTATTGAAAAATGAAGGCAATTTCCCCTGGTTTTCGGACGACAGCTCGTGTGAAGGTGTGAATTCAACTTGGCTTGGAACTGATCGTCAAAAAGATAGAGAAAGTGCTTTTTACAATCCTGTACAAGATTCTGGCTGGTATTCTACAAACAGAATACATATGAAAGAGAAAAGGGTTAACCCGGGTGAGCTTGCTAGCTTTGAGTTTGAATTGTTGGCACCCAATGAAGGAGATTTTTACAGAGAATATTTTTCACCTGTAGTGGATGGGGTTACCTGGATGGACACCTCTATGGTTTATGTTGATTTTCAAATTGGAAATTTAAGTGATGTAAGCGATGTAATTAAAGAGAAAAAGGAATACTTATATTATGCAGGTGGAGCCAGTAAAATTAATTTAAGTGGCGTAAGATCTATGGATGTAGACATTTCTGACCAACGCATGCTAGCTATGATTGATGGTGTGATTGTAAAAGAAATTTTAATTAGTAGTGGAGCATACGAAACACCAACTCCATTTGGAACTTTGGTAGTTGATGGCAAAGATAAAGTGCGTATTGGCGGAAAAGCTCCTCACTATATTATGCCGTATTTTTTGAGACTTAAAAAAGAGAATGGTAGCTTTTTAGGCTATGGCATCCACGATTTGCCTAGTGTGGGCAATGGTGCTTTAAGAGCTAAAATTAGAAGTTTACTTGCTAGTGGAGAAGAAGTTCCTGAATCACTTTACTATGGTGATGCCCTGTGGACAGAAGCTCAAAACCATATTGGTAGAAGAGTTAGCCATGGATGTATCCGTAATGATAGCGCGGAATTTGTGTTCAACTTTATGTCAGTAGGTGACAAGGTGTACATTCACAACTAATCGTCAATTGGAATATATGAGTTGGTTTGTTATAGTGTTGGCTCTCTAAATATTTGAGCACCATGACTAGCGACGACTTATTGGCATCCCTAAACGATAAACAAATTGAAGCTGTCTTGGCTTGCACCGGACCAACTTTGGTTATTGCTGGTGCAGGATCTGGAAAAACTAAGGCTCTAACACATAGAATCGCTTATTTGATTAGAGAAAAACGAGTAAACCCTTGGAATATTTTAGCGGTAACCTTTACAAATAAGGCAGCCACCGAAATGAAAAATCGTATATCCAAGCTATTAACTGGCAAGGTTTCAACTACTCCTTCTTACATGGAGAATCCCGATTTGCCTACAATAGGCACTTTCCATTCTATTTGTGTGAGAATTTTGAGAAAGGAAATTCATCAACTGGGCTATGAAAATAGTTTTGTAATTTATGATGCAGCTGATCAACAAATTTTGGTCAAACGCATACTAAAAGATATGCAAATTGACGAGAAGCAATTTAATCCTCGTGCAATTTTGGCGCATATTTCTAATGCAAAAAATCAACTTGTTGGTCCCGAGCATTATAGTCGTTTTGTTAACAGTTATTTTGGTGAAAAAGTAGAACAGATTTACCGAATTTACCAAGCTGAGCTTGTAAAAAACGGCGCTCTTGATTTTGACGATATTATTATGAAAACAGTTGAAGTTTTCCAAAAATTTCCAGAAATTTTGGATAAATATCAAGAAAAATACCGATATATTTCGGTGGATGAGTATCAAGATACCAACCAAGCTCAATATTTATTGGTCAGTAAGTTAGCAGAAAAGTATAGAAATATTTGTGTAATTGGTGATGAAGACCAAAGCATTTATAGCTGGCGTGGAGCTAATATTCAAAATATTTTGGACTTTGAAAAAGATTATCCAGAAGCAAAAGTGGTGAAATTGGAGCAAAACTATCGCTCTACGCAAAACATTTTAAGCGCTTCCAACGCTATTATTGTTAAAAATAAACAAAGAAAAGGTAAAAAATTGTGGACCGAAAAAGAAAGTGGAGAAAATGTTTCCTTAGTAACTTGCCGAAACGAAAGACACGAAGGCGAATATGTGGCACAGGAAATTTTGAGAATTAATAAAAGTTTTGAAAATCCTAGTTATAAAAATTTTGTAGTTTTATATAGAACCAACGCTCAATCGCGTGTGATGGAAGAAGTTTTTTTAAGATATGGCATTCCATATCAAATTGTTGGTGGTACAAAATTTTACGATCGCAAAGAAATCAAGGATATTTTGGCTTATTTAAGGCTTGTGCAAAATCCTGCCGACTCGGTTGGTTTACACAGAGTTATTAATACTCCTCCGAGAAAAATTGGCGCAAAAACGCTCGCGACTATTCAAGAAATTGCTAAAAATTCTTATTTAACTTTTTTTGAAGCGATGCAAAGCGACATGATGCTTAGCGAACTTGGACACGACAAAGTGCAAAGTTGTCAAAAGTTTGTCGACATCATTCGTAAGCTACAAACTTTAAACCGACAAGAACCGGCTTCGGCAATGATTAAATATGTTTTGGAAATTAGTGGTTATAAAGACCTGCTTAACGACGGAAGTGTGGAAAGCGAATCGCGTTTGGAGAATATTTATGAATTAATTTCTGTGGCTTCTAAGTATGATCAATTAGATCCTGGGCTTTCTTTAAGCATATTTTTGGAAGAAATTTCTTTGATTTCAGATATAGACGGCCATAATAACACCACTGATTGTGTAACCTTTATGACTGTTCATTCGGCTAAGGGACTTGAATTTCCATATGTGTTTTTGGTTGGTTTGGAAGAAGGTATTTTCCCTCATTCGCGAACTTTGTTAGAACCGCGTGAACTAGAAGAAGAAAGACGCTTGATGTATGTAGCGATGACCAGAGCGGAAGAAAAACTCTATTTATTGCATGCGGAAGAACGCTTATTATATGGAGAAAATAAAAATAATGCGCCTTCACAATTTTTAATTGAAGTTCCAGAAAACCTGTTGGAATTTCATCCACCAAGAAGTGCCAGACAACACACTGCGGTTAAATCTTTAATTGGCATGGGCCACAAACCGCTCCCTGTTGAGACAACTCAAGAGCTGTTTAGCGAGGGAGACAAAGTGCATCATGATGCTTTTGGTAGTGGAAAAGTAGTAAGTGTAAGAGGTGGTGTAGCAACAATTGTGTTTGAAAGGCCAGATGTAGGCATCAAAAAATTAGCGCTTTCCATTGCTCCGCTTAAGAAAATTGCATCATAAAAATTTAAACTGTGCTATCATCTCTGTACTATTTTTAGGCTAATTTATGAAAATTTTGTTTATAGGAGATATTGTGGGAAAGCCAGGCAGAGAGGCTGTAAATAAAACCCTTCCAGAACTAAAGAAAAAGGAAAAGATTGATTTTGTAATTGCTAATGCCGAAAATTTGGCTCACGGCAAAGGTTTTACAACTGCCACAATTGACGAAATGATGAGTGCTGGTGTGGATTATTTTACTTCTGGAAATCATATTTGGGACAATAAAACCAACCTTTCTAAACTTGATGACAAGAGTTTTCCTTTACTAAGACCTGCAAATTTTCCTCCTGATGTTTATGGTAGAGGCTATGCAGTTGTGGAAACTGGCATGATGAAAAAAATATTGATTATTAATTTGATGGGAAGAGTTTTTATGAAGCATTATCTGGATTGTCCTTTTAGGGCTTTGGATAAGATTTTATTGGACAATGCGCATGAAAATTTTGATGCTATTTTTGTTGATTTTCACGCAGAGGCAACATCGGAAAAAGTAGCTTTGGCACAATACGCAGACGGCAGAGTTTCGGCTTTGGTGGGCACACACACACATGTTCCAACCGCCGATAATCGCATTTTAAACGAGGGCACGGCCTATGTTAGCGATGCAGGTATGACTGGCCCAATTGATACTGTGATTGGTGTGGATAAAAACAGTGTTATTCGCAATTTTTTAACACAGTTTCCTTATCCTTTTACAATTCCCGAAAGCGGTCCAAAAACCTTCAATTCAGTAATTATTGAAATTAATACTTCCACTAAAAAGGCGATTTCTATTGAAAGAGCCGATTACTCTTTAGAATAATATGATAAATAAAACTAACAAAATTTGGATAACGGTTTTGGCTGTTGGATTTTTTCTTTTTGGGCTTACTGCTGGCTTTTACTGGCAAAAAGATTTAAGTGCCAATCCGTCAACTACCGAAACGCAAAAAGAAGATATTGTTCCAAATAATGGCTTAAACATGGCATTGTTCTGGAATGTATTGGCCAGAATCAACAATGAATATGTAGAATCTGATGTAGTTGATGCCGACAAAGCTACTTATGGAGCCATAAGGGGATTGGTAGAGTCGTTGGGTGACAACTATACGGTGTTTATGGATCCAACTGAAAGCAAGCAATTTCAACAAGATTTGAATGGCGAACTCGAAGGGATTGGTGCCGAATTGGGCTACCACGATGAAAAATTAACTGTTTTGACTGTTTTAAAGAAGTCGCCAGCCGAAAAAACTGGGCTGATGCCAAAAGATATTGTTTACAAAATTGATGATGCTTTTACTGATGATTTAAGCTTGTATGAGGCTATCGTTAAAATTCGAGGGAAAAAGGGCACGAAAGTTAATTTAACAGTTGTAAGGGAGCATGTTAAAGAGCCTTTGGTGCTTGAGATTGAAAGAGATACTATTAATGTAGAAAGTGTGAGTTATGAATTGTTGGATGGTAAAATTGCCTTTGTGAGCATCAATCAATTTGGTGACAGCACAGCGCAAGAGCTTTCTGCTGTTATTTCGAAGTTATTGTTGGATGAAGCAAACGGCATGATTTTAGATTTGAGGTACAACGGAGGAGGCTATTTAGATATATCTGTGGATATTTTGTCTGATTTTGTTAAAAAAGGGGAAAAGGTTGTTAGTTTAAAAAGACGCAACCTAACCGACGAAGAGTTTTTGGCTGACGGCAGCGCAAGGCTTGCAGACTTGCCTTTAGTGGTTTTAATTAATCAAGGTTCGGCTTCTGCTTCGGAAATTGTTGCGGGTGCCATTCAAGATCTTAAACGGGGATTTATAATTGGAGAGCAAAGTTTTGGCAAAGGGTCAGTTCAAGAAGTGATTAAATTAGATGATGGTTCAAGCTTACGACTAACGATTGCTAAATGGTTTACGGCTAAAGGTAGAGATATTAACGGTGTCGGCATTACTCCAGATATGGTTGTAAAACTTACTAGAGAAGATATTTTAGACGAAAAGGATCCTCAAAAAGATGCTGCTGTAGATTACATCAAAACTTTGCTCAAATAGATTGAGTAAGTAAATATCCCTGGCGTGGTAAGTTTTTAATTTGGACTACATCAAAGCCTATTTTGCGCCTCAGTTGGGCTATATGAGAGCTCACAGTGTGTGAAGTGTGGTTGTATTTGTGTAGCCAAACCGCCTCTAAAAGGGTTTGTTTGGTTACTAGTTTGTCTTTGTACCTTAGTAAATATTCCAAAAGTTGAGCTTCTTTTTTTCTTAATTTAATGGGTTCACCTTTTTTATAAACCATTGATTTTTGCGCGTTGAAAACAAAATTTTTAAGTCGTGTATTGCAATAAGGTAGAGTGTGAAAAGTTTCTCTAAGTTCTAATTTTTTAAGAATGTCATTTAATTGTGTGCACAATTCCTGCTTATCAAAGCCATTTAAAAGCACTATGGGTAAATTGGGGTCGTCGTACTTTAAAAGTTGCGCCAAGGCCGAGCCTTTAATTTGCAATAGATCTTCGCTCACATAAACCATATCCCATTTTGTTCCGCCACGAAAAGCCTCCAGTAATTTTAAGGAATGTGAAAACACTTCAACCTCAAAATTGTTTTGCAATCCCAAAAATTCCAATATTTGATGTGTTGTTTTCTTGTTTGCACCTATACAAATTTTCATATTCAAAACTTAATTTACTCGATTAAAGCAAAAAGTTATGAAAAATTTCTAAAAAAAATCTAAATTATTCGTAATTCACTAAAATTAGACCTAAAAGTATCACTCCAATGCCGATTATTTGAAGGATGGTAATTTCTTCTTTAAAAAAATATACGCCAATAGATGAAATAACTATTGTAGTCCAGGCTGCCCAAAGTATGTTGGTTAAAGCCATTCCTTTAAAATTTAGGGCTAAGGCAAAAAATACACCGGTAAGTGCAAGTGAAAGAGCAGACAAACCTATATAAATTTTATTGTGCGTAAGACTATAATATTTGCTAGAAACAATGGCGCAAGTGTCGCCCACTATCATTAATACAAAATAAATCCAAAATTTAGACATAATTCTAAATGGCGGAGAGAGAGGGATTCGAACCCTCGCGCCGGATTACTCCGACCTACAGGATTAGCAATCCCGCCCCTTCAGCCTCTTGGGTATCTCTCCGCAGTAAACCGCAGTATAAGAGGTCTCGCCTAATAAGGCAGAGCAGATTGTAATGGAATGCTCTTTACTTTTCAAGTTCATAACAATAAAATCTAGCAGTTATTGCGGAGAGATGGCAGAGCGGTCGAATGCGACGGTCTTGAAAACCGTTAGGCCCGCGAGGGTCTCCAGGGTTCGAATCCCTGTCTCTCCGCCAGAAATAAGGCTTTTTACTTTGCTCTTTGGTTGCACCTTTGATATAATATTCATGTAATTTTATAGGTTTTCATATAATAATCATGGCTAAGGATCAAACAACACTTTCAATTGATAAAGTAACAAAGAAAAAAGCTGAAAAAATGGCTGAAAAAATGCACTTATCTCTTTCTAGTGTTGCTCGTATACTTTTAAATGATTTTGCTGACGGTAAAATTCAAATTGCGACTGTAATGATAACCAGAGACGAAAATCTTTTTACCTCAAAGGAGCAAAGTGATTTAGATGAAGTATTAGCTGATGTCGCAAAAGGCGAGAACCTTGAAGGACCTTTTAATTCGGCCGAAGAGTTCATCAATAGCTTAAAAAAGTAATGCAATTATATAGGCACAGAAATTTTACAAAGCAGTACCAAAAATTAAGCTTAAAACAGCAAAACATGGTTAATGAGGCTGTTGTTTTGTTTTGCAAAGATCCATTTGATGTAAAATTACGTAATCATCCTCTAAAAGGCAAGTACAAGGGGTGTAATTCTATAGATGTGGCTTTTGATTTAAGAATCATTTTTAAACAAGAAAAAAACTACGCTGTAGCAATTTTACTGAAAGTTGGAAGCCACGGACAACTCTATAGATAAGCTGTCTGGATAATAACATCTCAGCGCCATTGACAAAATTGTGTTTCAACCTATAATAAACCTCACATCTAATCTTCCACTATGCCTAGCCTTAATGAACCAGAATCAACAGAACAACACGAAGGACTAAATCCTATGCAGATAGCTTTTCTTAATTTTATATATGATTTGGGGGCTGCAGGTTATGGAACGGGAGGTATGTCGACTTTTTCAATAATTGGCGAAAAGGGTCTTGAAGTTGGAGAATATACTGCTTTAGTGGAACGCAAATTGTTGACGATCCATCCAACCACTGGTGGTATTGTTCATCCAGATTTTTTGTAGCAAGGATTAAACTACCATTTCCCGCTGGCGCCTCCGCCGCCGAAGCTGCCGCCACCAAAGCCTCCGCCTCCGCTTGAACCTCCGCCAAAGCCTCCGCCTCCGCCGAAAAATCCCCCACCAAAGCCGGAACCGCCTTTGCCGCCACCTTTACTTACTAATTTACCAAAGAAGTATTTTGAAAGTACAAAATCTGTGGCTAACCCTAAAAGTGCACCCACCAATATACCGCCAGTGGATGCGAGTAAAAAGCCGATAACTCCTCCAAAAATCCCTCCTGCCCACCAAGCTTTGCTTTCGGAAAACCAGCTAATTATAAACCAAAAAAATGGCAGTAGTATTATTAAAGCTCCTATCCAGCCTTCTACGTCATTTGTTTCTACAGGTGGTACGCTAAATTCTTCCCCTTCCACAGCAGATATAATTGCATCGACTCCGCTTACTACACCTAAATCGTAATCGCCAGCTTTAAACTGAGGTAAAATTATTTCCTGAATAATTCTGGAGGCTTTACCGTCTGGCAGAGGCCCTTCTAGTCCATATCCCACCTCAATCCTAACTTCTCGCTCATTAGGAGCCACAAGGAGCAATACGCCATTGTCAGTATCTTTTTGCCCTATCCCCCATTTACGAGCAAGCTCTATGCCGTATTCTTCAATATTATAGTCTTGCAAGTTGTCCACGGTTACAACCGCTATTTCGGTTGTTTTATCGGTTTCAAATTGCGCTAATCGGCTGTTTAAACTTTGCTCGGTTTCGTCACTTAAAATTCCGGCAAAATCTGACACATAAGTGTTGCCAATAGGCGCATCTGGCAGCTGTAAAGCGGCCATTGTCAATGGGGCTAGCAATATCATTGCCAACCCCACTAAGTTTGTAATTATTAACCGCTTCAGCATTATTTATTGTTGAAATCGAATTTCACTTCTGGTGCATTTTCAGAACCTGCGGCAGATTCAAAGAATGGGTATTTATCAAATCCAAATAGTTTTGCAACTATGTTTCCAGGGAATCTTTGAGTTTTAACATTGTAAGGTGTAACTGTTTCGTTGAAGTCTTTTCTGGCTACAGCAACTCTGTTTTCTGTACCTTCAAGCTGATCTTGTAATGTTTTGAATGTTTCTGTCGCTGTTAATTGAGGATACGACTCAACTGTAACTAATAATCGAGATAAAGCGCTATCAAAATTATTGGCAGATTGAATTTGCGAATCTAATGAAGCATTAGGATCATTTTTTGTGTTTAACCATTGAGTTCGCGCCTCGGTTACAGCAACCAAAGTGCCTTGTTCGAAATTTGCCGCTCCTTGAACGGTAGAAACCAACTGAGGAATCAAATCAGCTCTTCTTTGATATTGAACTTCTACTTGAGCCCAGTTTGCGTCGATTTGTGTACGCATAGTTACTAAGCCGTTGTAAACACCCATAACCCACAACGCAATCACTACCACAACTGCTGCAAATTTGGTCCAACTAGGCATACTTTTAATATCCATGATGATTTTTGTAAAAAACTAACTTCGCCTATTTTAGCAAAAATAAATTTGTTTTGAAAGCCTGCTTCTTAATTGGCACGCTACATTTTATCCGGTACTTCTATTCCCATTAAATTGAGGCCTTTTTTAATGATGCTCGCCAAAGCTACAACTAAGTCTAAACGCGCCTGTTGCAAGCCATCTTCTGTATTTAAAACTGAATTTTTATCGTACCAGCCCGAAAACTGACCGGCAATTTCAATTAAATATCTAGCTAAATGATGAGGAGAAAGATCGTTTGCAGAGCGAGTAACCATTTCTGGGAAATGCAACATTTTCCTTATAAGAAGCCAATCTAAGTCGTTAAATTGATCGTAATCTGCGTCTGCACTGGCATTAACTTTTTTGATTATTGATTGAATTCTGGCGTATGCATATTGCAAATAAGGGCCAGTTGCGCCTTCTAACTGTGTAACTTTTTCAAGTTCAAAAACAATGTCACTAGCGCTAGTGGCGTTTAACATTGTGAATTTAACAGCACCCAAAGCTACTTTTTCGATAATAGCATCTTTCTCTTCCTGACTTCCTTCTATTCTTTCTGCGTAAACTGCAACCTTGCTTTTGGCTTCCTCTAGCAAAGATTCTGCTGTTATTACATCACCTGTTCGAGATGACATTTTACCGGAAGGCAATTTAACCATGCCGTAAGGCACATGTTCTTGGCGACCTTCAAGCTCGGGCATTAACTGTTCTATAGCCTTAAACACCACCTGAAAATAGGCAGATTGCTCGTGTGCCACTACATGAATTTTTTTATCAAATTTAAACTCTGTGTTTTCCATTTGCGCCAAGCCAACTTCCTTACCTTCGTAGGTTAGATTTCCTTGAGAGGTTATAAAAACTCTTTTATGCAGATTGTGTTTTTCTCCATCGTAGATAATTGCACCTTTTGATTCCTCAAAAACTCCCTTCTTTAAGCCGTTTTGAACCAACTCAAAACCAGATTTCCACACTTCACTTTCAAAATATAATCTATCAAAATGTGACCCCAGTCTTTGATAAATTTCATCAAAATAATCCAAACTCCACTGCCTAGTTTCGCGCCAGAGTGGCATTATATCTCCGTCCTCTTGGTAAATTTGTTTATTAATTTCATCAATTTCCTTTTTTGCATCCTCAGAAGCTTCGTAGGCTTTGGCCCCAATTGCATAAACTTTACCTAAAAATTCGGCCTTGGCTTGATTTGTATCTAGGTTTTTTGGCACCTCGCTTTTCATATAACCCCAAAGACATTTTGCCACATGCGGACCAACATCACCTTGGTAATTGGCTCTGTGAACCTTGACCCCTTGCGATTCCAGCAATCTAACTAAAGATTCTCCCAAAGTTATATTTCGCAAATGCCCAATATGAAAGGCCTTATGCGTATTTGGATGAGCAAATTCAACCAGCATTTCGCTAGTTTTGCCCTTGCAGTTGCCGTATTCTACAGGGTGCGCAATGATCGTTTCCAGCACACTGGTTAATGCTTTTTTAGACACAAAGAAATTGATAAAACCTGGACCTGCTACTTCAATTTTCTCAATCCAAGTTGGTTTTTTTATGGCCTCAACAATTTTTTCTGCTGTCTCGCGTGGATTAGACTTTAATTTTTGCCCTAATTGAAGCGCCAAATTGCTCGCATAATCACCATGTTGAACATCTTTGCTTTCTTCCACCACAAAATTACTATCGGCAACTTCGGAAAAACTCTTTTTAATAGTTTTCTGTAAAAGCTTACTAATTTTATCTATATATGTTTCGTAATCCATGGCTTTGGGCTTAGCTAATTTCTCTACTTTGCCAATACTCTTTTTTTCAAATATATGCAACTCTCCGCTTTCGTCGTCGGTAATGCCGTACACACCTTCTACACCCAAATCTAGCTCTTGCGTGTGCGAAGAAATCACACTGTAGCTACAATCAATTCCTTCATATTTTTTGAAGAAATAAATAAAGTCTTTGATTGCGTCTTCAAGCCCTTTAGTGCCCAAAACGCCCATATCTTCAAATAAAACTAAGGCGTTATTTGTATTTGTTGAGATTTTGTCCCGAGCAGAAAATTGCCAATTCCAGCCTCTACTCAGCACTCCAGCATCGTCTCTATATACTACTTCTCCATTTTTAACTTTGATGGCTTTTTTACCTTCTTCAACAAAGTATTCGCTTCCTGCTGCGTAAGTAAGCCTTAAATTACCAGAAAGCTCATCAATATCATGCGCTTGAATTGGGATACAGTACTTTAAAGCAATTAAATTACAAATATCCACCAGGCTATTGCCAGATGCTTTTCCCTTTCCACCAATAGCTTTTTTTAGTAAATCTTCTAAATTTGAAAAATGATTTTTGTCATCAAAATCAAAGCTTTTGTATGTCTTTTTCCACACCTTCACCCGAGGATCTTCCTCAATTTTTTTACCAGAAAAATCTCTAATTTTCTCTTCATTAGCACCCCGCAAAAGGCTTTCTATAACCGAAATTCGCTTAGAGTTATCAAAGTTTTTTAGAATAATTGCACCCAAGTGCAAACTTGGATAATGCTGTAAAATTTCTTTATCTACAATAAACTTCATAATGACATTAAGTTGCTTTCTAAAATCTAGCAGAAGCTTAAGCTATTGTAAAAACAAACGCTACTCTGTATAATTGCCTTGTTGTCTTAATTTCAACATAATAATGTCGTCGGAGTCGCAACTCCTCATCTTAGGTCTTCTAGTAATTTTTTCAGGATTTTTCTCTGCGAGTGAAACTGCATTGACTACTATTTCCGTTGCCAGAGTAAAGGAACTGGTGTTAAAAAAGCGACGAGGAGCCAAATATTTGTCTAAAGTAAAACAAAACCCTCACAAGCTATTGATAGCGGTACTGATTGGCAATAACATTGTAAATATCGGTGCTTCCGCTTTTGCTGGTTTGATTTTTACAGAAATTTACGGCTCGAGTGGTGTGGGTATCGCTACCGCTGTAATGACATTTATCCTCCTGATTTTTGGTGAAATCGGCCCTAAATCTTTGGCAATTTCCCACGCTACCTCTATTTCGTTGAATATTGCCTGGTTTTACTATTATTTTGGTATTTTTTTCACACCGCTGGTTTGGTTTTTTGATAGTATTACTAAGGTTTTATTTAAAATATTTGGTGAAGCTCCTCATACAACCGTTACCGAAGATGAAATTAAAGAAATGGTTAAAATTGGCGCTGCCGAAGGTTCAATTAACAAACAAGAACGCGAATTTATTGAGAATGTACTGCAATTTAATGACATTATTGTTGAAGATGTAATGGTGCACAGAACAGATATGGAGGCTATTCCAGAGTCATTTACCCTGGCCGAAGCAGCTGATTATGCAATTGCACACTCACATAGTCGCTTGCCGGTTTATGGTCATAATCTTGATGATATTAAAGGTTTAATTACCGTGAAAGAGATATTGCACTACATGGATGAGCATGACGAAAAAACAAAAATCTCTACTTTAAACCTTTCGCATCCTTATGTGGTGCCTTTAACTCAAAGAATTAATTCTTTATTTAGGGAGTTTCAAAAAAGAAGAACTCACATTGCCATAGTAGTTGATGAAAGAGGTGGCACAGAAGGGCTTGTTACACTTGAGGATCTGCTTGAAGAAATTGTTGGCGACATTATGGATGAATCGGATACAGAAGAAGATGCGGTGGAGAAAATCAACGATAAAACTATTATTGCTCGCGGTGATGCCAAGGTAGAAGATGTGTACGACTCATTAAAGGTGACCTTGCATGCAGATATGTTTGAAACTGTTAATAGTGTGATTTTGGAAAAACTGAAGAGATTCCCTAAGAGAGCCGAAGTTATTGATTTCCCTCAGGCTAAAGTTCAGATATTTAGAATGACTGGAAAAAAGATTTTGAGTGTGAAAATCACCAAAAAACCCACGCTGAAAAAGAAATCTAAATAGCAATTTGTCAAGTACAGTTATAGAGTTTCCTATTGCCCCCACTTGAAAAAGTTGGGGTTTTTTGATACAATGATCAGATTTCATTTAAAAACAAATAAACAAATACAACATGAAAAAGAAATTTTCTCTATTAGTATCATTCGTAGTAATGGTAGTTATCTCCAGCTTAGTACTGGCGGTTGTGCCTACTTTTGCACAAGCGGGCGACATTCTTCCTCCATCTGATGTGGAGAATGTAAAAGCAAAAGCTGGTAACGGCGAAATCACTCTAACTTGGGATGCATCAACAGACAATGTTGCTGTAACCGGTTACAATATATATTACGGGGTTACTCCTGTAACTGCTACATCGGGTGATTACACAACAACAGCTGATGCTGGTAATGTGAATTCGTTCACTGTTAAATCTCTTACGAACGCTAAGGATTATTATTTTGCTTTAACAGCATACGACGCAGCAGGAAATGAAAGTGTTAACTATAGTATTGAAGCAACAGCAAGACCAACAGGTGACAAAGCTGTAACAGACAAAGAAGCTCCTGAAGTTGCTGAAGCTGAAGCGCTATATCAAACTGTAGTAAAAGTTGTTTTTACTGAAGAAGTAAAACTTCCAGCAAAATCTCCTGAAATGGCTTTTCAAATTACAAATAGTAAATCTTTGATTGCTCTAGAAGTAAACGAAGCTATGCTTGCAAAAGACTATAAAGGTGAAATTTACAAAAAAGACGATAAAAAAACTGACAAAGAAAAAGAAGAAGAAATGAAAAAAATGGTTATTTTGGTAACTGAACCGCAAAAATCAAAAGATGAATATAAATTGGAAGTAACTGCTGATGTTGAAGACTTGGCGGCTAACCCAGTTGCTAGCGGAACTTCTGACACTGGAATCTTTGTAGGTAGCGGTGAAGCAGAACCTAAAGCAGAAGATGCTACGGTTGATCCTTTGGATAAAACGACTCCTAAAGTTGTTTCTGCAAAGGCTACAAGTAATACTGAATTGTCTGTAGTTTTCTCTGAAAAAGTAGTTTTAAGTAAAGATCCTACAAGTAATTTCTTAATCGTTTCTGAAAAAGATGCAGATAAAGAGTTAAGTGTAGTTGGTGTTGTGCTTGATAAAGACGGCATGACAGCAAAATTAACTACTGCTAACCAAGAAGATGTTAATTACTCTGTTGTAGCTTTAGAAATTAAAGACGAAGCTGGCAATATGATTGCTGCTGAAGATAGTTCTACTTCTTTCGCAGGTAAAATGTCTGATTCAATTATCGACAAACTTGCTCCTGAAAATATTACAAACTTTGTTGCTAAAGTAGTAAACGATGTAGTTGTAAAATTGACTTGGACTGTAAGTGCTGATGCGGCTAAAGACTTGGCTGATCAAATCTTATATAAGAGTCAAGATGGTGGTAAAACATACGATAAAGGACTTTCATTAGGTAAAACTGCTTCTAGCTATGAACTTAAAGATTTAGTTCCTGGTGTGGAGTACTGGTTGAAAATTACAGCGAAAGATACAGCTGGAAATGAAAATGACGGTGTTGTTAGCAAAATTATGCTACCAGAAACTGGTATTGGAACAGCTGGATTGCTATTAGGTTCTGCATTTTTCCCATCATTTTGGAGAAAGAAAAAGAAAAAATAGTCCGCTAAAGTATTTGTTTGATTTTAAATGAGAAAGAGCCCGCCTACGGCGGGCTCTTTTGTTTTAGTTTTCTGTTTTTTACATTTGTTTATATTCTTTTAACAATGTTGCTTTAGGGTGGAAGGCAATTTTATGTACTCAAATATGTTGCATTGGAAAGCGATTGTAGCTTTGTTTGTTATTGCTATTAGCCTTTATTGGCAAATCCCTGATGGTAAATTACACATATACATTCTTGATGTTGGCCAAGGTGATAGCACTTTTATTCGTAGTCCATTTGGATACAACATTATTATTGATGGCGGTCCAAACCTAAATTTAACTGATAGCATCGCCAAAATTTTGCCTGCGCATGAACATGAAATTGATCTTTTAATATTAACACATCCTCATAGCGATCACATGTTTGGCTTTATGGAAACTTTAGAGCGCTACAAGGTTAAAAATGTACTTTTAACGGGTGTTTACTATAATAGTGCGCTGTATTCCAATTTCAAACAAAGCCTCGCTGAAAAAGGCGTTAACATCCTTTTTGCCTCTAGTTTGAAAGATATATATTTTAATGACGGTTTATTGCTTGATATCATCTATCCTCAGGCGCCATCTTTAGCTGTTTCGCCTGAAAATGTTAATAATGATTCAGTGGTTTTGCGGCTTAAATATGGCGAAAATACTATGCTTTTTACTGGCGATGCTGAAATTGAAGAGGAAGAACACATTTTAAAAACTCCTTATGACCTAAGCGCCCACATCTTAAAAGCAGGCCACCACGGCAGTAAAACAAGTAGCAGCGACGCGTATTTAGATGCTGTCGCACCAAAATACGCCACAATTTCCGCAGGCAAAGACAATTCCTACCATCACCCTCATACAGAAACTTTAAACAAGTATGCGCAAAGAGGCATTGAATCTTTTAGAACCGACCTTGAAGGCACTATTGAAATGGTATTCGCTCAATTTTTGCACCCAAGTTAGAGAGTTTCTCTTCGAGCTTTTCGTAGCCTCTATCTATGTAGTTAATATTTGAAACTTCGGTTATACCCTGTGCAGCCAAGGCCGCCACCACCATTGCAGCTCCGGCACGAATGTCGCAACTGGCTATTGGTAGCCCTTTAAGTTTGGTTTCTCCAATAATAATTGCTTGATGAGGATTTAAAAATTCTATTCGGGCACCCATTTTTTCTAATTCAAACAAGTAATTTAGTCTGCCTTCAAATAAGGTTTCGAAAATTTTACTTACTCCGTGTGCCTGCGTTAGTAAAACTGCAAAAGGTGCCTGTAAATCGGTTGGGAAACCAGGATAAACAGCCGTTTTCAACATATTCACGGCATGCATTTTTTTAGCAGGTCTAATTCTAACTTTGTTGCTTTTTAATTCAACTGGCACGCCTACTTCATCCATTTTTTGCCACACAGCATCTAAATCTGTTGTGTTAAAGCCAATAATTTCTACGTCTCCACCTGTTGCGGCGCAGGCAATAGCAAAAGTTCCTGCCTCTAGGTAATCGCCTATCACTTTATATTCTGCTCCTTTCAATTTTTTTACACCTTCAATTGTTAAATATGGTGTGCCTATACCTTTAATTTTAGCACCCATTTTGTTTAAAAAGTGGCACAAATCCTGCACATGTGGCTCGCAAGCAGAAAGCCTAACATGGGTTAACCCTTTAGCCAAAACGGCTGCCATAATCATATTTTCGGTGCCCGTCACACTCATTTCTGGCATTAAAATATCTGCACCTTTAAGTTTTTTTACTTTTAAATGTAATTTTTTAACCTCGTCTAACACTTCCACTCCCATCTTTTTAAAACCAAAAGTATGCGCATCCACAGACCGCTTTCCTAAAACACATCCACCCGGAAAATCCACTTTAATCTCTCCATTTCTTGCAAGTACTGGTCCTGCCAACAATATCGAAGCGCGCATTTTTCTAATTAATTCATTTGGCAGCTTGTCTGTTTTTATATTTCCCGTCTTTATTACCACCGTATTTCCTTCAAAACTAACTTTACTACCTAATAATTCCAGTATTTGAAGCATGCTTCTTACATCATCAATATTTGGTACATTTTTAATTATGCATTCTTGATCGGTAAGCAAAGTAGCGCATAATATAGGCAATACTGCATTCTTTGACCCACTTATTTGCACTGTTCCTTTTAAAGCTATTTGCCCCTCGACAATAAAATTTTCCATAATTCGCGGTTAGTTTGTCCATTTTACAGCTTAGCCACTTGAAAACAAGCGCTTTTTTTGGTATAATGTTTAGATTTATTCGTTACAAAAACACAAATGAAATTAGCTCGCATAATTGGTTTATCTCTGTTTGGTGCGGTAATTTTGTTTGCTGTAACAATATTTTTTACATCTCCAGGTAAAGTTTGGATGGACGCCTCAGTTTTACATGGCTCTGCCAATGAAGAAATGAGCTTTGATCTAGCTATCAAAGAGGTTTCTTTGCAAAAAGTTGATAGTAAAAACTTAAAGGAAAACTCTTATATTGCAACTCTAACACTACATAATACCGGTAGTGCATTTTTAAACCAACAGGTTTTGGCACATATAGAGCCAATAAAAAGTTTGACAGTTCTAAGTAGAGAAGATGGTAATTTTTCAATGAAGAAGGATGAGGATGTGGTGCAACAATTGACTTTTTCTTTGCCAAGCAATGTGGCCGAGCAAAATCTTGAAATTTATTTGGAAGCTTTAACTTTTGTTGACGAAAATTCAGAGAACGATAAAAAAAGTTTATTGGTTGAAAACGATGTGACTGGTATTGATAATTTCAGAATTGATAGCGTTGATTTAAACGGTTTAATTAGTTTTACCTGGAAAAATTTGCAAGCGGAAAGGGATGAAGACATTAAATTGATGTTGGCTTACACAGACAAAATTCAGCCTGATGATGCAACAGTTTTAGAGGCAAGTGACTCGAGCTTTTCATATCAATCTCAAACTTTTAAGCACAAAACAATCACGGAATTATCTTTTAAAGAACATGCTTTAGTTGACGGCAAATCACTTCAACTAGACTGGAATCCATGGGAAGGATCTCGTAGTGTAGCTGTGGTTTTGCAGGTTTCAGACAAGCAAAGTGAAGCTAAAATATTTAGCGACATACTTTACATTCAGCCTTTGCAAAAGCTTACTAGAGCCGAATTGGCGCGATTAGTTGTGGATGCTTTAAATTTGAATACCAACAAAAATGTTATGCATTTTTACCAAGATGTATCTGATACAGATTGGTTTGCTCCTTATGTACAAACTTTATATGGCGAAGGTGCACTTGATGATGAAGCAAAATTTAGACCTGAAGAAACTGCTACTCGTCGTGATTTTGCTAGAATTATAAGTCGTATTTTCCAACTTCCATATTCAACTACAGCTAAATATAACGACATTTCTGAGTTAGACGAAGACTACTATGCAATTGGCAGTTTGAAAAATATCGTGGATCTGTGGGAGAAAAAAGAAAACTTCACACCAGATAATCCAATGATTGAGTCTACAGCAAAAGACATTATTTCCACCCTTAAATCTAAGGCTGAAATAGATTAATTTTGACGGTAACTTAGGGCTTCCATCAGTTGCGTTTCACCAATTATATCAACTTCATCTAAGTCTGAAATTGTTAATGCCAGTTTAATGATTTTGGTGTATTCACGCATAGAAATACTTAATTTTTTTAGTGCAATTTCTAAAATTGATTTTGCACCTTCACTTAATTTTGCATATTTTTTTATTAGAGCGGGGCTTAACTCTGAATTGAAAGTGATTGATTCATTTTTATAACGATTTTTTTGCCTTAAAAATGCTTGTTCCACTTTTAATCTAATTTGCTTAGATGTTAATTTTTCCTCACTTTTATCTTCTTGTACCGGCTGTAAATAAAGGCAAATGTCCATTCTGTCGCGCAGAGGACCTGAGATTTTTTTAGTGTAATTTTCAATTTTATATTGGCTACATTTGCAATGTTTAGTTGGATGACCAGAATAGCCACAAGGACAAGGATTCATGGCTGCAATAAGCTGAAAAGCCGATGGAAAAGTGTAGTTTGCCGACGCCCTGCTGATGTGAATTGTGCCGCTTTCGAGTGGCTGTCTTAGCATTTCGAGTATAAAGCGTGGAAATTCAGCAATTTCATCCACAAAAAGTATGCCCTTGTGTGCCAAGGAAATTTCTCCAGGTAAGGGGTTTGCACCTCCTCCAACAATGGAAATAGCTGATGCAGTGTTGTGTATAGCTCTAAATGGTCTTTGAGAAATTAGCGAAGAATTACTATCTAAAAGGCCTTTTAATGAATAGATTTGGCTGATTTCTATTTTTTCTTCAAAACTAAGCTCCGGCAAAATGCTTGGTAATGTTTGTGCTAGCAGAGTTTTTCCGCAGCCGGGCGGCCCTTGCATTAAAACATGATGACGCCCGGCTGCGGAAATTGTTAGGGCTCTTTTTGCACATTCTTGGCCTCTAACATCAAAAAAGTCCATTGTGTGGTGAGCTTCTACATTGATATTCGCGACTTGCTCTGGGCTCTTTTTTAGTTGAGAAATGTCTTTAAGTTGGCTTAAGTGTTTAATGCCTAAAATTTCAATTCCATCTATATGTTTCGCCTCTGCTAAATTTGATTCTGGTAAAATCACCCTCTCAAAGCCTTGTTTACGGGCAAAATCAGCTACTATTAATGCGCCAAACACTCCTTTTACAGAGCCGTCTAAAGAAAGTTCCCCAACAATTAAGGTTTTATCATAATTATTGAATTCAATTTGATCTGAAGAAAGTAAAAGGGCAGTGGCAATTGGTAAATCAAATAGTGTGCCATGCTTTTTTAGCTGTGCTGGTGCTAAATTAATAGTTTTGTGATTGCTTGGAAATTCAAATGCAGAGCTCATTAATGCCGATCTCACTCTTTCTTTTGATTCTTGAATAGAAGCATCTGCGAGTCCCACAATACTAAACGAAGGTAATCCGCGAGAAATATGGCTTTCTATTGTTACTAAAGAACAATTTAAGCCTTGCATATAACAAGAAAAAATAGAGACAGTCATAAGTTTTTATATCTGTCCTACTTTTATCAAGTTTTTATTAAAAATTTCTAAACTTTCTTGAAATTATGACTCTAAAACAATCTGATACTTTTTGTTTTCTTCATCATAAAAAAACAAATTACCGTTTTCCACAGTCAAGCTAACGGGAAGATTTTTTACACCGGTAACTGTCACTAATCTTTCTGCCCGTTTATTTTTAAAGTCATAAAAATAAACAAATAGCACCTTTTCTTCTAAATTTGGCTCAGCACTTTCGTTGGCTACATCAAGTATTTTCATATAATCATCAAAGGCCACGCCTTCGTTTTGTATAAATTCTTCAGCCTTAATTTGCACATCTCCACTAAGCAGTGTTGGGCTAACCATAGCCAAAATTTCGTCATCAAACCAATCAATTCCAAATCCCTCAATCTTAAAATTCAACTCTTCAAAATCGCCATTTTCATACACCAAATAGCTTTTTTCATCTGTTAATACGGTTAGCATTTTGCCGTTTGGAGAAACTGAAATGTGAATAATTGGTGCTGTAGATTTAAAAACACTCTGTTTATTTGAACTCGCAACATCTACTAAATAAACTGTGTTTTCCGTACTAGATTTGTCTAAAACGGCTACTGCACTTTCTGTTTTCGATGTAAAAACTTCCGCATCTTCAAGCGGTTTTGGAAAGTAAGCCACAACTTTTTCTTCACTGTTTTCCGTATTTTCAAACATAAGTGCTTGGCGTCCATCACCCTGGTTTTGCAATGTAAAATGCTCAGTTTTGCTAATTGCTTCTTCACCTTCAACCTCTTTAATTACAGGTATAAACTCAAAATCCACTGCGATTTTATTGTCTTTCCACCTTTTAACTTCAACATCTTGTCTTTCTTCTCTAAAGCCAGATTTTCTCACAATAACTGTGTGCATCCCTGGTTTAACCTCTATACTACAAGGGCTTTGCGAGCATTTTTCGGTTGGCCCAGTAATTACACTGACTTCAAATGGGGCATCACCCTCTACAACAAGCGTTCCCTGGTTTAAAAAAAGCCCCCAAATAACTGTAAAAACCGCTCCTATTGCGAATAAAATCAAAATTACAATTGAGAGTTTTTTGTTATCATTCATATAAAGATATTTTGGTAGTGATTTAAAGTTTCAACCTCTAAGTTTCGAGCTAATTTTATGGCAATTAAATCGATACGCCAATGAATATTTTTGGTTTTTAGGTCTTTTTGCTCCAAGTAATGATAAACCGTTTTGTAGATTTTAATTAATTTGCGCCGATTTATAGACTCTTCGGGCTCACCAAAACTTGTGTTTATTCTAGTCTTTACTTCAATAAAAACATAGTCCTGTTGATTTTGGGCAATAATATCGATTTCGCCAAATCTACTATGGAAATTTTGTCCCAAAATTGAGTAATTGTGTTTTAGTAAATAGGCTCTGGCAATATTTTCGCCATATGAGCCGAGTTTTTTCCGTTCCAAATTTGATTGGTTATAATTTTGGACGCCTAGTGAATGTTCTTCTAACCCCTCCAGCGAAGTTTTTAGCGCTTTTGACAGGATGGAGAACGCCATGAATTAAGTTTTTAAATGCCCTGATTGGATGAGCGATAGATTGACCTACCAATGGCACTCTGCCAACTGTTCCGTCAATTGCACCTCCTAATGCGCCTGTCACTCTTTGTCTAATTGAAGCTCTTCCACCCTCAACAGGTGTAATAACAGGTCCACCCAATGAGTTTTGTTCTTCAAAGGCTGCCTCGTCCTCTGGAGTGATTTCATTTGAATTAGCACTTCCGCCTCCTGGCAACTTCGGCAAACTGCCTCCTTTTGACTGAAACCATATAACCCTAGTTACATTAAAATTTCTTAAACAAACTGTAATGTTTTTGGTTTTCATAAATAAAATTAATCCCCTTATTTTACCATTTTTTTGCCCAAATAGCCAGCCCTTAGCCCATTTCTTCAACTTGCATTGCTTAATATCGAGGTCTATAATCCCAATCTAAAATCTTTATTTATGGCGGAGTTCACACATGTTGCCCCACACAGCTTAGAGGCAGAAAAATCTACATTAGGCTCTTTACTCATCGACAAGGAATCGATCATAAAAGTTGCAGATTTGCTTAGCCCAGATGACTTTTATCATGAAAATCACGCTACTTTATATAAAGCGATTTTAACTTTGTACGAAAAGCGTAGCCCTATAGATTTGGTTACAATAACCAATATTCTCGAGGACAAAAATGAGCTAGATAGAATTGGCGGAGCTTCTTATTTGGTGGAGTTAACTGGCGCTGTGCCCACTTCAACTCACATTTTTCAATACGCTTCGATTGTTAAACAAAAATCTACTTTAAGAAAATTAATCAAGGCTGGCGACGAAATTAAAGCTCACGGTTTTAATGAAGTAGAAGAAATTGATTCACTTTTAGAAAAAGCTGAAAAGGCACTTTTTAATGTTTCTCAAACATTTTTGAGCGATAAATTTGTGCATATTAGAGAGGTGCTTAATCAAACTTATGAGAAAATTTCTGATTTGCATGATCCTGAGGCGAAAGAAAAATATCGTGGTTTGCCAACCGGATTTGCCGATTTGGACAACCTACTTTCTGGCTTGCAACCCGCAGATTTAGTTATTGTAGCGGCTCGTCCATCTATGGGTAAAACTGCTTTAGCACTAAATATGGCGCAGAATATTGCTAAAAAAACCAGTTCTGTAGGAATCATTTCTTTGGAAATGTCCAAGGAACAGCTTGTGGAAAGAATGTTTTGTTCTCTATTGGGTGTTGATTCGTGGAAAATGAGAACAGGTAAATTAAACGACTCCGATTTTGCTCGTATTGGTGCCGTAATGGATGACCTTAATTCAATGAAAATTTTTATTGATGACTCGGTTGGAAATTCGATTGTGGAATTAAGAGCTAAGGCGCGCAGACTACAAATGGAGCACGGCTTAGATGTTTTGTTTATTGATTACCTTCAATTGATGACCAGTGGAAAGAGTGGTACAAGTAATTTGGGTAATAGAGTACAGGAAATTTCGGAGATTTCCCGTTCATTAAAAGGGCTAGCGCGTGAGCTTAGAATTCCGATTGTGGCGCTTTCTCAGCTGTCTCGTTCGGTTGAGCAAAGACCAAGTAAAATCCCCCAACTATCTGATTTGCGTGAATCTGGAGCGATTGAGCAGGATGCGGATGTGGTTATGATGATGTACCGTGAAGACTATTATGAAGAGGATTCGCAAAGAGCAGGTATTACCGACATTTTTATTAAAAAGCATCGTAATGGGCCAATTGGTAGAGTGGAATTGGCATTTAAAAAGGAGCAAATGCGCTTTGTAACTATAGAAAGACAGCGTGGATCGGAAAGCTCTCCAAATTTTGATATGGAATAATATTCATCATTGCATAGCAAAACTAAGCAATCTATAATTTGCGAGTATTAATTTTAAAATATGTTTTGGGTTGATGAGGTAGTAGAAGAAATTGAAAAGCTTTTCCCTGGGAAAAAAAGTTTTATTTTGCGTGATGAAAAAACACTTTCTGGGCGCGTACATGTTGGCTCTTTAAGAGGTGTGGTTTTGCATGCCATGGTAAATCAAGCGCTTCAAGAAAAGGGTTATGATTCAAAATTCATTTTTGAATTCAATGATTTTGACCCTATGGATGGCCTGCCAATTTATTTGGATAAAGCTGTTTTTGAGGAGCATATGGGCAAACCGCTGATGAATGTGCCTGTGCCGAATGCAAGTAACGACAAACTTTTTGAAAAAGAATCTACTGAAATTTTAGCAAAAAAATATGGTGAGCCGAAAAACTTTGCTGAATATTTTGGCAATGAATTTGCAAATGTTATTGATGGGCTGGGTTTTAAAGTTGAATATAGCTTGGCTAGTGAAAGGTATTACGAAGGGATGTATGATAAATGGATTGAAATTGTTATGAACCACGAAGAGGATATTCGTAAAATTTATAAAGATGTGAGTGGGTCTATTAAAGACGCAGATTGGCATCCTTGTCAGGTTATTTGTGAAAATTGTGGCAAGGTTGGTACAACAAAAGTGACAGATTGGGACGGAAAAGAGGTGAGCTATACTTGTATGCCAAATATGGTAACTTGGGCTACAGGATGCGGTAATACCGGTAAAATTTCACCCTTTAAAGGTAAGGCAAAACTGCCATGGAAAGTTGAATGGCCGGTAAAATGGGCCGGTTACCAAGTTGACATTGAAGGTGCTGGCAAAGATCATTGCGCAGCAGGAGGTTCGCACGATGTTGGTGAAAAAATTTGTTCTGAAGTTTTAAAAACTTCGGTTCCATACAACTTAGCTTACGAATTTTTTCTTTTGGGTGGCGCAAAAATGAGTTCTTCAAAAGGAGAAGGTGCGAGCGCTAGAGCAATAAATCGCATACTACCCGCTGAATTAATGAGGTTTTTGATGATACGAAATAAACCTCTGCAACCAATTGAATTCAACCCGGAAGGAGATACAATTCCGAGATTATTTGACCGTTATGATGAGTGTGCAGACCATTATTTTGAACTTGTTGATAATATTATTCCTGATTTTCAAAGGGCATTTCACTTTTCACAGTTGACTACCCAAAACCTTAAAGATGTTTATAGGCCGCGTTTTTCGAGGCTAGTCTTTTTGGTGCAAATGCCTCATTTAAATATTGAAGCGGAAGTGGAAAAACTTAAGGGTTCTGCCTTAACAGAGGCCGACAAAGCCGAGCTCGAAAAACGCCTTCACTATGTAAAACTTTGGCTTACCGAGTATGCACCTGAATCCTATAAATTTGCTGTACATGAAGAAATTCCTGATTGCGCCTACGATTTATCATCAGAGCAAAAGAATTTTTTAAATGAAATTGCTCAAGTTTTGACTAGTCAAAATCTAAGTGGTGAGGAGTTACACGGCAAAATTCATGAACTAAGAAAAGCTTCAACATTACAAGCTCGAGAAGGTTTTATGGCCATTTATGCCGCTTTAATAGGCAAAGATTCCGGTCCTCAAGCTGGTTGGTTTTTGGATGCGTTGGATCAAAAGTTTGTTATTGATAGATTTACCGAAGTTGCCAATTTACCTGAAAGGGAAAAAGTTGTAATTGAAGATGTGAAAGGTGATTTATGTGAAATTAAAGCCGATGTTTTAGAAAAATTTCCCGCTATAAAAGTAATGTGGGCCGAAATTGAAGATGTTAAAATTGTTAAAAATGATGCTGAATTAGAAAAAATTAAGCAGGAAATTTTGGCTGAAATTGATGCTGAAGATTTAAAGAAGAATTCACCAATTTCTGCGGAATTTAAAGCAATGTACAAGGCTTTTGGTGTTGACCCGAGCAAAAGAAAACCTAGCTCTGTAGCCCTAATTGATCGCATTGCCAATGGGAAGGACCTTTATAATGTGAATACTTTAGTAGATATATACAATTTAATTTCCATTAAATATCAGTTGCCCTTTGGAGCTTTTGATATGTCTAAATTGGCTTTACCTGTCGCTTTAAAGTTTGCAAATAAAGGTGAAAAATTTCTCGACATGGCAGATGAAAAAGAAAAAATACTTGATGAGGGTGAACTTATTTACAGCGATAAAAATGATACGGTGATAGCTCGTGATTTTAATCACCGAGACAGCTTGTTAACTAAAATTACAGATTCGACTACTCATTTATTACTGCAGGTTGATGGCAATTCTCAAAGTGATGATGAATATGTACAACAAGCCTTTGAAGAGGCTTTGGCCTTAGTACTGCGCTTTTGTGGAGGTCGACTAATCAAAAAAGAATTTCTTAAATCCAACTAACCAAATTTTATGCGCACTCAGTTATTTAATCCCCAAGTTTCTTTAATGAAATATGGTATCCGCGAAATTGTTGATGTTGCTCAAAAACTTAAAGAGCTTGATCCTGATTTTAAATTTGTGGGAGAAAATATTGGTGACCCAGTGCCTAAAGGTTGGCCTGTGCCTCAGTTTTTAAAGGACTTAATTGTTGAAGAAACTAATAAACAGGGTGATGCTGTTTTTGGTTACTCGCACTCTCGTGGCTTACCAGAAACTCGAAAATGGATAACTGACTACTCAAAGAAATTTTCTCCATCTTCAAATTTGGATTACGAATATGTGTTGTTTACTAACGGCTTGGGTGCGGCAATTTCCGCCCTATACCATATGCTGCCAAAAGGGTCTCGCATTCTTCAACCTACACCTTCTTATCCAACTCATGCATCAATGGAATCTTTTGCTGCAGGGGCTGATCCAATCACTTATAAACTGGACCCAAATAATGCTTGGCAACCTGATATTGCGCATATGGAAGAGCAAATTAAGGCTAATCCCGGTGTTGTTGGTATTTTGGTAATTAACCCAAATAACCCAACCGGAGCGGTTTATAGTGCTGAAACTTTGGAGGCGATAGTGCAGTTGGCTGAAAAATATAAACTAATGATTATTTCTGACGAGGTTTATTTTAGAATGATTTTAAGCGGTGAACCTTGTGATCAAATTACTGAAATTGCGCATAATCGCGTACCTTTAATTGTAATGCGAGGTACTTCGAAAGATGTTCCGTGGCCTGGTGGCAGAGGTGGTTGGCTTGAATTTCATAATACTCAATTAGACGAAGAATATTTGAATTATTGCGAGTCTGTAAAAAAACGCGTGTTGCTTGAGGTTTGTGCAGTGAGTATGGCTCAATTTATTGTTCCTAAAATTTATGATCATCCAGATTTTGACGAATGGAGCAAAAAATATAATGCAGAATTAGCTAAAAATGCGTCTCACATTGCTGGTGTTTTGAGTAAAACTAAAGGCTTAAAAGTGAATCCTACACAGGGTGCGTTTTATATGATGCCTCTTTTTGAAGAAGGTGTATTAAACGAAAATCAAACCTTGCCAATTGCTAATGAAAAAGCGCGTGCATACATAGAAAATGAAGTTAATAAGCCAAATTTCCCTTTGGATAAGCGGTTTACATACTATTTGTTAGCATCAACAGGAATTTGTGTAGTGCCGGCAAGTGGCTTTTTTAGCCCATATTACGGCTTTAGATTAACCACTTTAGACCGTGACGAAGCACGCCGCACAGACACTTATGCCAGATTGTCGCAAGCTGTAGAAAGCTATTTAGCTTCTTAATTTGTTTGACAAACAAATTGGATAAATTACAATAAAGTAAATTTTTTCGATTATGGTTTTTAATATCAATTCTAAGAAGGCTGCCAAGCAAGCTCCCCAAGCGGAGAGGTAGTTTTTGTTAGACGCTAGAAAAACCTACACTCTCCGCACTTACGGGGAGTTTTTGTTTATTAACTTGTATATATGATAGTAATGAAATTTGGAGGGACTTCTATGGGAAGCCGAGAAAGCATTAAAAACGTAGCGAATATAGTTAAGCAGAATCTTAAAAATAAGCCTGTAGTAGTGGTTTCGGCCATGAGTGGCGTAACTGATTCTTTTATAAATAGTGCCCAAGATGCCTTAAAAGGTCATACTGCGAAGGTTGAAAAAAGCATTTTAACGATTAGGAAAAAACATGAAGAATTGTTGTTGGGCTTTGGCGTCCAGCCTAAAGTGAAAACTTTTTGGGCTAAAAACATGGAGCCTCTATTTGTAGAAATTGAGCTTTTGCTGCAGGGAATTGCAATGTTAAAAGAGCTTTCACCGAGGAGTTTAGACAATTTAAGTTCTTTTGGAGAAAGACTTTCCAGCTATCTTTTGGTTTTTGTTTTTGACTCAATGAAGGTGAAAGCGGAGCGATTTGATACGCGAGAAATTTTGCGCACAGATAGTGATTTTGGATCGGCTAATGTTGATTTTAAGACAAGCAAAACTTCGTATAAACGCAAGATTATCCCTTTTTTACAAGCTGGTGGTGTGCCTGTACTAACAGGTTATATAGGTGCCGACAAAGATGGGAATACTACCACTTTGGGACGTGGAGGGTCGGATTATTCGGCTTCTATTGCAGGCATTTTGCTTGGCGCAAAAAGTGTAGAAATATGGACTGATGTGGATGGAATTTTAACTGCCAACCCTAGAGATGTGGAAAACACTAAATTATGGCAACAAATTTCTTTTCAAGAAGCGGCGGAACTGGCTTATTCGGGAGCAAAAGTTCTTCATCCTAAAACCATACATCCGGCTGTTAAAGAAAATATTGATGTAGTGGTTAAGAACACTTTTAACCCTTTGGCCAAAGGTACGGTGATAAATAAAACTCAAAAAAATGGCTTAAAAGGGGTGACAATTACTAAAGGTGTTAATGTTGTTTATATTTGCTCCGATAATATGTTGGATGAATTTGGTTTTGTTAATCGGGTGTCTTCAATTTTTAGTAAACACGGAGTTTCTATAGATGTTATAACCACTTCAGAAGTCACTATTTCTATTAGTGTAAATGGTGCGATTCCTAAAAGCGTTCTACAAGAGTTAAGTGCTTTTTCTACTGTGAATGTAACTTCTGGCCAAGCGAAGGTGTGCTTGGTGGGCACAAATATGTGCAGTGATGCTGGATTTTTATCAAAAGTTTTTCATGTAATTTCAAAATTTACGATTCACATGATTTCATTTGGGTATTCAAACATCAATTTAACCCTTATTGTAGACGAAAAAGACTGTTTACAAATTACTCGCGCTCTACACAAAGAGCTGTTTTAAAAATTTAATTTATTATTATGTCTGCAAAAAATATTGTTATAGTGGGTGCTACAGGAGCTGTGGGTATGGAGATGATTAACTGCTTGCATCAGCTAAATTTTCCTGTTGAGCGTCTTCGTTTAGTTGCGTCGGAAAGATCTGTTGGCAAAGTTGTTTCAACTCCTTTTGGTGACATTACTATTGAAGCTATTAGTGAAAAGATTTTTGAAGAGAGTGATATTGCGCTTTTTGCGGTAAGTGGCGACTTTAGTAAGGAGTGGAAAGATAGAGTGGTGGCTTCAAATTGCTTGATGATCGATAATTCTTCTGCTTTTAGATACGACGAAGATGTGCCTTTAATTGTGCCAGAAGTGAATGCTCACGAGGCGAAAAATCATCAAGGAATCATTGCAAATCCTAATTGTACAACAGCAATTGCGGCTGTTGTGCTATATCCATTACATAAGGAGTTTGGATTAAAAAAAGTTATTGTAAGCACTTATCAGGCAACTTCGGGCGCCGGTGCAGAAGGCATGCAAGAATTAGTGGAGGAAACTCAAAGAGTTTTAGACGGTGAAGAGGCCGAAAATCATGTTTTTGTTCATCCCATCCCTTTTAATTTAATTCCGCAAATTGACAAATTTCAGGACAATTTTTATACGAAAGAAGAAATGAAAGTAACCTGGGAAACGCAAAAAATATTTAACGACAATTCGATTAAAATTTCTTGTACAGCGGTGCGAATTCCCACTTTGAGAGCGCATAGCGAAAGTATTGTTATTGAAACAGAAAAGCCGATAAACAGAGATGATGCTATGAGGATTTTAAGCCAAGCACCTGGTGTAAAATTGGTGGATAATCCTGCTCATAATGTTTATCCCATGCCGCTGAATGCTTCTACTGAGTTTGATGTTGAGGTTGGCAGAATAAGACAAAATTTAGTATTTGGTGAAAACGGATTGGAGTTTTTTATCTGTGGAGATCAGTTATTAAAGGGCGCGGCTTTAAATGCTGTGCAGATTGCTCAATTATTTATTTAATTCTTTGCTATGAAAATTGGAATTGTAGGACATGGTGTTATGGGTGAACTAGTTGCAGAAAATGCCGTAAATAGAGGTCATGAAATTGGTGTAATTATTGATCATGCTTACGAAAATGCAGACTATAAAAATTTGGCGCATTTAAGTTTAAAAGACGCTGATAAATTTGATGTGTTAATTGATTTTTCGTCTCCCGAAACAGTATTGGAAAATATTAAGCAGGCTTGCAGGTTGCAAAAACCTTTAGTTATGGCAACAACTGGCTGGTATGAGCATTTGGAGAAGGCTAGGAAAATAGTTGAAAAAGCTGGTATTGGTTTTATGTGGGGTTCTAATTTTTCTGTGGGAGTAAACTTGTTTTGGCAAGTTCTAGAGCAAGCTTCTAGCTTGTTGGCTAATCAAAAAGATTATGATGTTTTTATGCATGAGTTTCATCACAAAAGAAAAAAGGACAGCCCTTCGGGCACTGCGCTAACTACCGCACATAAAATTCTTGCCAATTATCCGAAAAAGGAAAAAGTGATTACCCAAACTTTGGATAGGCCAATTGCCGAAAACGAGTTACATGTAACCTCTACGCGCGGTGGTTATGTGCCTGGAACGCACAAAGTTTTTTTCGACTCTGCGTTTGATACTATTGAAATTAGTCACACCGCGCGTAGTAGAGAGGGCTTTGCAATAGGCGCAATTATGGCTAGTGAGTGGTTAAAAGATGAAACTGGGTTTTATGATTTTGCTAAAATATTTTCAAAAATAATTAATCACCTCAATCAATAAATATGTCTAAAAAATTTACTGGAGTTTTAACTGCAATCATTACACCATTTACCAGCGACGGAAAAAGTGTGGACTATGAGGCCTTGGGTAAAATTATAGAAGATCAAATATCGGCTGGTATAAACGGCTTAGTGCCTTGTGGAACAACTGGCGAATCGCCTACGGTTTCTCATAGCGAAAACAAGGAAATTGTGAAATTTGTGGTTCAACAAGTGGCTGGCCGCGTACCTGTTATTGCTGGAACTGGCAGTAATTCGTTGGCTGAAGCCGTTGAATTGACTACCGATGCTCACACAAACGGGGCAGATGGCGCATTGGTAGTTTGCCCATACTACAATAAACCTACACAAGAGGGCATATATCGTCACTACGAAGAGCTAAGCAAAATTGGCATACCAATCATCGTTTATAATATTCAAGGGCGTACAGGCGTAAATATTTCAACTGAAACTTTGGTGCGCCTTGCTAAGTTGCCCAATATAGTTGGTGTAAAAGAGGCTTCGGGCAATATTAGCCAAATGATGGAGGTTATTCAAAATACTCCGGACGATTTTACTGTTTTGTGCGGTGATGACTCGCTAACTTTTGCGCTAAGTTGCTTGGGTGGAGATGGCGTTATTTCTGTGGCTTCACATTTGGTGCCTCAACAAATAGTGCAAATGCTACAATTGATTAAAGAGCAAAATCTTGCAGAGGCCCGTTTAATTCATTATAAAAATCTGCGTCTTTTTAACGACATTTTTATTGAAACAAATCCTTTGCCAATTAAAACAGCTATGGCTATGTTGGGTAAGTGCAAGGAAATTTTCCGTTTACCACTTTGCGAAATGCGACCCGAAAATCGTCAAAAACTGGAGCAATTATTGAAAGATTACCAAATTATATAATGACAAATATTAACCCAGATGTGGTTTATTATCCTAAAGAAGCTGTACTTAAAGCCGTTAAGCAATTTCCAACGCCATTTTACATTTATAGTGAAAAGCGAATTAGAGAAAATTGCAGACGATTTTCGGGAGCTTTTAAAAAATATTTTCCGGACTTTTCATCTTTGTATGCGATTAAAGCAAATTCCAATTCTGTGCTTTTAAAAATCATTGCAGAAGAAGGTTTTGGCATGGATGCCTCAAGTGATTTTGAAGTTTTTTTGAGTAATCAACTTGGATTAAATGGCATGTTTACGGCAAATTTCACGCCTGCTCAAACTCTTAAATATGCGAAAGAAAATGGCTTTATTTTAAATTTAGATGACATTAGTAACATAGCTATGTTGACCGAAATTGGTGTGCCAGAAATGGTTTCACTAAGAATTAATCCTGGTATGGGCAATGCAGTAGAAGCTAGCAATGTTTTTGCGGGGCCCGATGCAAAGTACGGAATTCCCTTTGAAAAAGCGCCTCAAGCTTATAGCGAACTTAAAAAACTTGGTGTGAAAAAATTTGGTATTCATATGATGACAGGTAGTAATGTACCAATTGATAAAAAAGATTATTTTGCAGAAATTATTGCCAAACTTTTGGAAGTTGTGGCTCAAACAAAAGCAGAAACTGGCATTGAGATTGAAGTTTTAAATATGGGTGGAGGTTTTGGTGTGCCTTATCATCCCGAAAAGCCTAGTTTAGATATGGATTATATTGCTAAAAGTGTGAGAGAAAGTTTTGATACACAATGTGCCAAATACAATCTTAAGGCGCCTAGATTAATGGCGGAACCTGGCCGTTATATTGTTGCTGATGCTGGTTGGCTGGTGAGTAAAGTTGTAGTAATTAAAGATTCTTATAAAAAATTTATTGGCGTGGATGCTAGTACAAACGACAATCCCAGACCTGCAATTTACGATGCTTATCATTATGTTTCATTGATTTCGGATGAACAAGAAACCGAAATAGTTTCTGTGGTCGGTTCAATATGTGAAAATAATGATCAATTTGCTAAGGAAAGAGTTTTACCGAAAGCAAAAGTAGGAGATATTGTTGTTATTCATAATTCTGGCGGACATGTGTATGCTATGGCTCACAACTATAATGGAAAACTTAAACATGCTGAATATTTGTTAAAGGAAGATGGCAGTTTATCAATTATTCGTCGCGCCGAAACCTTTAACGACCTTTTATCAACTCTAACTATTAACTAATTTAAAATGAAAATACCTCCTTCAAATAGATTACAAAGTTTGCCTAGCTACCCAATGAAAGTTATTAACGATAAAATTGCCGAATTGCGCGAACAAGGCATTCCTGTAGTTGATTTTGGTGTTGGCGATCCAACTACTGCCACACCAGATTTTATTCAAGAAAAAGTTGTTAGCGCTATTAAAAAACATGAATCTTCGGGTTATCCAAGCTATATTGGCATGCCAGAGTATCGCAAGGCTGTAAGCGAATATATGAAGCGTCGTTTTGATGTAGATGTGGATCCCCAAACTGAAATTTGTTCAACTATTGGAGCAAAAGAAGCTGTTTTTAACTTTGCCGAAGCATATGTAAACCCTGGAGATTATGTTTTAGTGCCAACTCCTGGCTACCCTCCATATAAAACGGGTGCGATTTTTGCCGAAGGAATTCCTTTTTACTATGGTCTTTATAAGGAGAACGATTTTTTACCTGATTTTGAAAGTTTCCCTCAAGAAATTTTGGATAAAGCTAAAATTTTATGGTTGAACTACCCGCATAATCCAACTGGAAAACAAGTTGATGTGGATTTTTACAAAAAAGCTTTGGAATTTTGTCACAAAAATAATTTAATTTTGGCTTCAGATGAGCCTTATTCTGACATTTATTTTGATGAAAATATTAGACCTGCAACTGCCTTACAGGCCGGCAAGGAAAATGTGATTGTTTTTCAGTCGCTATCTAAAAGATCAAATATGACCGGCTATAGGGCTGGATTTGTGTGTGGAGACCCAGATGTTATTAATACTTTTAAGAATTTGAAAACCAATATTGATAGTGGTACACCAAATTTTATTCAAGAGGCTGCTATTTCGGCATTGGGGGACGACGAGCACACTGCTAAAATGCGTGTTGAGTACAGAGAAAAACGAGATGTGCTAATGGAAGCTTTTGAGTATTTAGGATTTCCCAAGTCTGCTCCAGAGGCTTGTATGTTTTTGTGGCAAGAACTACCACAAGGCTTTGATGACTTAGAAATAGCCACTAAATTGCTCCATGCTGATATTGCTGTTGCTGGTATTCCAGGTAGTTTAATTAGTGACACTGACTTTTTAGGAAAAAATCCAGGAAAAGGTTTTATTCGCTTTGCACTTGTTCCATCTTTGGATGATGTAAAAAAATCTGCTGAAAAAATCAAACAATTTAAGGATTTTTTACTGTCATAGTGAGTTACTCGTGTTAAGATGAGCAAAACTTATTCTATGAAAAAACCGAAGATCAGAGGGGGTAAAAAAGCTAAATGGTTGCTATACGCAAAGCGAATTCTGCTATCGCTTTTTATTGTAACAGTAGGCGCTGTGCTTTTTGTAGTTTTTTCTTTTAGTAGTCTGCTGACATTTTTGCCCGATTCCTTTAAATTGGCTGGTTTTCCTTTTCAAGCTAAAAACTACCTATTAGTTGCTCAAAACACTGGAGAATTAAGGCCAACAGGTGGCTTTGCTTCGGCTTTTGCGTTGGTGCAATTTCGCTCTGGCAAAATACATGTTGAGCTACACGATGTTTATGGCGCAGTTGATGACCATGCCTATGTGGAGCCGCCATATCCCTATGGCGACTTGCTAGCCAACGAAAATTATACTGGTCATTCTTTTCGCGATGCGAATGTTTATGCCGATTTTCCTTCATCGGCTGAGGAATTTATTAAGTTTTTCAACATAAATGAACCAGATATTAAAATTGATGGTGTAGTTGCCATTAACTACGACATTTTAGAAGATATCGTCGCTGTATTGGGCGAAATTGAGGTGGAAGATAAAACCTTAAATGCGGCTAATATATTTGAAAATATTGAATATGAACTAAATAATATTGATAGACATGACATTGAACAAATATATACACGCAAGCAATTTCTTCAACCTTTGCTTAAGGCATTAATTAAAAAAACGGCTTTTCATCCAGAAAAATGGGGGCAAATTTCTGAAGTTATTTACAGCTCTTTGTATGATAAAAAAATTCAACTTTATTTTAAAGATGCGAAATTAGAGAAAAAATATAGAGAAAAAGGCTGGGCTGGTGCGTGGCCAAATCCAACAGATGCAGACTTTTTTGCTGTTGTAGACACAAATTTGGGTGGCATGAAATCTAATCGATATATTGTGCGTGAAGTTTCGCGCGCTTTAAATGTAGGCGATAATGCAGAAAACTCGCCTCAACTAACTGCTGATGTGGATGTTAAAATTAGTCACCTCGGCGCAGACTATGCGCCTTTAAGTGGCGACTATACTGGCTTTATTCGTTTTTACACTCCCGATGGGTCCGACTTTGTTGGCGATATTCCAGCTGGAATGTGGAAATATTTTGAAAATGGTCGAGCTGTTTTTGCTCAAAAAATAAATTTAAAACCTGGTGAATCAACTCATGTTAGCTTTAGTTACTCTTTGCCAGAAGCTATTTATAGCACTTTGACTAATCAAAATTATAATCTTTATGTTCCGCGCCAATCGAGCACTAATGATTTTTATAGTCTTATTTTTAAGGCTCCACGCGGTATGAGCTTTACTGGTAATTTGAAGGAGATAAAAGAAAATGTGGCTATGTTTAGAGAGAATTTAGGCCGTGACATTAACATTTCCCTCGCTTTAAAACCTGACACTTTACCACCTTTAGTTATTTTTCAAAAAATCTTATCGCTAAATTCTGCAACAATTCATTTTAACGAAAGTGTAAAATCGCCAATCAATCCCGACCAATTTGAACTTATAGACTTAAATTTTAACAATCCAACTACCGATTCCCCAAAAATAATTAGTGTTGAAGTTGATAAAATTGATCCAAGAATTGTTAATTTAACTATTGATGGATTGACGGAACAAGCAGAAGAAAGGTATAAACTAAAGTTAAAAGGCATAGAAGATTCACATGGAAATGTGATTGATCCTAATCCTAGTGAGATAACATTAATTCAAAGAAACTTAGCATGGATAAAATAGCAGTATTAGATTTTGGCGGACAGTACGCACATTTGATAGCAAATCGCATTCGTCGATTGGGTGTTTACTCCGAAATACAAGAGGCTGAAACCAAGGCAGAAGATTTAAAACATTACAAAGGTATCATTTTATCCGGGGGGCCATCCAGTGTTAATGATGAGGGCTCGCCCGACTGCGATCCTGAAATTTTTAATTTGGGAATACCTGTATTGGCTATTTGTTATGGCCATCAGTTAATGGTGAAGCACTTAGGTGGTAAAGTTGAATCTGGTGCTCATAAAGAATATGGCTATGCCAGTTTAAATATTCATCAAGCTGAGGGGATTTTTAGCAGTGGACTGGAGAAACAGGAACAAGTGTGGATGAGTCATGGCGACACAGTAACGCAGTTGCCAGAAGGCTTTGTGACATTGGGTTCTAGTGAAGATTGTGAACAAGCTGCAATTGGAGATTTAGATAAAAATCTTTTTGGTATTCAATTTCACGCTGAAGTAACTCACACACCTCATGGTATGAATATTTTTTCAAACTTTGTTGAATTGTGTGGTGTAGCGCGTGAATGGAGTATTCAAAACTTTTTAGATGAGCAAATTGAAGAGATTAAAAATACAGTTAAAGATAAAAAAGTGTTTTTGATGGTGAGTGGTGGTGTAGATTCGACAGTAGCTTTTGCTTTACTAGAAAAGGCTTTAGGCCCAGAGCGTGTGTATGGATTATTTGTAGATACTGGCTTTATGCGATTTAAAGAGCGCGTGGAAATTGAAACCTTTATGAAAGCGGCGGGCTTTACAAACTTACATGCTTACGATGCTAGCGAAATGTTTTTTGAAGGCTTAAAAGAAATTTACGAGCCCGAAGAAAAACGAAAAATAATTGGAAAACTATTTTTAGATGTTCAAGCCAAAGCCGTTAAAGACCTTGGCCTAAACCCAGATGATTGGTTGCTTGCTCAAGGCACAATTTACCCGGACACAATTGAAACTGGTGGCACAAAGCATGCCGACAAAATTAAAACTCATCATAACCGAGTTGAAGAAATTCAAAAACTGATTGAGGAAGGTAAAGTTATTGAACCGCTTAAAGACTTATATAAAGATGAAGTGCGCGATTTGGGATCGCTGTTGGGCTTGAGTCACGACCTGGTATGGAGACACCCCTTTCCGGGGCCGGGTCTTGCTGTTAGATGTCTGTGTAACGATAAAGAAGCCGAAGAAGTGTATCCGACTAGTCGGATTGAAGATGAAAAAGCGATTAATCAACTGATTAGTCAGTATGGTTTAAAAGCCTTACTGTTGCCAATTAAAAGCGTTGGTGTTCAAGGAGATGCGCGCACCTACCGACACCCAGTTGTAATTTTTGGCGCAGAACAAAGCTTTGCAACTTTAGATAAAATTTCAACTCAAATTACTAATCGTTTTGCTAGTGTAAACAGAGTTTTGTATTCTTTGGCGCAGGACATAAATAACATCAAACTTGTTAACGCCTATTTAACTACAAACAGAATTGAAGTTCTTCAAAAGGCAGATAAAATTGTGCACGATTCAATTAAAAACGCTGGTCTAAACAAAGACATTTGGCAGTTTCCGGTTGTTTTGCTGCCACTAATGTTTAACAGTGTTGAACAGGAGACTATTGTTTTGAGACCTGTTTGTTCTACCGAGGCAATGACTGCTGATTTTTATAAAATGGATTTAGATTTACTACGAGAAATTAGCAAAGAAATTACTGCTACAGTTGGTATCGAATCGATTTTGTACGACATCACTAATAAACCACCCGCTACTATTGAGTGGGAATAAATGTCAATAATGGATAAAAAAGTTGCTTTTACTTTTATTTTTGCAGGCTTAATAACGGGTGCTCTCGTATCTTTTCAAATTAAGTCGGCTGTGCCTATTTCAAGCCAATTTCCGGCTGAAGAAATTGATGCGCAACGAGATCTGGTAAAATCCTACTCTGATGAACAAACTATATTAAAAGCTCAAATAGTTTCTTTGCGTCAACGCATAGAAGATAACCAACAAAAAAATGAGTTTGTAACCAAGAGCTCTAACTTGCAAATTCTAAATGATTTAAAGAAAAAAATAGGCCTTACAGAAGTAAGCGGGCCTGGGGTAAACATCTATTTAAATGATAATCCTAAGTTAGATAGAGATTTTGAAAAGGTGGATAGTGAAAGCTTAATTCATGCTTCCGACTTAAGAGATTTACTTAATCTTTTGCGCACCACCAAACCACAAGCTATTGTTGTTAACAAACAGCGTGTAATCAATAATACGGCCATTAGCGCGGTTGGAAATAGCATATTGATAAACAACTCGCGTTTAGTGCCACCTGTGCAAATAACCGTAATTGGTGATACCGCTTTAATTGAGCAAACACTTAAGATTTCTCCGCTTACAAAAGCCTTTTTGGAAAGGAGTAAAAAAGCTGGGATTATATTTACGGTGGATATACTGAAAGAGCTGAGTGCGCCTCTATATAACGGTAATCTTTCTATCAAATATGCTAAATTAACTAATACACAATGAAGATAAACTACAATAAAAGAGTAGTTACAATCGCTTTAACATCATTGTTACTCGGATTTTTTGTTGTTTTACAAGGTCGTTCATTTGGGCTTTTGCGGGATCAAAATCGTGATTTACGTAAAAATATTTTTCGGGAAATACAAATACTAAAGACCACAAACGAGAACTTAAAAGTAGAAACCGATGAATTAACCAAGACTTTGCAAGAAACATCAAATCAATCATCTGCACTTAAAGCGATCGAAGATGAAATCAATAAGTACAAAATTCTAAGTGGTGAAGAGGATATAGAGGGGCCGGGTGTGGTTATCTCCATACTCACGAATGTTGATCCAATTTGGCTTGTAGACCTAACAAACGAGCTGTTTGGCGCAGGCGCCGAAGCCGTAAGTATCAATGATTTGCGCTTAACTGATGCAACTCAAGGGTTTGAAATTCTACCCCAAGGGCAAATTTTTTTACACGTTAATACTCTGGAAACACCTTATGTATTCAAAACAATTGGCGACCCTAATGCATTGAAAAATATACTTCTACAAAGTGGTGGTATTTATCAAAGAATGAAAGACAAGTATCCCGGCTTACAAATGACTGTGCTGACGCAAGAAAACATTAAGATGACCAAGATATAAACAAGTTACTAGGCGCTTGATATGGCTAACCATAGCGGCTGCAAAGCTAAAACCCCCAAGAGTATCAAGAGGTAAATAAACTTGTTATACTTCTCAATTTGGTACTGTCGTTGTGTTTCTTTAAGCTTTTCAACCACCTTTTCCATTCTTTGTTTCATGTCTTCGCTACTCTCAAGGTAGTAGACTTCTTTTTGTTGAAACTCTCTCATTGGTACTGTGTTTTTTAACTCAGCTTCCAATTGCCCCACGCGATAATTCGCTCCTTCCAATCTTTTTTGTTGGTCTTCCAGTTGATTCTTAGCTTCTTGGTAAAGCGCTTTGTATACACTTTCAACCGCACCAGTTTCGCCGGTGTGTACATGACTGGACAACCTACCCGCCACAAAGTCGCCATTGTCCGAACCACTTTCCACAGACAAATCACTGTAAGTCCTGTCTAAAATCCGTCTAGCTTGGCGCTCTTCTCTTAAGTGCTTAAAATCACTTATTTCAGCTTTAGAAAGCCATATTCTGCCGTCATCTTTTGAACAACTCAGTTTATTGTCGCGCAAATACCTGTCTAGCGTACGAACAGAGATTTTTAACAGCTTAGAAGCCGTATTTCTGTCCAAAACGTAGTCGGAAAACTCATTTTTAATTGTCTGCACCATGTCGTTGTAGCTATTTTGACGATTTGGACAGTCAAATAGACTTGTCCAAATCGATTCTAGATAAAATGTCCAAATATGTCCAGTTTCATTTTTGAACAAAACCAGTTAAAATAGCTTTACTAAAATCAATATCAATGAAAAGGCTAAAGATATCCTTACTAGTGCTCAGTTTAATGGCTTCGCCTCTACAGGCAAGAGCCTTGGAGCTTACCGAATATCACTACAATTCATATGAGCCACTGACGATAACTGGTCAACAACTCAACGAACAATTTGGCTCCAGTGTAGCCGTAGTAGACATAAATGGAGATGGTTTTGAAGACCTTGTCGTAGGCGCCCCATATTATTCGCAAGCGGGCAAGGAGAAAAGAGGGAAAGTTGAAGTATACCTCGGCCCAATAGGGAAAAGCCCTTCTCAGCCCAGTTTTACAATTTTAGGTGCTAATTCAAACGATTTACTGGGCACCTCTTTATCTTTTGGCAATATTAATGGAGATATTTTTCAAGATCTGATAATAGGAGCGCCCGGTGCTTTGAAAAGCGTCGGTAATCGTAGCGGTGCGACATATGGCTTTTTAGGCGCTAATCATTTCTTTTTATCGGAGTATGACTTTTCTGTCTATCAACCGGATATCAGCATCTATGGGCCACATAACAACTCTTACTACGGGTTGTCGACATTAGGTTACGACATAAATAATGACCACACTGTCGACATAGTGAGCGGGGCTCCTTTGGCAAAAAATACCGACGGTATAGTTACCGGGAATGTCTATGTAGTCTCATGGGACAATGTTCAAAGGGCAAATCCCGTATATGATTTGTCCACCAGTGCCCCCAATACCTTAATTTCGGGTGATACCGAAAATAGTCTGTTTGGGTCTTCCTTGGCACAGGGGAACTTTGACTCCAACACCAGACCCGACCTGGCAGTTGGTGCATACGCATATTCCAACACTGAACACAGTGAAACCGGTGCTGTTTATATGTTCTTAAATTTCACTACCAACACAACAAATCGCAAAAAGCCCGATAATCTCTTTGTGGGTGAACACAAAAATCAATGGTTTGGTTTCAATATTAGTTCTATACAGGTCAATAATGATAGATTTGACGATTTATCTATCGCTTCATTTGCCTTTAAAGAAAAACTGAAATTGGCGAAATTGTGGTTTGTAAGGGGTAGTAGCGCGGTTGCGTCGAGCATAACTGGTTTAAAAAATTTACCGCCGCAATCGGTTACATCGTTTGAGGGCAAAATTCATAATTTAATGATGGGGAGCAGTGTGTCCACTTCGGATATTAATAGAGACGGCGCGCTAGAAACTATAGTTTCTTATCCCAATATAGGCTCCAGTAACACTTCATATATTTCCATAATTTCTGAAGCCAGTCCAAAGCCCTATCAAGAAATAAAAAGTTTATATAAAGGCGATTGGTTTGGACAAAAAATTATCGTCACCGACTTTAATAGAGATGGTGCAAAAGACTTAGTGGTGAGTGCACCTATGCGAGCAAAAAATGATCAGGCAAGCGTGGGGGCAGTAGATGTGTTTTTTATGAAAGAAGGGCCTCTCAATGGCATTGAAATGACTGCCGGTGAACGTCCAACCGAAGAGATTATAACCAGAGCTGAAGCGGTTGCTTTGATATTGGAAAAATTTAAATTTTCTACGCTATTTTCCGATTTTATTGACAGTTGTTATAATAATTTGGAATTCTGCTTTTTTGTGTTCTCGTCTCAATCCAGGTACGATGAAATCTCTCTCGAGCCACAAATTTTGCTTTACCCCGATGTTCCTACAACAAATCCATACTATGAAGATATAATTTTAGCCACTATGTTGGGCTTGGTTAATGGCAATTTAAGCGACACTCAAAGCCCGTTTAAACCCGACTCACCCTTAACACGCATACAAGGCTTAAAAATGCTTAGTGAAGCTATGATTTTAGAAAGAAATAGTTTTTTTGATGAGTTGATAAGTAATTTGGGGGGTGATGAAGTTTTGGCAAAATTTCAACCTATTTACAATGATGTCAAAAAAGAAGCTTCACACATGTGGTGGTACTACAAATACATAAATGTGGCTTATCAACTTGGAATTTTGGATAAATCGCCAAATTTTAGACCGGACGAATCAATGACAAAAAAAGAATTTACAGAGCTTTTAGATCGCATGTATCAGTTTGCCCGTTAATATTTTTAATGCTTCGAAAACGAACATTTGAGGAAATACAGTCACTTAAGCCCTCTGCCAAGGATTTGAAGAAAAAAGAGAGATTTCCGATTTACATTTTATTAGACAATATCCGCAGCCTACACAATGTGGGAGCTATTTTTCGTACTGCAGATGCTTGTTTAGTAAGCAAAATTTATCTATGTGGAATTACAGGCTATCCTCCCCGCAAAGAAATTGAAAAAACGGCTTTGGGTGCTACAGAAATAGTGCCGTGGGAATACGCTCCGTCATCAACTGAAACCATAAATAAACTTAAAAAAGAGGGCGTAAAAATTATTGGTTTAGAATTAGCAGAAGGCGGTTCGCATTTTCAAAAATTCGATTATCCGTTTCCCTGTTGCTTGGTTTTAGGCCACGAAGTAGAGGGAATTAGCCAAGAGGTTTTTGATTTATTAGATGAAGCTGTGGAAATTCCCATGTATGGTAGAGCAAATTCATTAAATGTTGCCACAGCTTGTGGTATTTTACTTTACGAAGTTGTAAAACAAATTAATAAATGAAATTTTTAAGAAAACAAAAATTCATCGTCTTTCTCTCCGCTCTATTTTTAGTTGGATTTGTGGGATGGTATTTTGTGTTTGGATTTAGGTCTAATAATCCAGGCGTTGACTATAATAGAGGTACTAACGCTGTGTGGTTAGAGCATAAATGGGTGAACACAGGCGTGAGTGAAGACCAAATTTTAAAGCTAGTAAAGGAATTTCAAGAAAAACAAATTAAATATGTGTTTGTGCATGTGGGGCCTTTAGAGGAAACAGGCTTAATAACTTCTGATCGATTTGCAGGCGCACGCGACTTTTTGTACACAGCCAGACAAGCCGACAAAAGCATAGTTTACGAGGCCTGGATTGGTCAATTAAGATCTAAAATCGATCTTTCTAAAGGTTGGATAAGGCAAAATGTGGCAGATACCAGTTATAGCTTAATTCATGAAACAGGATTTGATGGCATTCACCTTAACATTGAACCTACCTTTGATGGTGATAGTGAATTTGTGTTTTTAGCAAAAGAAATACGAGAACGCATTGGCACTGTGCCACTTTTTTCGGTGGCGATTGGCGAATTAATTCCAGAAACAGTAACAAGCTTTTTAAAGTATTTTAAAGATGAAGAAGAGCAAGTGTTTGGATATAGGCTTGATAAGCCATATAACACCACTCAGTTTTATCAAAATTTAGCTAAGTATGTGGACCAGTTTGCGGTAATGGCATATGACACTTCCATAAAAGATGAATCTCTTTATGAATGGTTTGTAGAACAACAGGTGATTTACGTAACGCGTGCTGTGCCAAATAGGCAAATTTTTATTGGGGTGCCCACTTATGCGGATGTACGGGATAATTTTGACCCGACTATTGAAAATATGGCTACAGGACTGAGAGGAGTAATAAGAGGATTAAATAATTTTAGATCAAAAAAAGATGCGTTTACAGGTGTTGCCATTTATTCTTACTGGGAAACCGACGAAAAAGAATGGCTAACCTATAAAAGTCTTTGGCAAAAATAATGTAATTAATAGTTTTTATGCTTACTTTAGAATTTTTAGATCAAGTTGATTCGGGCTTTAAAATAAGCTTTTTCGATAAACTGATGCAGAACGGTTATACTATTTTAAAGAAAAAAATTGATGGAATGTTGGCTTTTTCGGACGGAATTTTGGCGTTAATTTTAGTAGATGATAAAGAAATGCAACATATAAACAATTCGCATCGTGGCTTTAATAAGCCAACAGATGTGGTTTCTTTAAGTTATATTGAGTCCACTTTGCATCCGGAGGAGTTTCCAACTGGCTTTGAAATGGCAGGTGAAATTTTTATTTCTTTGGACACGGCAAAAAAACAGGCCAAAGAAAAAGGTCATAGCCTAGAACAGGAGCTGAAAATTCTTTTTATTCATGGATTTTTACATGTATTTGGTTTTGACCATGAAACCGACGAAGAAGAGGCCGAGATGGAGGGTTGGGCCAAACAAATTATCGAAGCTGCTTAAACCGTGAATGAGGCAATTAAAAGAGGTCGTCCATGTCTACTTCTTGCCATTGTTGGCTTTGTTCGGGCTTTCTCTTTAAATGAATGTTGATTTGTGGATTTGGCAAATCTTCAAGGTGTTTATTTTTTCCCATACCACCTATGCGAGCGGTTTTTACATCTCTTACAATGCGGAAATTCATGTCGAAAAGATTGAACTCTACCACTCTTTCAAACCCTATTTCCAAATCTTGCATGCCAATATCGGTATACAATGGGCTTTCTTCATCTTTAGTAATTTCACCGCCTTTGTCTTCAATTAATTTCAAAATCATTTCAAATCTATCATCTGCGGCAGAAGCTTGTGTGTCTCCTATTTCGTGAAATGCCTTTTTTTCTCCTCCAACTCCCATAGTGTTTAATTAATTCGGCTTAATAATAGCATTTTGCGCCTCTACCACCAAACTTTTTTCAAACCGAGCGCATAACCCGCACAATTGGTTAAAAAGTGTAAGAGAGGCGTTGCAACAAGCAAGACGCCAATATTTGCCAAGGGTAACTGGTAAAATGGGTAGGTGAGGATTAGGGCGCCGGCAACAAAGTCTAATTGATCGAAGGGAAACCACGGCGCCCCGGATTTTTTGTTGGCTCTGCGCTTAAAAAAAGACTTGGCCAGATCGCCCGTTAAAGCCCCTATGCCAAATAGAAAAGCGTACAAAAACAAGTTGATTTGGCTGTAATCAAGCAAGGTGTAATCGCTTAAAACGTCTTGCTGTTGCCAATATTTTTGTAGTGAAAGTACCAGTAAGGCGCCGGCGAAGCCGGCGTAAAAACCCCGCCAAGTTTTATGTGCCCCAAAAAGCTTTTCGTTTATTGGCTTCGCCAGTGGCAACCTCAGTGCCATAGCAAATATAGGGCACATATTTGCTATGTATGCAGGCAAAAAGAAATATAACGAGCTAATAAGGAGAACGATCAAAACTTTAATTTAAATACTTGTAGTTTTATTATACTTTATTATTGATAAAGTACTACTTACTACAACCACAAATAGTGCAGATGCGACAATCCAAATTGAGTTTCCTTGAATGTTGGAATAGACAAATAAAGGCACACCACCAACGAAAGCAATTAGTATTCCCCAAAACATTCCTTTTTCATTTACTCGCTTTGAATAAAGGCTAAGAATGGTTGGTCCTGCAACACAGGCGGCAATTGTATTGAAAATCCACCATAAGTGCTGAAGCCCAAATTCCGGTATTGAGTTTACTGCAATCGCTACAAGCCATCCCGCTACCCCAATAATCACCATGGACAATCGAGCCGAAAGAAGTCCGCCTTTAGGGTATATGTCAGTTGCCCAGAGCGAGCTCATAGCAGAAAGACCAGAATCCAAAGTGGAGCTAAGCCCTGAAAGTAGCATTATAAAAAATAACAACACTGCCCAGGAAGGAAGTAGCTCACTTACTGTTTGAACGCCGATCATCGAAATATCAGCCCCTTGAGGCACTACGAATCCTTTCGAAACAGCAATAAACCCAAGAATAGACATAGTCACTGGAACAATTGCAAAGAGCAAACCACCCAATACAAATGCAGGTCGTAGGCTTTGTTTGCGAATAGCAAAACTACGTTGCCAATACTGTTGATCTGTTAAAGCTCCAGCAATTAAGCCTATAGCGGTAACAATACCAAAGGAAAAAGCAACTCCGGGATCAAAAATTGAAGCGACTCCTTGTGTGCCAGCAAGCCCTGCCTTTATTGCTTCAAAACCACCTCCAGCATTCCAAACCATTGGGATAATAATAACACCAAGCCCAAAAATCATGCCCAATTGAACTACATCAGTTATAATAGATGCTTTAATTCCTGAAATCATTGTATAAATCAGTGCTATTACCAGTAATAGTGGCATAACGGCATTGAGTGGTAGTCCTGTGAGCAATGAAACTAGGCTTCCCCCTGCGAAAATCTGAATTGTCACTGCCATTAGTTGATAAAATAAGGTTGGAAACAAATATAGCTTTTTTAAGCGACTACTTTTAAAACGCTCTCCAATGAATTGAGGAAGCGTAACTCCATCGGGGAGAGCTTCTCGAATTCGTGGTGCAAAGAAAGCAAACAAAACAAGGGCAAGCACGTTAGGTGCGGTGAACCAAAAAAGTCCAGCCAACCCCATTTGATAGCTAACTTGTACCGATATAAATAGTGCTGGAGCCCAAATCCAAGAGGCAGCTATGCTAAAAGCACCGGGCAGCCAGCCGATTTCCCGATTTGCTACCAAAAATTCTTTGACGCTTCCTTCCCGTTTCCGGAAAAGTAAGGAGCTCAAGGTCATTATTAGACCAAAGCTAAGCAGGATAATTAATCCTGTTTGGGGTGTAAGTGATGTCATATTGTTGTGGTTAATTTGACAATAGACGAGAAATGTATACTGTATATAACGAGTGGCAAATACCACCACACTATGTATTTAGAAATATTCCAAAAATTAGGCTTAGTTAAAAACGAAGCGAGAATATATGAAGCCCTCCTTCAAGAAGGAGAATCGTCTGTTGGCCGAATATCAATTAAATCGAAAGTACACCGCAGAAATGTTTACGATACTATTAATCGCCTGATGGAAAAGGGATTGGTTTTTGAAATTGTTCAAGCAAAAGAAAACCACTATCAAGCTGTGGATCCACATAAACTGATGGAATTGATTGAAGAAAAACAACAGATATTAAAAAATGTAATGCCAGATTTACAAAGTCTGTACAAAGGCACCCCTCATGCGGAAGAAATTTACATATATCGGGGCGCAGAAGGATGGAAAAACTATATGCGAGACATTCTGAAGGTAGGCGAGGATGCTTACTTTATTGCAGCCAAGGGCGCGTGGCTTGATGAGCGTGTAAAACACTTTTTTCCTAATTTTACAAAAGAAGCTAAGGCTAAAGGGATAAAGTATTATCATCTTTTCGACCACGAAGTTAAAAAGGGGTGTCCAGAAATTGTTCCTCATGTTGGGAGTAATTATAAATTTCTGCCCAAAGGCTACTCCGCGCCTGCTGCCATCGACATTTTTGGGGATCATGTAAACCTAATTTCTGGTGTTCACCTTGGAGGTCTTGATGAGGAGTTCTCTCTAACTGTTATTGTAAATCAACAAATAGCCGACGCCTTTCGGATCTGGTTTAAATTTATGTGGGATTTCTGTCCTGAATAAACTGGGAGGCAAAAATGGTCGGGGTTACAGGACTTGAACCTGTGGCCTCCTGGTCCCAAACCAGGCGCGCTAGCCAACTGCGCCAAACCCCGACGGCTGTGTGAGTATATGGCAGTAGTATACTCTAGTCAATTGTTGATTTATTGGTTTTTTCTTATACTGCTATAGTATATTGATTGTATGGAATATCTTTACTCAAAATTTGTTGGCACACCCGTATTTTTAGAGAGCGGTGGCAGGCCATTGTGTAGGCTTGAAAATCTGCTTATTGATTCTGACAACGGGAAAGTTGTGGCTTTTGGCGTAGCTCCTCATTTTAAAAAAATTATTTCTCCTATGGATGTTCGCCTTTGGACAAGCCAAATTCTCATTAGAGATCATGATGATATTGTTAGTTATGATGAAATTTTGAATGCGCAAAGAGTGGTTGAAAAAAATATACCTATTTTGGGAAATAAGGTTTATTCGCAAGAAGGTGATTATTTGGGTAAGGTTTTTGACTATGCTGTGCACCCTCAAATGTTAATTTTAACTAAAATTTTTGTAGCAAAGTCTATTTTGGGGCTGTTTCAATTGAATCGTCGCATTATACCTTATTCTTGCATCTACGAAATTATGCCGAAAAAGATTATTGTTAAAACTGACGCCGAAGTTTATGAAGATGATAGAGAAGCACAAAAAGTTTTGAATTTAGATCCGGCTTAGAGCGCGGAGCGCTAGTTGGGCTGAGCCAGAAAAAATGACTAACAAAAAGCCCGCCGAAGGCGGGCTTTGATAGCTATAGTTATTCTTTCCTCTATTAGGTAGTTGATTCGTTTCCTAGTCCTGCACCAAGTACAGAGTTTACTAGAGCGAAAGATAATAAGATGATTATGATACCTACTAAAGCGTACATAATAACTTTTTTACCTTTATCAACAGCTTCTGTGTCACCTGCAGCAGTTACATATAGTACACCACCGTAGATTACCATTAATGTTGCAATCAATCCCAAGAAGTACAAGAAGTAGTTTACAATTGTCAAAACCAACTCTCTGGCGCTACTAGCACCACCTGTTGCTTGACTAATATTGTTTGGATTATCTGTAGTTTTAATTAAACCTGATGTTTGCGCCAAAGTAGCTGGAGCAAAAGCAACTAAAGTAAGTCCTACAACCATTAGTGTAAACACTATGATTGTTTGCTTGAGCGTATTGTGTTTTTGTTTAGTCATATTGTTATGAGTGATTTTTATAATCTCTTTATATTATAGCGCAGATATCAAAAAATAGCAATATCAGCAACTAAGAAAATTTCATACCACCGATAGTTATGCCTGCTTTTGGCACTATTTCACCCGCGATTTTGCTTTGTATACCGTGCTTTTTCGCTATTTTCATAACATCTTCAGGTGTTTCGGTAATGATCAACATTCCCTGCCCCATATTCCAAGTATGATAGGCTTCTGCCATTGAAACCTTGCCCTTTTTAATGCAATATTCCATGATTTCGGATGGCATAAATGGATTGTTGATATTTGCGCCTAAACCCAAGTGCTTAATTACTCTACCAAGCTTACCGGGAATACCGCCACCTGTGATATGCGCAATGCCTGTTACGCTTGCTTTTGGCTTAGCGTTGTAGCCACCAAACATCTCTACAGCGGACTTGCTATAGATACGCGAGGGCGTGAGTGCTTGCTCCCAAAGCTTTTTATCCTTATTGGTAGCCAATATTTTACGCACTAAAGAGAGGCCGTTCGACCTAAAACCTTCTTCTCTCAACGCTACTATTGATTGTCCTGCTTTAATTTTACTGCCATCAAATAATCTGTCTTTTTTTCCAAGCCAAATTACTGTGGAACTCCATGAATAATTGAATTTTCCATGCCCGCCAACATGTGAGCCGAGTTCGGCCAATTCGCCGTTGATAACGGCGACGCCTGCTTCTTTTGCGGCTTCTACATAGCCTTTTGCCAGTTGTTTTACTGCCTCCACATTGCCTTTTAGTGTGTTAACATCAAGCACTGAGCCTACTAAAATTGGCTCTCCGCCTGCCATTACGGCATCGTCACAAGTCATTGCCAATAAATCGAATGCCAAAGTGTCGTGCTTGTTGAGTCGTTGAGCGATTTCTACCTTTGTGCCAACTCCGTCAAAACCCATACTTAAAACTGTGCCTTTAGGGAAATTCGAAACATCAATCACTCTTATTCCTGAAAAACTCTTATTTGGAGAGAATATTTTGCCAATGCCCTTGCGGTTTTCCCAAGTTTGTCGAGCTGCTTCGTATAAAATTTTTGAAGCGTCATCACCTAATTTGATATCTACTCCGGCTTTTTTGTAATCCATTTTTTGCAATTATGAGAAGTAACTCACTGCGTTTTGGTAAATTTTTAACCCTAAAATGTCCTTAGGTGTAAAATCTCTTTCTTGGCTAATATTAGCCCAATTTGCTAGATTTGTATAATTAACCGCATCCTCTGCATGAGGCATCATACCTAAAACTCGGCCTGTGGTGTCGCAAATTGCTGTAATGTCTTCCATTGCGCCATTTGGATTCACAGGAAACAAGCCATTTGCCGGCGTTCCATCTGCATTCACAAAACGGAAAACAATTTGATCATTGTCTTTTAGTGTTTGTAGAGTGGCTTGATCTGCATAAAAATTCCCTTCTCCATGAGAAACAGGGCAATAAATAATTTCATCTAAATCTCTAGTGAAAATACATTTTTTTGATTGATTTTTGATGTGTACCCATCGGCATTGTAATCGTGCCGAGCTGTTGTGCTGCAAAGCAACTTTGCGCGACTTGTAATCGCCATCTATGCCAGGCAGTAAGCCAAGATTCACCAATACTTGGAAGCCATTACAAACGCCTAAAACCAACTTTTCTTGGCTAACAAAATTGATTATTTGATCGCCCAAATTGTTTTTAATTTTATTGGCTAATGCATTGCCAGAGCCAGTTTCGTCGGCATAAGAAAAGCCTCCTGGAATCATAAAAATCTGATAGTCATTTAATGATTTATGGCCATCAATAAGGTCGTTTACGTGCACTACTTCTGCCGAAGCGCCTGCTTTTTCAAATGCAAAAACTGCGTCTCTTTCGCGATTTAAACCGTAGCCTGTAAGTACTAAAACTTTTGGTTGAGTCATTTTGGTTGGGTCATTTAAAAATCTTTAAATGTTTGTTGATAATTTTTTGCCATTTCTTGAACTGTTGTATCTACAATAATTTGACTATCCAAACCGCTAATTTCAAATCTGTCAGCTGTTATTTCGCCTATTCTAAAAATATTTTGTCCTGTAAAAATAGCTTCAAATTCTTCGAGATTTTTTGGATTTATAGTAACCACAAATCTACCTTGGCTTTCGGAATATAGGGCTTGCCAGTTAGCTAATTGCTGAGGTGTTTGCACTGAACTAAGATCGATTTTCATTCCTAATAAACCGGCAATTGAAGTTTTGGCTAAAGACATAGCTAAACCGCCAATGCCAACACTTGAAGCTGAGGCAATTACTTTTTGTTCAACTGCCTTCTCAAAGGCTTCGTAAAGCTTTTTATTGGCTTCTGCATCTACTTCTGGCACTGTTCCACCAGCAATTTTCAAATAATTACTTAAAAATTCACTACCACCCATTTCATTTTTTGTTTCTCCTAAAACATATACTAAATCGCCAACATTTTTAGCATCGATTGTGATGCATTTATCTGTGTCTTGTACTACTCCTGTTGCGGAAATAAGTAGGGTTGGTGGGACAGAAATTTCAACTAAATTTCCGTTTTTATCATATCCTTTAAAGTCGTTATACATGCTGTCTTTACCCGAGATGTAAGGCGTTCCGTAGGCTACAGCAAAGTCATAACAGCCTTGCGCGGCATCTTTTAATTGGCCTAAACGATCTTCTTTATTTGGCGAACACCAGCAAAAATTATCTAAAAGTGCGAGGTGATTTAGGCTTCCACCTACCGATAAACAGTTTCTAATAGCGGTATCGATTGATGCACCAGCCATGCGGTAAGAATCTAATTCTGTGTAAAGTGGGTAAAGCGCTTGCGAGCAAACTACGCCTTTTTTTGATTCTAAAACCGGCCGCGTTACGGACGCAACTCCGTTAACTTGGCCTTTGCCTTGTAGCGGTTTTACGCAAGAGCCAGCCAAAACTTCGTAATCGTATTGATAAGAAATAAAACTAAAACTGGTGTTGTTTAATGATGATAACATTTGTAAAAATGCTTCTTGCTGATTGAAATTTGGCAATTGCGGTTCGCTGACAACAGGTGTTTGCCAATTGGTTTTTAGATGATAATTGGGCGCACCATCATGCATAAATTCGAGCTCCATATCTAAGATAGTTTTTTCACCATACTTAATTACGCAGTTGCCAGAATTTGTGAATTCGCCAATTACCCAAGCTTCAACTCCGCGCCTGTTCATTAAGCTCATAAATTCATCAACTTTTTGAGGTGGGATTGCCAGCGTCATGCGTTCTTGAGACTCAGAAATCCAAATTTGCCAAGGTTGTAAACCTGGATATTTAAGTGGAACTTTATCAAGATAGACCACGCATCCTCCGCTTTCTTTAGCCATTTCTCCAATAGAACTAGATATTCCACCAGCGCCATTATCTGTAATTGAATTGTATAAATCTAAGTCTCTAGCCTCTTTTACTATGGCATCAGAAAGCTTTTTTTGTGTGTAAGGATCGCCAATTTGTACTGCCGTAGCAGGACTACCACTATCCAAAGATTCTGAAGAAAATGTAGCTCCGTGAATTCCATCGGCACCTACTTTTCCTCCAACCATAACTATTTTGTCGCCAACTTGCGCTTGTTTTTCCCAGCCCTCTTTACCATTTATTTCGCGAGGAATTAAACCGATTGTACCTACAAAAACTAAAGGTTTTCCCTTGTATCTGTCGTTAAAATAAACAAAACCCTGTGGAGTTGGAATGCCAGAACAGTTTCCGCCGGCGTTTACCCCATCAACAACTCCCTCCAAAATTCGGCGAGGGGAAAGCATTTTTACGGTTAAATCTTTGTCTTTGTATAAAGGTTCGTCGTCGAAAGGGTTGGCAAAACAATATCCATATTTGTTAATAACCGGCAATGCGCCTTTGCCAAAACCGATAGTGTCTCTGTTTACACCTACAATTCCGGTTACAGCACCGCCAAAAGGGTCGAGTGCAGATGGTGAATTATGAGTTTCCACTTTGTCGGTAATTACCCAGTTTTCATCAAAAATAATACCTCCGGAATTATCTTTAAATACGGATACACAAAAGTCGTTTTCGCCCTTTTGTTTGCGGATATCTTGAGTTGCTCTTTTTATATAATGTTTATACAAACCGCCTTCAATATCATCAATTTGTGAAGCGAAAATTGTATGTTTGCAGTGCTCGGACCAAGTTTGGGCAAGCGATTCCAGCTCGATATCGGTTGGATTTCTGCCGATTTTTTTGAAATAATCACGAATGGCGTGCATTGATTTAAGGTCTAAAGCTAGCGGTCCTCTACGAGTTCCGTCGTCATTTGCAACACCTTCTTTCCCAATTTTTATCAGTTCATCATCATCAACATTCAAATTAACTTCATCAATGGTAATAGTCTGATTTAGGCTTACTTTAGGCACAATTGTGTACATGCCGGCATCGTTTGTAAACTGCTCGTAACTTTTAATGTGTGTGCGTTGAATTAAATTATTGGCTAGCACGCGCGAAATTTCGTCGATTTCTTGAGGTGAAATTTCGCCTTCAATAATATTAACTTGTGAAAAATACACATCCTCATCGGGTGAGAATTTAACTTTCAACAAATCTTCAATAATTTCTTTAGCGGTATGACCCGTATTATCAGTTACACCAGGCAAAAAACCAACTTCCACTGCATACGAAAAATCAGTATTTTTTTGAGCTTCATTAATGCAAAAACTTTGCAAAACTGGATTGCTCAAGGCGTCAGCAATTCTTTGGAGCGTGAATTCGTCAAAATCCTTGTTGATAGTATAAACATCAACAACTTTAACCCTTTGCACCTTAGAAAAATCTCGATTTAGTTTATGGGTTCGCGCTTGAGCACGAGTGTCGGTAATTTGGGGATGATACTGAATCTCTATACGGTGAGCCATAAATTGCTTTAAGCAAAGGGATTGTAGAGTATGTAAACTGCAAAAACAATCCTTAAAAAATGTTTTTTAAATTTTAATCGCTTCGCCAAATTCGTTGAGAATATTGATTTCTTGCTCAAGGTGCACGCCAATTTTTTCTTTTACTGTAGCCACTGCATGGCGCGCTAAATTGATAATGTCTTGTTGAGTTGCTTTGCCAAGATTCATAAAAAAATTGGCGTGCATCTCGGAGATTTGGGCATCACCAACACTAAAACCCTTAAGCCCACTTTGATCCAAGGCCTTGCCTGCCGACATCTCGGTTGATGGATTTTTAAAAAACGAGCCTGCGTTTTTTCCGCTTGGCTGCTTGCTATTTCTATCTAGCAAAATAGTTTTCATTGTCGCGCGTAGGTCGTCTGGCGTAGTTTTATTGTTTTCGAGTTGCAAGGTAACCTCTAAAACCAGCTCGGGATGATGTTTGATTTTGCTCTCTCTATAGCTGAAATCGAAATATTCACTTTTAACTTCTTTTTCGTCCAAAGTTGATTCATCCAAAATAATTGCATTAGTTAAAAAGTCTTTTGTTTCAACCCCATTACATCCGGCATTTCCTCTTACTGCGCCCCCAATTGTGCCTGGGAGGCCAATAAACCGCTCCAAGCCTTTTAAATTATTTTGAATAGCCACCTGGATTAATTGCGCCCACAGAGCGCCGGATTCCGCCTTTATCAAGTCATTTTCAACTGTAATTTTTCGGGCTTCGTTGCGGATAACCAAACCTCGAAAGCCTTTATCTGAAAAGATAACATTACTGCCACCACCTGTTACAAAAACTGGAATATTGTTTTGCTTGGCCCAAATGTAGGCCTCCATTAGCTCCTGTTTATTAGTAGCTTTTGCAAAGTAATCTGCTTCACCTCCAATTTGAAAAGTGGAGTAGGGAGCCAAAGTTACATTCTGCTGTATGTTTGCGGGCTTAGTTTTCATCTTTTACAAAGCAATTATGCTAACTTTAGTCTAGATGAAAAAACTTTGACAGTACAGATTTTTTGCCATAACATCTCTTTGCTTTTTTGCGCCAGCGCAAATTGAGCCACCTTAGCTCAGCTGGTAGAGCAACCGCCTTGTAAGCGGTAGGTCGTCGGTTCGAATCCGACAGGTGGCTCCAGAATACGATGTTCTATCTGTGTGAATTTGACTGATACTTGCAGTAGTGGCGTTTTTATGTTACTATACAACAGTAAAATCCTTTCATTATTTATTATGGCAGAATCAATTGCTGAACAAGTAGAACAGCCTCGGAGAAGCCTTGATTGGCGTGAAATAGTACGCTCAAACGAAAAAGCCCAAAAGGGAAGGCATAATCCCTACAGGAAAACTCTTTTAAGTGAAGGGGTTTATGTCGATGTTTCACCAAGAAAAGCAGAAAGCTGGATACCGGTGTTGAGAACCCAGCGCCAAACAGCTGAAGAAGTTTCAAATGCCAGAGGAGAGACTCTTCCAACACAAAATAGTCCTGTACGAATTACAATTAAAAATATACCTCAAGCAACTATTGATAATCATATAAGTGGGACCATGCTAGTTTCTGCGGGTGGTGTTGAAGCCGAGATGGACTGCAGTGTGTTTTACAACTGCATCCCAGGAAGAGACACCGATCCTATTGCTTTTTCATCGGGTGGACATCTAATGGGACATGGGAATGCTTTACCTACTAGGGGGGAAGGTTCCCACTCTAACTATGATGCGCCTAGACTCACATAAGTTCAGGCTCTTTAGACTAAAATTTGCAATAAACTTGATTGAAAGAGAGGCTATTTTGTTCTACTCGTAAACCCGAACATACAATAAATTGAAAACTTTGTGGCTCCATTAATTTCAAACTGAAAGGCGTGGGCGGTCTTCGCTAGGACGAGGTTTCATTTGCTTACCATCTAGATACATGGCTTTAATGCCACCATTACCCCCAGCGCCAATCATTACGCTTTTTGCTATCTCTGCAATTAACGCGTCGACAGAAAGAGATGGTGCCATCTGCTGTAGCAAAGCTACTTGATCAGGCTGCACATGAAGCCAATCTGCTGAATTACCGGCTTGTAAAGTAGCCCTCGGAGAGCTGATTGCGTGATAGGCGTCTGTCCAAGTGACTGCACCGGCTGGATCGCGAATAACCGCCAAGGCGGCTTCGGCAAACATTGATTTGGTTACACCAGCACCGGCATCGATGCCAAATCTTACAGTTGCAACTTGTGACCATTGTTCAAATGGAAAAGCGACATACTGATCTCTTTCGCCAGTTGACGGATCAACAATCCACTGACTACGTATGTTTAAATTAGATGAAGGGCAAGCCACAACTTCAATATTGCACCCGCTTTCTTTTGCCCGTCTCAATATTTCAAAATCTGCCTCCTTGGTAAGTACGCCATGTGCCAATCTTACTGTTTGATTTTCCTTGTTCAGCGTAAACACACCATCATCCTCTAAAACTTTTATGATGCGTTTTCCCTCATATAGTGAGGATGTAAAACCTGCTTCATTTTCTGATTCATCAATATGGGTATCATAATCGAGGCCTGTTTTGCGGCAGAATTCAACAATTTTTTTACGCAAAGTTGAGTTAACTGCAATGGGAAAGCGATCAATCATGGTTAGCATTCCGGGATACTTCTCACTCAGCTTTTCCAGTTCAGCGAAAACAGCATCTTCGTCTTGAGACCTTAACTCCAAATTAACTCCGGGGATGGGCTTACCCATGAACTCGTCCATGTTTTGATTCATGAATACATAACCAAGCTTTACGCGCCCTTCAAAGCCCCTTTCACACATCACTTTAAGCATATTTGCGAGGGCCTCAATTGAGCTGGTAGTATAAATTACCGCTTCGGCGATACCATTTTCAATCATATCATCACATAGTTCGTGTGCAATTTCGGTTGCGGTATCAGGCTTATTTCGAATTAAGGTTTCTGACCTAAGCGCGGGCATTAAAGAGCCTCTGATTTCTTCAGTTAGTCTGTCTTGGACTATGAGCTCCTCTCTGCTCCAGCGTGGTTGAAATGCGTGCTGATGGGCATTGAGAGTTGGCGGAATAGCCACGCCGTTTTGAATTGGCGCACTATTAACTTGGTCCCGCAAGTCTTGTGGAATGTGATTATATTCGCCGGCAAACTCAATTCTGCCATTGTCACTAACAATGACCCCGTTTTTAAGCCATTCTAACTTCTTTTGATCGGCTGGATCTGGCCTTAGTATACCGTCATATCTACTAACTTCTGCCATTGGTGCGTCTTAATTGATAAGGTATGAATCTATATGAGATCATTTGAAAATACAAATTTAAATGATTTGTTGAATTGATTTATTGAATCAAAGTTTGCTAAGATTTCCCCTTAGCCATCTATTTTATGACATTGCGATGTTCTTTAATTAAATCCTCCAATGAAGGGCGCACTTATACTCAGCAAGGTGTTACATTGGCTCTGGAAAGGCTGGAAAGCGATGTCACTTCTTATAATTCAGCTACTACTCATAATTCAGATACTACTCAGCATGAGCTTTGGCTCTCTATGGTAGACCTTTACTCTGTGCGTAGATCGGCTCTTGAAGCATGGAAAGGACGCCCTAAAGCTCTATTAATGGAAGCTAAACGCGTAGAATCTATCGCGCGCAGGATTGATGCTGACACTGCTTATGGCGAATCTTTGGAAGCAAGGGTAAAGGCTTTTCTTGCGGAAATTAGCAGGCAAACTTTTGAAGAAATTTTTCAGGCTGTAAGTTGCTCTGGAGTCTTACACGATGTTTTAGAGGCAGTTGCTAGTGTGGAAAACAAAAAAATGTTAAAGATGTAAGTTGAAAAGTCTTCTGTTTTGAAAAACATTATAATTAGCCTCGATTTCAGCTAAAGTTTGGCTTAGTACCTTGTTTTTTGAAAGGCAGGAATGGTGGATTTTGCCTTCGAAAAAAATGCCGACATGGGGAGTTTTGGTGGCGCGGTTGGTGAGAAAAACGAGATCGTGATTTTTGAGGTTTTTTTGAGATTTCACTAGTTTGCCGTATTTCATTTGATCTGCAGTGTGCTTTGGTAGGCCAAAGTTAAAGAGTTCTAGAAAATATCGTTGCACTAAACCGGAGCAGTCTATGCCCTTTGCACTCAGGCCGCCCCATAAATAAGGGGTGTGTTTGTATTGGGTAAAAAAGGCTTGCACTTGAGCGTTAGATGGCTTTTTGGCAGGTTTATGAGTAGGCTTTTTGGCAGGTTTATGAGTAGGCTTTTTGGCCGCTTTTATCGGCATTTTTCCCAATTGCAACTTGGGTTTTTCGACGGCTTCATCAGCTTTTGCCAAATCTTTTTTGACTACCCAACCCAAAGTGTTGTCCCATTTTTTGATTAGGTAAAAATCTTCGTATTCTCCCAATAGTTGAATTGTTCCTTCGCTTTTTAATAGCTGGGTTTGTCTGTTGCGATTTTTGGCTTTGTCGCTTAATTGCGAAACATTTTTTAGTGGTTTGCGATAAACTTCGGTGATTAATTTTGCAGGTTTGCCGTAGGTTTGTGGCCAAAAATCGCATGGGTGCACAAAAATAGTTTTAAATCCGATTTGCTCAAAAATGGCTTGCACAAAAGGTTTTACTGTCGTGTCATCTTTGAAGGTGGTGCTTCCGGGAGAGGGTGTCTTTGTTAATGCCAGCACAGAAAACGGAGCAGTGATACTCGCCACTTTTGCATTGGGACTTACTATCGTTTTTGCACCTTCGAGGTGCAAAATAAATTCATCACTTGTGCAATTTTTAAGTTGAAAATCGTCGTTCACATACTCGGTTTTTCCGTTTTTCAGCACTCTGTATTTTCCACTTTTTAAATGTGTTTTTAGTTGAACCGCTAAGTTTGTATTGTTTCGCAAAACGAAGTACGAAGCTCCGGTTAATTTATCTGACGCCGAAGATTTTTTGAATTTTAGAGTAGGTAAAAAGGCCTCCAAATGAGATTGAATTAATGGCTTATTGCCTTGCAAAATCTCTAGTTGGGTATTCAAAGAAATATTGGCGGTTAGTCGTGGATTGCATTCAATTAAATAGACATTATTTGTTTTGTTTTCGAGCAAAAAGTCGACTCCTAAAAAGCCATTATAGCCCTGCTTTTTAAGCAACTCTGTAAATTTACTAAGAACAATTTGAATCTTTTTTTCATGTTTTTTGAAGTTGCTCGCAAATGCACTGTCCACTCCACAAGTGCCTCCAGCGTGAACTGTAAAAGGCTTTTGACCAGTTATTTGAAACATTAAATTTGAATAAATCGTCTGCTTTTTAGTGATGCAAATATTGTAAGTGAAAGTTTTGCCTTCTATAAAAGCTGATACTCTGGCGGGGAAATCAGGCTTTTGTGATACGAGTTTTTGCCAATCTGTTTTTGAATTTACAAAATAGGTGGTTTCGCCGGCGTGTCCACGGCGAAACTGAACTACAAGTTTTTTACCAATTTGTTTAACCAAGTTATCGTACAAGTCTGCTGACAATTTTGCCTGGGTGCTGGCTGGAATTTGTATGCCCGCCAACTGACATTCTTTTACAAAATTAATTTTATCTTCGAAAATTTGATTAAAAGCAGCTGAATTGTTCAACAAATTCCAGCCATGTTTTTGGGCTAGCTTCTCTACTTTTGGAATGTTTTTAAAAACTAAAATATTTGGCTTTTGACTACCCGAAACTTTTTTAATAAACCTCTGCACCAATGAATGATTTAACAGGTCGGCAGTGCTAATAGCGTCCTTCACAGGCTCGTAATCTTCCAAGCAAAATAAATTTTTAACTTTTTTTTGCAAGTGATTGCTAAGTGAATTGCGGTTTATACAAATCACTGACAAATCGGCAAGCACTTGCTGTAAACCAAGCACCCTTTCAACATCCTGACTACAAAAAATTACACTCATTTTGGGCTATTTATTTTGTTAATTATGCCATCTAAATCCTGCATATTTTCAACTTTTATAAATTGTGCAGATTGATTAGATTGCTCGTTTATTTGCCATTTTTTTCCTGAAAAAACTACAACAGGAGATTGGTAATTAAATTCATCCCTCGCTTTTTGACTAGCCAAAAATGCTTTTACGCCTTCGATTGAAGTTTCAATTCCGTTTGCCGACAACAGGTTTTTGGCTTCTTCTAGCTCTTTTTCATCTAGCTCCCAAATTTTACCACCACTATTTGTTACAACTTCTTTTAACTTAGTTAATCGATGAGGCGCCACTTTCCCCTGTCCAAAAACACAATGCAGGGCTGGCATTTTAGTGGTTGTGGCGTAGGCCTCGTAAACTCCAAGCAACGAAGCACCAGAAGTTACGCATAAAAATATCGCGTCCACGTTTGGATTTTGCTCAAAAATTTCAAAACCCAAAGACTTATATCCTTCAATTGCATTATCATCTTTTGAGGGTCTTAACTGAGAAATACCGGTTTTTTTGGCTAAATAGTTGGACAATCTAGGCGCGAGTTTGCTTTCAAAAATCACAGTATTTTGTGTACTTATGTTACTTTTTTTACCTTGAGAAGTGTTTGGCGCAATAAAAATATAACTTTTAATTGGGTACAAAGCGGATATTTTTGACATAGCAATGGCGGCGTTTCCCGAACTCGACAAAGTGGCCTCGTGCAAGCCCTGCTGTAATAAATAAGCCGTCTGATAACTTAGCGGCCTAAATTTATGCGAGCCAACTGCGCTTTGATCTTCTCTTTTTAAAAATACTTTTGCTCCATTAATAGTAGTTTCAACCAAAGGCGTGTAACTTTCTTGCAAAACAACCTGATATTGAGGTTGGATTTTTGTCTTATAGAAGCCATTAAATTGCCAGATTGTATTTGAACTTGAATTTAGTAAACTCATAAACTATATTTTGGGCGCTTTGGTGTATGTACTTTTTAAAAATATTTATGTCTATTGGTGTTTATTGTTCAGATTGTGGCGAATTCATTGACGGCTCCGATGCGGAGGTTGGCGATGTAATTGAATGTGATAACTGTGGTTCTGAGCTTGAGATCGTAAGTGTTAACCCATTTAAGGCTACTGTCATTACAGAGGAGAAGTAGTTTTTTTCTTCAATTGGGCTACGAAAGTGCGGAAATTTTTGTAGCCTGGCATTTTATCTTTAAAATAAACAAAGTATTCTGCCCCTGGTGAAAGCACCACCTTAGACTTAGGCTTAGCAATTTTATGCGCTAAACTAACCGCTTCTTTTAGCGTTTTAACTGTTTTTGTGTTGGCAAGATAATCTGGCTTTAAAGTAGCTTTTACTTCGTCTGCAAAAGGGCTATCTAAAAAGATTATTTGTTTAATTTGTTCCTGTAAAACAACGCTTAATTGATTGATGTCTAGATTTTTGTTGCGTCCGCCCATAATTAAAACCATGTCTGGACCTAAGGCTTCTACGGCTACCAATAGCGATTCTGGCGATGTTGAACTTGTGTCATTGTAGTATTCCACTTTATTAATTTTATCTATAAATTCTTGCCTTTGAGCCACACCTTCAAAAGAACTGACCGCTTTGGCGAGTTCGCCAGGATTGATTTTTGCTAGGTAACAAGCGCTAAAAGCGGCCAAGGTGTTACTTAAATTGTGTTGTCCTATGAGGGGCAAAATCTCTACTTTGCAAATTGGCAGAACTGGCAATTTGCCTTCTGGCTTTAAATAAATTGTGTTGTTTCTAACAAAAGCGCCAACATCCAAAACTTTTTTTGTGCTAAATCCAAAAATATTTTTAAACTCATCAAGCCTATCTTCAATTACTGGATCATCAATATTTAAAACGGCGAAATCATTGGCAGTTTGTCTCTCTAGTAAGCTAAATTTACCGTCAACATACTCGGCAAAAGACTTGTATTCTTTAAGATGATTTTGCGTGATATTTGTGATGACACCAATGTGCGGAGCCTTGCCTAAATCAACCTTCAATTGGCGGTTTGAAACTTCCAAAATCAATAAATCTTCATTTGTAATTTCTTCAATATTTTCAAGGATTTGATGCGTGCCTCTATCGTTACCAGAAAACCAAATTTTGTTGTATGGATGCTTGGCGTGGGCGAATAAATGGTTAATTAAATTACTGGTGGTGGTTTTACCATTGCTACCTGTAACTGCGATAATTGGTGCTGGCGACAACTGAAAATACAACTTAGTAATGCTCAAAAACTGCTTTTTACTCTGCAATTTTGTAAGTTGCTGATTGTTTTCGTACATGTACCAAGCTTGAGGCACAAAAATAATATCGGCATCTTGAATGCCTTTTAAATAATTTTCCTGATAATAAAAATTCGCTTTTAAATTGAGCAAAGCCTGTAAATGACTGTCTTGTTCTTTTGTGCTAAGCGCTAAATGTGCATTTTTGAAATGCTTTTTCACCTGTTTTTCTTCGCAAAAATCGTGCAAATGCAAACCTTTAACACCATGTTTGTTTAAAAAAATGGCTACAGCAGAAGACTCCGTGCCGGTAAAACCAACAATGTGGATTTTTTTACCTTTTAAACTCTTTATAAATTCTGTGATCTTTTTATTCATGATTTTTATGTAGCTAATGAATTATAGTGTAGCACCAAACAAAAGACCAGAAGCGATATAAACCTTGTAAAGCTCGGGTTTTTATATATAATCACCTTTGTTATTCCCCATATGGGTAGGTACTCAAGCGGTCAACGAGGACAGACTGTAAATCTGTTGGCTTACGCCTTCGAAGGTTCGAATCCTTCCCTGCCCACCATTTTCACTTGTTATTATACGGTTTTTATATAAAATCCATCTCTTATAAAAATGTTTTATGAATGCATTGAGATTGGTGAGATTTGATGAGAAGGAAGAAGTGCCTGTAGGTGATGTTGCAGATATCGTGCTGGAAAATGCTGGTGTGCATATGGGAGAAGGCATGGTGGCTACAGACATGGATAACACAATGTTTAGAGATAATACGGCAGTTGACGACCAAGGTCTGGATTACAAAATTACCGGCGACATGGGCGTTTTGGTATTTTTAGAAAAATTGCAGGATCCCGCTTTTTGGCGCTTTTCGCCAGAAAGATTTAAAGGGTTGCTGTTGCCTCAAGCGTACAGAAGATT
>JBGAUX010000019.1:0-18526 GCA_044228405.1 Candidatus Altimarinota bacterium | reverse complement strand
AAGCCCTATTTTCTAGTAATACTTTTTTAATTCTTTCAATTAAAGCGTTAACTTCTTCTGGTGTAATAATAATGTGCGGTTGGAAAATTGATTGGTTACAATTGATAATCCCAGTGTCGCAGGCAACCTTTAAATAGCTTGGATACCACCAAATGTCGGCATTGGTTTTAATTGCTGTGTTAACATCCTGAAAAGGCGTTGTTTGTGTGTAGATGCCTTTTTCGCCACCTAATAAGGCGACAGCTTCCTCGTATGTTCTGTCTTGAATAAGCCCAGATGGACCAGTAATAACCCTTAGCGCTTCAATACGATTGATGTATCTATCTGGTTGAAAAAAGCCTTCATCCGTTCCGCTAACAAAGCCTAATTTAGCGAGAGTAATAATGTCGTCTTTAAATTCCGAATCTGTAATATCGGGAAAAACAATTTCAGGATTAATTTTTTTCTTTAGTTTGCTTTCTAAAATTAAAAAACAAGAATTTAAATTTTGATCACATTCTCGAAGTTGTTGACTATAAACTTCATTAATATTTAGCTCCTCAACCATGTTTTTCACGAATGCTTCACGAGTTGTGCTAAGCCCTGTTGGGATTATAACTTTATAAAAATCGTCAATTAATTTATCGGTTGATAAGTCAATTTTTGTAATCTTTTCAATCGTTTTTTTAGTGATTTCTATAATGGAGTCTGTTGTAATCGGCGTTTCATCGTCACCTGTATTAGAAGATCCAGAATTGTTTGTATCACCGGTATCACCGGTATCACCTGTGTCACCCGTATCGCCTGTGTCGCCGGTATCACCGGTATCACCGGTATCACCTGTGTCGCCGGTATCACCTGTGTCACCTGTGTCGCCGGTATCACCTGTGTCGCCGGTATCACCTGTGTCACCCGTATCACCTGTATCACCTGTGTCACCGGTATCACCCGTGTCACCTGTATCACCTGTGTCACCTGTATCACCCGTGTCACCTGTATCACCTGTATCACCCGTGTCACCATTTCCACCACCATTTCCGCCACCGGTATTTTCAGTTTCATCACCATTGGAAGTTGCGAAAAAGTTGCCATAAAAATAGTTTGTACTATATATTGGGCCTTCGCCTTCGCCACCATTTTCTTTAAGACTGAAGCGAATATATAGATTTGCTGAACTATTTAAATCTAATGCCGAAATAGCACTTTCAATTTCAGATTTTGTATTGTAGACAAAAATGCCATCAGGATAGCTGGCGTAAACATTTGAGTATGTTCTTAAGGGTGTGCAAACAGTGAAAGATGCCGTTTTACAAGCTTCTTCCGTGAGAGTAACAGGTTCGGCGCCCGCATAATCTGCAAATAGCACGCCTAATGTTAAAATTGTTTCAGTTCCACTGGCACTGGAATCATAACTTGTACTTGATCCATTAGCGAGACTTTGGTGATTAATTACAAACTCCGATTCGTTACTAAAATTGTTTTGTGAAACACTTGTATACTCTACAAAATTTGGCGAATATGTAGTTGCGCTACTGCCATTTGAATAATTGAAAACAGATTTGATGTCTAAATAAAAATAGTCTGTTTCCGCTTCTGCTAAAAAAGTTTTTGCAGTTGAAAGTGTAGATTTGCTCGTTGCCCAGCTAAAAGTTGTGTCGTAGCCATAAATATCAAAAGGATTACTGATGCTTTGCAAAGTCATACAGTTTGTGAGGTCGATGTCGGTACACAGCCTTTTGTTAATTGTCATTGAAGAAATACTTGGCCCAGATGGTAATGCTGGTAAATGCACCACATTAGTAAAAGCGATAGTGCTGCTTCCTGTTTTGTAGTTTACAGTTTCTGTGTTTTGAGGAGTGCTAGATTTAAAAGTAATATTGTTTTGAAATCCAGTAGTGGTGTCTGTGCTAATACTACCCTCTTTGAATTTAAAATATATTGAATCATCTGTGCTAACCGTGGTTGTTGCACTTTCAGCAGTTATTCTCAAATAACCAGTTGCACCGTTTGCTAAACCAAGATCCTCTATCGCACCAGCAATGCTGCCCTTTGGAAAGTACTGAATTAAAGTGTCTCCACCACTGTGGTCTGCATAAATGTCTTCAATTGTGTCATCTTCGTCGCTAATTGTGCAGTCTGTAAATTCAGCATCACTACAAATTTGAAAATGTATATCTACCGAAGAGCTACCATTAAAAATTGGCAAGGTGTAGTGCACACCAAAAGAATCATCACTACTGTCATCTTCATAATAAGTAGTGTCACCATTATTTTGTGGATTGGTATAATTAATTTGAAAGTTTGTGGCGTCAAAAGCTTGTGAAACAGTTATAGGAGCCGTTTGCTCTGCACCACCATATGTTGCTGTTAATGTTGTGGACCCAATAGACACTGCGCTTAATGTGCGATCGGCAATAGTGGCTATTGCTTCATTGGTAATTTCTAAATTCAAATAAGGACTCTCACTGATATCTTCACTGGAATCGTCTGCGTAAACAGCATTTACAGTTACTGCTTGAGTTTCACCTTCGGCCAAAGTTAATGTGTCTGGCGAAATTGTTAAACTAACAGGGGCCTGCATAACAGTTAAACTCACTGGCGATGAAGAATTTTCAAAGGTTTCTGCAGAAACTTCAAATACAGGCGAAAAAAAGTTTCCAATAGCCAGGATTAAAATTAGCAATGTGGAAGCGAGTTTTTTTACCATGTAGTGTGAGGTATTAATTTGTTTTGTTTTAGTTTAAAATACTATACGACAAAAGGTAAAGCGAGTAAACTTTAAGTAAATCTAGTTTATTATATAATACCTTTGAATTTACGAAATTTAATTATGAATTTTAAAAAACGACTTGTTTCGTTGGCGTCTCTAATAGTGGTTTTTTCTTTGTTGTGTCCAAGCCTACTTTTGGCAGCAGGTAACATTGGTATCACAGTTGCAGACCCTGATCCATATTCAACAAATAAGAGTTGGTTTTATTTTACATACGATGAGGGGAAAGTTTTAACTAGTAGTGTTATGGTTAAAAATTTTGGTAAGTCTCCAACAATTGTAAATGTTTATCCTGTTGATGCCACTGTTAATGAAGCGGGAAGTTTTGTTTTGCGTTTTCAAAACGAAGTACAAAAAGGTTTAGGCGAATGGTTAAAAATTAAAACTAATACTGTTAAGTTGGGGCCGGGCGAATCGAAAGAGATACCTTTTACACTGGAACTACCAGCTGGAGTAGAGCCCGGTGAATATTTTGGCGGCGTGGTTGTGCAGGAATCTAATGACAATAAAATTAGCGACACGGGTTTAACCAATACTATTGGGGCATCTGTAAATACGAGAGTTGGAAGTAGAGTTTATTTAACTGTGCCTGGTGATGTTAGAGAAGATTTTCAATGGAAATCATTTGAACATACAACTGATGAACTTGGGGACAAACAGTATTTTAAATTTGCAATTGGGAATGATGGCAATGTGTCTTTTTCGCCTTCGGTTAATTTGAAATTTTATAATTGGTTTGGGCGAGAAATTGCTAGCAGCACCCATGATTTAGGTGTTAGCCTACCTGGGAGTGTTATTGAGCCTTTGGTGGTTTGGCAAAATAAACCATTTTTTGGAAGATATACGGTTAAGGCGGAATTGCTATATAAACGGTCTGCCGAAAAATCTAATTTGAATGTTAGAGATAAAATTTTAAACAAACAAGTTGTGATTTGGGTTGTGCCGTGGAGAGAGTTAATTATTTTGTTAACACTTATTGTAGTTGTTGTTGCATACTTTAAATATAGATCTAGACGATTTTCGTTGTTGCTGAAAAATGCAGATAAGTATGTGGTAAAAGATGGAGACAATATACAAGATTTAGCTGCGGAAGCTGGTATTTCGTGGAAGTTGCTCGCTAAGTTAAATGGCTTGCAACCACCTTATGTTTTAGAAAAAGGAGAAATTATTATGATCCCAAAAAATAAAAATTAATATGAAATTAAAGAAGCTTAGACGCTGGAGACCAACAATTATAGCAATAGTTTTTATTATTGCTTCTTATCATGTGTTTTTATTTGCTGGTGTATTTAATTCAAATATTCAAAAAACCTCTGCTTTGCCAGATAAGATTAACGATGTTTATAGCCCCTCTGATCAAACTTACTCTTTGGAAAATGTGGATTTGGCTGTAGATAGGCAAAGAAAATCTTATTACACGTGGGAAAGGGAAGAGTCTGGAACTACAAATATCATGGTTAGCTCCATAGGTAATGGTTTCACGAGTAGTATTACTTGTGATTTAGCTTTAGCTGGTGGAATTATTAGCAGTTCTGCTAATGGTGATAGAAAGAGCCCAAAAATTGCAGTTAATGATAGGTCCAACTTTGTGGTTGTTTGGGCGGATAGTTCAACTACTGTTGCTGAAGACGGATTTGATATAGTTTTTAGTACTTTTAATTCTGATTGTGAGGTTCAAAATTCTGAGGTGAGGGTGAACACTTATACGACTGGTGATCAAATAAATCCTTCTGTTACAGTTGATAATGTGGGAAATTTTGTGATTGTTTGGGAGGGACCTTGTGATAATGATGACGACGACATAGCGGATGACAGTGTGGGTATTTGCGCTAGAGGTTTTAACGATGAGGGTGTTGCGCTGGATGCTCATGAATACATGATTAATTCCTACACAACGGGTGATCAAACCAATCCTGATATTGTGATGGACTTATCTGGTTCAGGAGATTTTGTGGTTGTTTGGAGTGGTGAAGGTGCTGATGATAGTGAAGGTGTGTATTTACAAGGTTATTCAAGTTATGGAACGCCTGTTTCTGGTGGTAATCAACTTGTTAATATTACAACTACTGGAGCGCAAATTAAGCCCTCAATTGCTGTTAGTAAAGGGGATGAAACCCTGAGATATGTTGTTGTTTGGGAAGGCCAAGGTGGCGTGGACACATACGGTATTTATGCGCGTAGGGGTACGGCGTGTTCCGAAATTGAATGTCCCTTCGCAAATACAGAATTAAGTGTAAATACAACTACTACTGGTACTCAAATGGATGCCGCTGTAGATTCTAATTATCTGGGTGATTTTGGTGTTACTTGGCGAGATGGCGACTATGGAGAAAGTATTAAGGCACAATTTTTTACAGCTGCAGGAGTGTTAGTTGGTAGTGAAGATGAAGTTTTTGATAATGGATTTACGGCTTTAAGTGTGGAAGGGCTTGGGGCATCATCGATTGGTTTGTCGAGAGATGGGTATGTTTTGATTACGGATGATTTTTGTAATAGCGGCTGTGGTTCTCCAGATACAGCAACTTTAAAGTGGGCAGCACAAGAGTACGGTTCATTTATGTATAAAACAGAATTTGATTTAGTTTCTTCAAACTCATCAACAACCGCATTGGGTGGAGTTGTAGATATTGATACAGCAGTGAACCCTAATAATGGTTCTTATGTGGTTACATGGAGCGGCGATGGTGACGATGAAAATGGAGGTGTAGACGATTCTGGTATTTGGTTTTCACTTGTTGATAAAGAGGGTGTAGTGATTAATTCAAAACAAAATGTAAAGGTTAATACAATGTCGGCCGGGCTTCAGAATAGGCCAAAAGTAAGCTTTTTTAAGGACGATGGGTCATTTGCGATTTGTTATGACGGCCAAGGTGATGTAGACGGCGATAGTATTGCAGATGATAATGAGGGAATTTTTTACAGAAGATATGACTCTATAGGAAATTATTTAGACACTTATGAGGTTTTGGTAAATGACGAAACAACTAATACTTATGGTGATTGTGATATTGCAGCAGGTACAGGAGATGCATTTGTTGTTGTTGCTGAAAATGAAACCACAGAAGATGTTTTTATTTCGCGTGAAGGCTTGGGAGTAGCGGGAACAGATGAGTATCCGCTTTTGGATATTGGAGCTGCAACTCGCGCAAATCCATCAGTTTCTGTGGATAGTTCAAATAATTTTGTAGCTGTTTGGGATTCAAACTTTTATACTCCTTTCGATGGGGAAATTCATTATGTAAAGGGTACATTGGAGGATGGTTTTGATACCGATGTTACAGAGACTTACGTTAATGACCCTTCAAATAGTCAGCATGATCCAGAAGTTGTTTTGAGTGAAAATGGAAGATGGTTTGTAACTTGGGTAGGTATTGGTCCTGGTGGTGCAGACGAAGGTATTTATCTGCGTGAATTTGAACTTGGTGCAGCCGGTGAAGCTTCGGTTTCTGGTAGTGGACAAGATTTTTATGTAACAGAGCTAGTTGGCGGCGCGGAGTCTTATGGTCCTGCAATTGCTACTGACGGTGGTGATAATTTGGTGATTACTTGGTTTTTGCAAAATACTACTGAGGATGATTATGATATTCAATTAGGTGCGTGGATTTATTGGGATAATACTTGTTGTTTTGTTTATAAAAGCTCGGAATTTGTTTTAGACGAATCACATTTTTTAAATGATTATGATAATTGGTATGGGCCTGCTTATTCCGCAGTTGGGCTATATGAAGGTGGTGAGCTGTATATTTTCGGGCGTTCAAAAGACGCTAACGGTTATAATATTCATGGATTTCAAAGAAAGTTGCCATTGAACAATAATCCTATTTTGAGTTCAACCTTGGAGCAGGAAATTGTCTCTGGTGGTAGGACTTTAATTGTCCCTGATTCTTTACAATTTCCTGCGGTTACAGCTACGGCGCAGTCTGCTATAACAAACACTATTGCTTTTGAAGATAATGAAGCTAGCGATATTGATTATGTGGAGGTGCAAGATTTATTTGCTGATGGTAATACTTATAATGTTACAATATCTATTTCCACGCCATTTACTTTTGATGGAACAGCTTCTGGCTGTACGGACAATGTTTTTTGTATAACAAATAATAGTTTGGAGGTTCGTAATTACGATCAAGATGGAGATAGATTTACAACCCTATTTGGTAGCGCGTTGGCCTTTGATTTAAACAGTTCTACAGACAGTTTTACGAGTTTGACTAGTCAAAGAACTTTGGCAACAGGTGTGGGTACCAGCGTGGGTAGGTGGAGAATATTCCCAGAGCTGAGGTTAACTATTGAGCCTAATGTTCCACCGGGCACACATAGTGCGGTACTAACTTTTTCTTTAAACTAATATGAAAATATTTAAGTTAAAAATAATAGGCGTGTTGATGGGGGTGATTTTTTCAACTTTGTTTTCAGTTAATTTTGCAAGTGCAGCAACCGAAAATACCACGCCAGTGTTTACGGTATATCCTTCCTATACGCATCAAGGTAATAAGTCTTGGTTAATTTACGATGTTAATCCGGGCGATACTGTTAAAGATTATTTAACTTTAGAGAATTTTTCTAAGTTTCCAGTAAAACTAAAGGTTTACTATGAAGAAGGAGAGGGTAAACTGGGCTCTTTTATTACCCTTCCAGAAACATTTGTAGACCTGGCGCCAGAAGAAAAAAAGAGAATAGATTTTTTATATACGCTTCCTAAAAATTTTAGTGAAGGAAACTACACAGGTGTTTTTTACGCAGAGCCTGTTAGTGAAAGCACCTCTGCAATATCCGTTAAAACACGAATCGGCGTGCGAACATTTATTAATGTTTCTTCTGTTTTGCCAATAGGAGCAGAGTTTTCTGTTAACACTTATCAAAAAATATTCTTTGTAATTTCTGCAATGTTACTTTTGTTAACATTTGCTTGGGGTTCAAAAAAAGCGTTAATTTTGCCAGTGCTTTTATTTTCAATAAACTTTTTGCCTTTAACAAATGCGCAAAATATGGAGATTGAAGTTGAAGGGGCTGGTTACAGAATATTGGGTCCAGATAACATTGTTTTACCAGAGGCGACGGCTTCTTTTAGCTCACAGCAAACAACAGTGGCTTTTGAGGACTTGGTTGGAACAGGACAAGATTTGGAAATTATTGATGAAAACGGAGGTGTGCCATTTGCTGTAAATGTGTCTTCTACACCTTTAATATCTTCTGGAAGCGCGATCAGTAATACAAATATTGAAATAAAAAATTATGATGGCGATGGCGATGAAATTACTCTTGTTGAAGGTGCGAGCGAACAGGTAGATCTGTCTTCTGATACTGATAGTTTTGCTTCGTTGGACGTTTCTAGAACCCTATTTGTGGCTGATTCTTTTGTTTTGCCAGGTCAATGGCGAATTTATCCTGCAATTAGAGTAACTATTCCAGCTGGAACAACACCAGGACTTTACAGATCGACACTAACATTTACCATTAATTAATGAAGAGTATTAGATTTAAAAATATTGTTTTAGCTACGCTTTTTGCACTTTTGCTTTTGCCCAATTTGGGCTTGGCGGCTTCTAATATTGATTTTGGTAAGGTGGAGGTTTCTGGCGCTGACTCTGCACTTGGAGAAGCGCAAAAGTTCATTTATTTAGTTGATGAAGGCGAGGTTGTTAATGATGTTTTGAAGGTTAAAAATTCATCGACTGAAGAGTTGAAATTTGAAGTAATGGCAGCCGATAGCAAAATTGAAAATGATAGTAATTTTATTTTAAATAGTAAGAATGAAGAAAATTTTGGAGTGGGAAGGTGGATTACTTTTGAAGAAAAGAATTTTGTTTTGAAAGCTGGGCAAACTAAGGAGATTCCTTTTAAGATTCAAATTCCAACTAACGCTGATGTGGGTGTGCATAAAGGCGGAATTTTGGTGGAAAGATTTGTTAATACAGAGGATGGACTGGGTTTAAATTTGCAGCAAGGTACACCAGTAAGCATTGAGGTTAGAGGCCAACTTGTTACGGGTGCTAAATTTGCAAGTCAGCAAACTCAAGAAATTGGAGATTTTTACGACGCTTATTATTCTATTCAAAATGAAGGAAACCACTCGATAAGTTCTAGCGTGAGATTTGTTGTTAAGAATGATTTTTCTACTAGTGAAAAGGTTTATGAACAAAATGCGAGTTTACCGCGGGGCGGTTCGAATTATTTGAGATTTAATTGGGAGAAGCCTTTATTTGGCTTTTACACTGTAAAAGCAGAGTTGATTGACAATGATACCGGTAAAATTTTAGATGTTTCAAGAGAGCAAAATTACATATTTTTGTCATATTTAGAATTGGCGGTTTTTGCTTTTTTACTTTTACTTTTGATTTTTAGAAAGAAAATTTTAGCTAAAATTTCTAGGCTTTCTCATAAGAAAAATGTTAACAGAGTGATTGCCGTTTTATTGGTGGCAACAACTTTGTCTTATGTGCAATACCGATTTCCAATTATTGGGAATGACATTAAATCTTCAATTATTATTTCTGATGTTGAAAATGCTAACGAATCTGGAATAGATTATTATATGGTAATGCGCTGGGGGCATTTAAGAGAGGGCGTTGTAGATCCAGACAATATTAGAATGAGCGCTAAATTGAATATGATTGATGCCACGATGACAGTTTTGGATAAATACTCTTTTGATGAAGATGACGATTACAAGGTTAAAAATGCAGATAGGACAGTTGAAATAAATTCAAAAGTGAAAGATGATTTTGACGGTTTATTGGTGGGTATATCAACATCCTTAAACAGTTCTTTTACATTAGCTTTTGAGGATAAAGTTCGTAATTTGGTTTCTGTTTATTCTATTAATGAACTTTCTAAAGGCGTTACAGTTGAGGCTAAAAGAGGTACTCCTTATACTTTTGGAAAAGCAGAAATTAAGTTGTTTAAAAATTTGAGCGAAGTTGATAGTTATTTAGAGTCTCAAAAAGTTAAGGCACCAAGCGGATCGCAAGATGTATTGCTGAATTTTGATTCTGCAACACCTGATTTTGACAACAAAAAAGTTTTGAATAAGGAAGAAACTTTGGCGGTGTTAAACAGTATTTTATCAGAAAAATCTGCAACACCAGATGTAGATACATCCCTTAAATTGAATTCAGATTTTGTTGAGTCGGTTGTGAAATCTGATGTTGGTTCGGAAATTTTGGCTTCAAAGCAATTTATTGCTGAGCTATTAGCGTCGCCCATAGTGTTGGCAGCTTTAGCCGCTACAGCACAAGCAAATGTACTGTTTTTGCCGGCAGATACTATAGTTTTTCCTAAACAAAGTTTTTCATTTGAAGACAGAAAAATCGCATCAACGGTAATTGGTACACTTGTTTTCATCCATAAAAAAGACAACCCTTGGAATGCATATGTTAGTAGTAGTGATTTTGAAATTCTTTCAGGTGGAGAAAAAGTGCCAGCTAGTAATTTGAGCATTGTGCCTGGACCAATCATCCCAATTAACAATAGTGAGATATCTTCTGCCGAGGTGCAAAGAGGTGAGAAACATCGTTTACAAGATCAAGACGACCAAGCAATTTTGGTTACTACAAGCGCGCCAAAGGATGTGATGTTTATTATGCGGCCGAGGTTGGAATTGATTTTGCCAGCTTCAACAAGAGCGGGTGTTTACAGAGGGACGTTAACAATCACCTATATAGATAGAAGCTAAGAGAGCTTTAAACTTATTAATAGCCCTGTGCCAATTTCGAGACGAGTGTTTTGAAAGTTTGTATTTGAATACATTTTTTCAATATACTCATTTAAGCTGTCGGCGTGGCTAGAGGTGTTGTCTGTTATTATTAAGCCGTTTTTTTTGAGTTTTGGCTCTAGTGTTTCAAAATAACTTAGGTGCTCATTTTTAGTTGCATCAAAAAACATTAAATCAAAAACACCATTGTAATCAGTTACTGCCTCGGGTGCATGACCTTGAATTTGTTCAATATATTCACTTAATTCTGCTTCGGCAAAATTTTGCTGAGCTTGTAAAAATCTTTCTTTATTTGATTCAACTGTAACAAGTTTTCCACCAGTTTGTTGCATTGCTTCTGCAAACCATATTCCAGAGTAGCCATTTGATGTGCCAATTTCGAGAATTAATTGCGCATTTGCATATTTGGCAAGCGTGTTTAGCAAAGCGCCAGTTTCGGGTGGAACGTTCCAGTGTGGGTTGTTGTTGCTACTAATCTCCTCCAGTTTTTTTAAAACTTGGATTATTTTTGGATTCATTGAAAAAATAAGTTGCTACTGAGCTGTGTTCACCTTATCATGTACGAGATAAGTAAATCCTAGAGATTTATGTTTAAGAAAGCAAAGATTTTTTTTGGTCTGTCCGCCTTGTTTCTGACTTTGGTAGTGTTTTCGCCTGCCTTTAGTTCCCTAAGTATGGCAGACAACACAGATACCTTACAGGTGGTTAACAGTGGAACCCTTTCTTTTCTGGATATTCCAGAGGATTTTTCGTTTTCCTCTTTGGCTTCTTCATCTTCTGCGCAAACCAGTACGAATGTTCCCGAAGAAGGTGCTGCCTCAACAGGCGATTTAATAGTACAGGACTTAAGATTTAATGGTGGGTTTTCTGTTACTTTGCAGGCCACAGCTTTTACGAATCAGTTTGATAATTCTTTTAACTGCAATAAATTTGCGTTTATGACTTTCAATACTGCAAATGTAGAAGGCATAGAAGTTAACGCTAATGTAATTCCCGATACAGCAGATGTTGTGCCAACATACAATTCTGGTCTTGGGTCTCCTGTTTATACAAATATGACGGCTACAGATGAAGATCCTTTAGTCTGCGATCCGGTTGAAATTTTATCGGGTGGAGTGGATGAAGGCCAAGGACGAATTGGTACTTGGAAGGTTTATCCTGCTTATAAATTGACAGTACCTGCATTTGCGCCGCCTGGAACCTATGCAAGCACTATAACTTTTACTTTGGTGGATGACACAGCTTCTGCCAATCCTTTTGGAGAAGATTTTGCCTTAACAAGTAGTAATCCTTCATCGGGTGCAACAGCTTATTATCAGTCTGGCAATCAAGAAACAGCCTTTTTGTCTTTTTATGATGTGCCGTCTTATGCTGGTGATTTGCAGGTTGATTTAAGACATGAAATTTGTACTACAGATACTTTGACTACTTGTGCAACCGCACAAACCGATGAAGATGTTTATGGGTCAATTTCTAATGATGGTGGAGGGCAGGCTGCACGAATAACAAAAGGCGATTTTTTTACAGCGGTGAATTCACTAGGTATTGCTTCAGGGCAAACAGCTTATTATCGTTTGCGATTGGTAGAAGTGGGTGGAGAAACTATTTATACTAACAATAATTATTCTTTTGTTGCCACAGAGGATGTTGTAAATGGTGCAACTGACGAATGGGATTCTGGCGATGATGTTTTGGGTGGAGCTATTGATTTAGGGGTGCCAACTACATCTACTCAAACACATGGCGGACACACTTTGTCGGACGCTGATTATTATGATTGGTTTAAATTTAGCTTAACAGACACAGAAACATATAATTTTAAGGCTGTGAGCGGCACTGGCGACACCTATGGCGAACTTTATGACGATAATGGTAACTCGCTCGACATTTCTGATAACGACAGCGGAGATGGCCTTATGTTTAGTTTGAGCCCAACGGCAACATATACAGGCACTTATCATTTAAGAGTTAGGTGTGCATATATAGGTGCAGATTGCGCTTATACGCTTTCTTACAATGTTTCAACCGACTCAAATGCTGGTGATAATTGGGATCCTGAGGACGATTTAGTTGGTGGTGCCACTAATTTAGCTACGCCCACAGTGGGTTTTTCACCACACGGCCCACACACTTTGTCGGACACAGATGACTATGATTGGTTTAGATTTGATTTAGTGGCTGGAGACGAATACAATTTCACGGCAACACTGGGCGCTGGGGATACTTATGGAGAACTTTATAGCGATGCAGGTAGCACTCGAGTGTCTTACGATGACGACTCGGGAGGAGGCCTGATGTTTGGAGTTAACTATACACCTTTGTCTAGTGCGACATATTATTTTAGAGCTAGATGTTTTAGTGTAGGTACAGATTGTGCTTATACCTTGCAAGTAGAAAGAATCGCTGGCTGATAAAGGTTTTCTTATGCATGTTACAATTATTGGAACGGGTTATGTGGGGCTAGTTACAGGAGCTTGTTTTGCCGAATTGGGACACGAAGTTATGTGTCACGATATTAGTGATGAGAAGATCCAAAACCTAAAAAAAGGCATTGTGCCATTTTATGAGCCTGGTTTAGAAGAATTGGTAGAGAAGAATTTAAGTGAAGATAGACTCTTTTTTACTACAGATGTAGCCGAAGCCGTAAAGTTTGGTGAAATTATTTTAAGTGCCGTTGGTACTCCACAGGGCAAAGATCACGAGGCAGACTTGCAATATGTTAAAAGCGTGGCGCTTAATTTCGCTGAAAATTTAGGAGAAAATGATTATAAGGTTTTTGTTAATAAATCTACTGTGCCCGTTGGTACAGCAGATTCTTGCACTCAACTGATTAACGATTTTTTAAAAAAGAAAGGTGTTAATGCTGAGTTTGATGTGGTTTCTAATCCGGAATTTTTGCGAGAAGGGCGAGCTATAGAAGACACTTTTAATCCAGAAAGAATTATTGTTGGTGTGGCTTCCGAAAAGGCAAAAAACTTAATGGAGCACATGTATAGGCCCTTTGTTCGTACGGGGAGACCTCTTGTTTTTACAGATGTAAAGAGTGCCGAGGTGATTAAATATGCAGCAAATGCTTTTTTAGCAACTAAGATTTCTTTTATTAATGAAATTGCTAATTTTTGTGAAGTTGTGGGAGCGGATGTTGGTGAAGTGAGCAAAGGTATTGGCTTAGATTCAAGAATTGGCAGTAAATTTTTGCATGCTGGAATTGGCTATGGCGGTAGCTGTTTTCCTAAAGATGTGAAGGCTTTAATTAAAAGCGGAGAAGCTCAAGGAAAGGAATTTAAAATATTAAAAGCAGTTGATGAGGTTAACGAAAAACAAAAAACTTTGTTGGTAAATAAGTTTGAAGATAATTTTCCTCAGGGAATTAAAGGCTTAACTGTGGCTATTTGGGGTCTTTCCTTCAAACCAAAAACCGACGACTTAAGGTGTGCTCCTTCATTAGAAATTATTAATAATTTGTTGGACAAGGGTGTAAAAATAAAAGCTTTTGACCCGATTGCGATGCCAAACTTTAAAAAACAATTTACAAATATAGTTGAAAACCAAAATTTTAGCCTTGTAGACACAGCTTTTGACGCCCTTAGCGAAGCCGATGCTATAATGATTTTAACTGAATGGAATGAATTTAGGGGTTTAGATTTAAAAGAAATTGCTTTAAAAATGAAAGGTAAATTAATTTTAGATGGTAGAAATATATATGAGGCAAAAGATGTTTTGGAAGCAGGTTTAATTTATGAAAGTATTGGTAAATCAAAGATAAACAAATAAGTATGCATTTTCTTGTAACTGGCGGAGCAGGTTTTATAGGGCGAAATTTAACAGAGCAGCTTTTAAAAAATGGTCACAAAGTGACTTGTTTAGATAATTTTTTAACGAGTAATGAAAAGAATATCGTAGCCTTTAAAAGCAATGATGCTTATGATTTTGTTTTGCATGATGTAAAAAATCCACTGCCTTTTAAAAAAGCTTTTGACTATGTTTTTCATTTAGCGGCACCAGCGTCACCAGAGTTTTATTATAAAGATCCAATTGATACTTTTGAAACGATTATGAAAGGGGCTTTTAATGTTTTGGAGTATTTAAATGAATATAAAGTGCCATGTATTTACACTTCTACTTCGGAGGTTTATGGCGATCCACTAGAGCATCCACAAAAAGAATCTTATTTGGGCAATGTTAACCCAATCGGTTTAAGGTCTTGTTATGACGAGGCAAAAAGGGCTTCGGAATCTATTATTTTTGATCATATTCGTCAAAATAAGGTGAGTGTAAAAGTGATTCGTGTATTTAATACTTATGGTCCTTATATGCACCCTAAAGATGGCAGAGTGGTTTCAAATTTTATTATGCAGGCGCTCAAAAATGAACCTTTAACAGTTTATGGTGATGGTTTGCAAACGCGATCTTTTCAATACATTGATGATCTTGTAGAAGCGATGATTAAATTAATAGATACTCCTGGTGATTTTTTCGGACCAATAAATTTAGGCAATCCACAAGAATTTACTATTAAAGAATTGGCAGAAACAGTGCTTAGTTTAATGCCAAACTCAACCAGTGAAATAGTTTATAAAGATTTGCCACAGGACGATCCCGCGAAAAGAAAACCCGATATTACTTTAGCTAAAAGTATTTTAAATTGGGAACCTCAAGTGCAATTGAATGAAGGTTTAAAGAAGAGTATAGCTTACTTTGAAGCCAAATACTTGTAAGCGTCAAAAGGCTTGTGTTAAAATCAATTTATATCATATTTAATCGTTATTATGTTTAAAATTAAATTGAAAAGTACGATAGTACTTATTGGTGCTGTTTTGTTATTGTCTTTGTCTGCTACAAGTGCTTCAGCTATTTATTTAAGCCCGCAAGGGTCTATGAATGGTGTGGTTAAACTTTCTTCTTCTTCTGTTGGTGGTACACAAACAGTAACCACAACTGCTAAAGTCGCAGCAGATGGTGTTGTACACAGAGAAACAGTAATTAAAAGCCTTTCAAACGGAGTTTCTATACATATTCCTGCTGATACAAAGGTTATTGATAAGAAAGGGCATGCTTATACAGGCACAATAACTACAGCAAAAATTGTTGTAGAGGCTGATTTGCCAAAAGAATTGCCTAGTACACTGCGTCCACAAAGAGTGTTTTATGTAGCCACAGAAGGTGGTGTTGAATTTAGTAAAAATGTAAAAGTTAACATTCCTTTAACAGGTGTAGCGAACACTAAAGACGCACAAGTTTGGTATTATGATGCAACAACTGAAACATACCAAGTTGCCGGAGACGGAGGAGTGCTTTCTGCTGATGGAAAATCAGTGGTGGTAACTTTGAACCATTTTACATATTTCGTGATTGGAGGTGGTGAAAATATTGCCATAGCCGGATTTACAGATATTGCCAATCATTGGGCAAAGAACTATATTAATGAGTTAGTTGCAGAGGGTGTTATAGTTGGAAAAACAGCCACAGAGTATCAACCAAATGTGTACTTAACCCGTGCTGAGGCTGCTAAAATTGCCCTTTTATCCATAGGTTATCAAGTGCAAGAAGGGGCGGTTAGTTTTCCAGACACAAAAAACCATTGGGCAAGCGACATTTTAGGAACCGCTAAAAAGTTTGGAGTAATTAGTGGTTATGAAGATGGAAGCTTTAAGCCTAACAGTTATATTACAAGAGCGGAGGTTTTAACTTTGTTGTTTAATGCTAAGGGAATTACTACAGATTCAGTTTCTCCAAGAGCTGGTTTTCCCGATGTTCCACAAAATTTATGGTATTCAAGCGCTGTTAATTTCGCTGTAGAAAAAGGAATTGTTAGCGGGTATGAAGATGGCACTTTTGGTCCTTCAAACTATGTTACCAGAGGTGAGATGGCTAAATTAGCTATTTTGGTGAAAGCATTGAAATAGAGTAAGAATAAAAGAAAAAAAGGGGAGGGGCTGGTTTACCAGCCCCTCCCCTTTTTAGTTAATACATGAGTGTCTTGCTGTTTACATTAAAACTTTTGCCAGACCTAAAAATGCTAAGAACCCGAATACATCGGTCGCGGTTGTAATAAATATTGTGGCCGATGAAGCGGGATCTTTATCTAGCTTTTGCATAATTAGAGGGATGATGGTGCCAAAAAGTCCTGCAATCAATAGATTTACTATCATTGCAAGGCCCAAGACTATACCAAGCATAACATTCTGATTCCACAAAAAGGCTATTACGCCGGCTACAACACCTGTTATGAGTCCATTGGTTGCACCTGCTAACATTTCATTTATGACAACCTTTTTTGCTGTTCCCAGTTCAATCTCTTTTAAAGCCAACCCTCTTACGGTAATTGCAAGTGTTTGAGTAGCTGCGTTTCCGCCCATGCCGGCTACTATTGGTAAATAAGCCGCTAAAATCACAAATTTTGAGATTGTTTCTTCGAACTCGCCAATAATTGAAGCGGCGAAAAAAGCCGTGAATAAATTGATTATTAGCCACTTATATCTGTATTTTACTTTTATTTTCGCGCTATCCATCACATCTTCTTCCTCTTTAATACCTGCAAAATGCCTTAATGTTACGGCACTTTGGTTTTGAATTAATTCTAAAATATCATCAGAATAAATTATTCCTAAAATGCTTTTATTGTCGTCTAGTACAATGATTTTGCTGTGTGGGTGTCTTTTAAAGGTATCTAAAACTTTGTTTTCCGAAGCATTATAAGGAATACAATGAACTTTTTTTATATGTTTGTTTATTCTTTCGGTTTTTTTAGCTAGGGCAAACCTATGCATGGAAAGCTCACCAATTAAAAATCCTCTATCAACAACTAATAAAGTTGGTACTCTTCCAGTTCTCATCTCGTGTTTTCGCACTAATCTTACAGTTTTTTCAATTGTGTAGTCTTTGTCTATTTCTATGTAGTCCAAATTCATCAATCCTGTAGCGGTTTTAGAGCTGAAATTTAAGAATGACTCCAGCTTAGTGCGAACATTTTTACCTAATTCTGTAAAAATTCTGGTAATACGAGTCGAACTGGTGCTTTTCAGTAGGTCTAAGGCTTCATCGGGATCTAGATAGTTCACTACGCTGATTAGTTCATTATTTTTTAGATTTTCAATTATATCGACCCTTACCTTTTTGGGCAGACTTAAGAGCATAAACCCCTGTTGGTTTACAGGAATTTGCTTGAATGTATCTATTTGTTGAGCTTGCCCACTTTCTTTTATTAGTTTTTTCCTAATAAGATCAGGCTTTTTTCGGTGCATTTTTGTTTTTATAATCTCTTTATTATATAACAAAAACACCTACTTGTAAACGGTATGTCGGGTGATTTAGAGAGAATTCAGCAGAAACTCAGATATTGGTTTTTCCTTGTTTGCATCTGTGGTATTGGTATCTGTATTTGTTCCTGATTCATCGGCTGGAGGGTCTTCCGCTACAATGTCACCACCAGAGCCTATTTTTACCGCTATAGTCGATTCTGTAAAGTATCCCTTCTTATCATACAATTTTACCCTAATTGAATGGCTAGAGCCCTCTGTGTGCGTTTCGCTAATGCGTAATTTGCCAACATAAGGGGCTTCTTTGGTGCTATATTGCATTTGATCGTCAAAATAAAAGTACACTTCGTAGATATCGTTTGGCACAATGGTATTAATAGACACATCTAATTTGCCTGGAGCTACTTCCGAAAAGTTGTCTGGGCTAGTTATTTCTACTTCAGGTAATCGAATTTTTTCTTCATCTGTAGGAGCTTTACATTCTTCGGTTGGGGGCAAAGTATAAAATACACCAGTGCCTTCACCGCTTTCTTCTGCTCTTTTTCGCATTCCTTCAACCCAAGCATTAACACCAGCTTGCCAATTTTCGCGATCAGCAATGTCTTTATGAGTAATAAAAGATCTTTGTTCTACCATATCTTTAGGACATCCTTCAGCCACTATTTGTCCGGAAATTTTATCTACATTGTAGGTTGCAAAACTGTCGTCCACTTCTGTTGGTACTCCAAAGCTAGCAAATTTTTCTGTAACTATCATGTCGGCTGGAGTGTTTGGTCCTGGAAGCTTACCATTTGCCTTACTAAC
>JBGAUX010000018.1:0-19892 GCA_044228405.1 Candidatus Altimarinota bacterium | reverse complement strand
ATACTATCCACCACTCTATGAATAACTGAAACCAAAAGTCTACTTTCAATTAATTTTTGCTCCTGGGACAAAGAATCTCTAGCTTCATCTACAATTAATGGCCTACCTATACCATCTCCAGCTAAAAGCACGAGATCTAATTCAGGTGTTTGTGCTTGGTCTGCCGCAACATTCATATCACAAAATTTAAATTTAAGATTGCATCAAACAACATTACAGCAACTATGACAAGTAGCTCACCTTTACAAAACCCTTAAAACATCCCAAAACCAAAGTTGTCCAAACAACAAAAAAATGCTATAGAATCACTACTAATAAGCAATATGAGTACTGTTTACGAAATTCGGCCAGAAAGCATGCCCCTTTGCATAGATGTTATTAATGAGCTTTACGATTTCATCGAAAATTTTGATGCTGCCCTACTCGACAAAAAACAGGTTGAAAAAATCAGAAATCGTATTACCAAAGCCCATAAAGGCACTCCCCCACGCAACATCGAATTGCTAAAAGCATACAGATTGCTGATTAAAGAAGGAAAAATTGAGCCTAATGACTTTGTTTTGTCGCACATAATTAAAAGACGCGTACGAAGTTTGTCTGGCATTGCCAATATTACAGTAATGATGAAAGCCTACGGTTGCCCTGGGAAGTGTATTTTTTGTCCAACTCAACCAGGAATGCCAAAAAGCTATTTTTCGACGCAACCAGCCATGCTAAGAGCGGTGCGAAATGATTTTGATGCTTACAAACAAGTAAAAACCCGCCTTAATGGATTACATTCGCAAGGCCACGACATTACAAAAATAGATATTCGTACAGCTGGTGGAACATGGTCATCATATCCATTAGACTACCAAGAATATTTTGTAAAAAGCATATATTTTGCACTCAATGAAGGAGTTGGCGAATTTTTGGACGAAGAAACAGCACTAAAGTTGATTACTGAAGCCAAATTAGAAGATTTAATCAAGATTAACGAAACAGCTAATTCGCGGTGTGTTGGTTTATGGGTAGAAACACGGCCAGACTGGGTTACAAAAGAAGAAGTTTTGCGACTCCGCCGCTTTGGCGTAACAGGCATAGAGCTTGGCATCCAAACAACAGACGACCTAGTAAATGAATTTAACGACAGAGGGCATGGCTTAAAGGAATCACTAGAGGCAACATCACTTTGCCGTAGTGCAGGCCTAAAAATCTGCCATCACATCATGCCAAACTTGCCAAAATCAACCCTAGAATCGGACATAAAATCAATTAGAGATTTATTTAGTTTGGATGGGCTAAAACCAGATTACATTAAAATTTATCCCTGCGTAGTACTCCCCTACACACGCTTAAAAGACATGGCAGAAAAAGATCCAAGTATCTATGTCCCCTACACCGATGAAGAATTAATAGAAATTTTGGCAGAAATTAAAAGCCAAGTGCCAGAATATTGCCGTATAATACGCATTTTGCGCGACTTCCCCTCGGACATTGTCTTAAAAGGAACAAAAACATTAAACCTAAGACAAATTATTTCTGACAGAGGAATAACTTGCCGATGCGTACGCTGCAGAGAAATAAAAGGTGTAAGTTTTGAGGTAGATAAGTGTCAACTAGTATGCAAACAATACAGTGTAACCGATGGTGAAGAATATTTTTTAAGTTTTGATGAAATAGAAAAAGACAAACTCATAGGGCTACTAAGATTACACATCCCATCAACTAAAACTCATTTTATACCAGAGCTATGTGATGCAGCCATAGTCAGAGAACTACATGTTTATGGCCAACAACAGGGATTAAAAGCTGGCAATCAAATGAGTTCAAAATCGCAACATTTAGGCTTTGGCAAACGGTTAATGCTGGAGGCAGAAAAGATAGCAAAATCAAAAAAGTTTAAAAAACTAGCTGTAATTTCTGCAATTGGCACAAGAGAATATTACGAAAAACTAGGCTATATATTGGAAGGCACATATATGGTTAAATACTTATAAATAAAAACAAATGCGCAAGAAGACACAAAAAAATCTTTTGGAACATGTAAAATCAACCTACAACAAAATTGCTGATGAATTTTCTCAAACACGACATTATTCCTGGCCTGAATTCATTTTTTTTGAAGATTATGTTAAAAAACCAGGGGTCAAGATTTTAGATTTAGGATGTGGAAATGGTAGGTTTACAAAAATTCTACCTAAAGACCAAAAATATTTAGGAATTGATATAAGTGAAAATCTAATTGAAAAAGCAAAAAAACTGCACCCAGAGCACGAATTTAAAGTAGGAGATATACTGGATTTGAGCGGCTTAGAAAAAGAAGATTTTGATGTAGTAATTTCGCTCGCAGCTTTTCATCATATACCATCAACAAAAAGTAGGATTGATGCGCTAAAAAACATGCATAGGGTGTTAAAATCAGATGGTACACTCATACTAACAGTATGGAATTTGTGGCAACCAAAATATCGTAAATACATAGCAAAAGCATTTTTTAGGTCTATTTTAAGCGCAGGTAATTACCACCCATACGACACTTTTATCCCATGGGGAAAGAAAAAAATCCCTCGCTACTACCATTCGTTTACGCCAAAAGAGATGGAATACTTGCTAAAAAAAGCTGGGTTCAAGCTGGTTGAAAAGCATATAACAAAGGGAAAAGAGAAGGTAAAATTGCATCAGGGACATAATCAAATCTACATATGTCAAAAATAGAAATTTTAGGAGTGAAGGTTGATGCCTTGAATATGGCTTCTATAATGGCAAATGTGAAGGCTTTACTTGAAGATGGGCAACAACATTACTTTTGTACGCCAAATCCAGAAATCATTTTGGCAGCTTTAAAAGATGCTGAATATAAGGCGATTTTAAACAATGCGGATATTCAAACTGCCGATGGTGCAGGTTTACTTTGGGCATCAGAATTTTTGCATGAGAAAAATCTACATGATAAAAAGAGGCGAAAAACAAGTACAGCTCTAATGAAAATTTTTACACCTACTAAGTGCAAAAGCATAATTCCGGAAAGAGTTACAGGCGTTGATCTCACCAAACAAATATGCAAACTTGCAGAAGCATTAAACAAAAAAGTGTTTTTACTAGGAGCAAATGAAGGTGTTGCTCAAAAAACAAAGGAGAATTTAAATTCAATTTATCCACAATTAAAAATAGTTGGTACATTTAGCGGTTCACCAAAGCCAAGCGATGAAGCAAAAATCATAGAGATGATAAATAGCTCAGGTGCAGAAATTTTATTTGTCGCCTACGGTGCGCCCGCACAAGAAAAATGGATAGCACGCAACCTAGTAAAAATGCCTAGCGTAAGATTAGCAGGCGGCGTTGGGGGTACATTCGATTTCATTGCAGGCACAAAAAAAAGGGCTCCCAAGTGGATGCAAAACATAGGCGTAGAATGGCTATACAGACTGATAATCCAGCCTTCACGCATAAAACGAATTTTCAACGCAACTATCAAATTCCCCTTTGTAGTTTTGCGATCTAAGTAAGGGAATGTCAATAAAGGAATTTGGACAAATAATAATCACTAAAGGCATAATCATACCTTGTATATTTTTTGATATATGCCAAATTCACCTGATTCATTTGGAATACCCGACCCTCACGAAACAAAAAACTACCAAAACCTGCAAATTGCGGGCGCTACTGGCAAGGCAAAACAACTGCTAGAAACTCATGGCGATTTGCGTGGCCACCCCGTTTGGATGGGCATAGGTGTAAACGGCATCTACAACGACGAAATGGTGCTGGCCTACATAAACTGGGCCCTGCAGCACAACGCCGGCACCTTTTGGTTGGTGCTAGCGCATGAATTAGTGGCAGAAAACAAAACGGCTTTTAAAAGAACTCACTACCATCAGCAACGGGAAATACCAGAAGACGATGTAGAGCACATAGAAATTGATACTCCATTTGGAACTAGAAAAATTCCACTTACCACAAAAACAGACGAAGCTCGATATAAACAAACAGCAGAAAGAGCTAAGCACTTAGCAAAAATCAGTGAATATCGTGAATTAGCACAGGAAAGAAAGGAAAGAATAAGAGAAAAAGCTTTTAAAGAACTAAAATTAACACAAAGCCCAAGAGTGGCAATTGCTACAATTGAAGAAGTGTATGAGCATGTGTTAAGGCCAAAAACAGAAGGATTAGACACTAGTAAAAAATTGTACTCCGAAGCGCTAATGTTAAATGAAAAATTTCAAGCCGACATGCAAATACTTTTCCAAGAAGTAGTCCCAAATTTTGATAAAGAAATGAGAGCCGGCAAAGTGCACATGCCATCAGCATACAATTACACATTAAATCAGCTAATGTTAACATATTTACTCTCCGAGCAAGCGGGTGTAGGCATAAAAGTTGGGCCACCAACAGAGCAGGGGCCAGATCAAATTTATACGAATTTCATAGAAGGAAAATACAATACAAGACTAAGAAACCCTCGCAACCAAGGGAATCAGGGATTTTTGTATATAAAGTAGACTTACGCCTTCTTCTTTTTGCTAGGCTTGTGCTTTTCCATTACCTCGTCTTTTTTTTCTAAAAAAGAATCGTAATAAGGTTTAAAACGCTCTATAAGGGTGTTTGCAACACGGATAGGACTCAAAATGTACTCGTTCACTTTTTCGGTAGTGTCTTTAACTTTTTCAACCACCTTACTAGCATCACGCAAAATCAAGATTAAATAAAAAAGAGCAATAGAGCCAAAAATCGCCAAAAGCAAAACTGCAATCCCTATAGCCAAATACATAAATTCTTGATATCCCATGTGTTTTTGTTAATAACCATTTCATTATAGCACAAAACCTATGTTTTTAGCCAGTTTCTAACCCAATAAATCCTTTAATATCTTATTGACTAATGCCGGATTTGCCTGCCCCTTGGTTTCTTTCATAATCTGACCCATTAAAAATGCGAAGGCTTTTTCCTTACCAGCCTTAAAATCGGCAACCGGTTCTGGATTTGCAGCAACAACTTTCTCACAAACTGACTTTAATTCACCTTCATCACTCACCTGCTTAATACCAAGCCGATCAACAATTTCTTTTGGAGATTGGCCAGTAGAATACATTTCAGCAAAAATTTCATTTCGTGCCTGACTCACCGAAACCTCTCCACTGTTAACCATTTTAATTAAATCACCCAAGTTTTGGGCTGTCACCTTGCATTCAGTAATGTCGAGCAAATCTTCATTTAACTTAGCCATTAACACTGTATTTACAAAAGAAACTGCTTTTTTAGGGTCATTTGAAAAAGCTGCAACTTCCTCATAAAAGCCAGCTAAATCCAAACTAGAAACCAAAATTCTAGCATCATCTTCGTTCAAACTATAGTCACTAATAAAACGAGCCGTTTTTTGAGCAGGCATTTCTGGTAGACTTTTTTTAAGCTCTTCAATGTCCTCAATTTTGAATTCCAAAGGTGGTAAATCTGGCTCTGGGAAATACCTATAATCGTCCGCTTCTTCCTTTAAACGCTGAGTAATGGTCGTTCCCCTATTGTCGTCCCAGCCTCTTGTTTCCTGAACAATTTTTTCACCTTTATCAAGCAACGCCTTTTGTCGCTCTACCTCGTACAAAAACGCTCTTTCTAAAGACCTAAATGAGTTAACATTCTTAATTTCAACCTTCGTACCAAACTCTTTTTGCCCCTTTGGTTTTAGCGAAATATTGATATCAAAGCGCATCATTCCCTTTTCCATATCGCAAGTAGAAGAACCAACATAACGCACAATTTGCTGAACAGACCGTGCATACTGGCTTGCATCTTCCATACACGTCATATCGGGCTCGCTAACTATCTCAATTAAAGGTGTTCCAGAGCGGTTAAAATCACATAGCGTTCCCCCATCGGTATGCACTAATTTTCCAGCATCATCTTCCATATGAACACGGGTAATGCCAATTTTTTTCTTTTCTCCCGAAGGCAAAGTAACCTCCAAAGAGCCATTTTCCGCTATTGGTTCATCATATTGTGAAATCTGAAATCCCTTTGGTGAATCTGGATAAAAATAACTTTTACGATCAAATTTAGAAAAAGTTTGAATTTCGCAATTTAGCGCAAGTGACGCACGCAAAGCTTTATCCAAGGCACCTTCGTTTAAAACTGGTAACTGACCAGGAAAACCCATACAAACTGGACAAACATTCGTGTTTGGTGAAACATTAAAAGAATCGTTATCACAGCGACAAAATAGCTTAGTATTTGTAGAAAGCTGAACATGTATCTCCAAACCTGCAACAATATCGTAATCCATAAAAAAATTTAGCTTGAGCTATTTATAGGGCAAAAACAAAAAAAATTCAATAACCTTAGCCCTAAAATGATCCAAATCTTCATTATTTTCAATCACAATGTCGGGTTTTGGCATTGAATCAACATAAAATTCTACTAAATATGAATGAAAAGGCTCAACAGTTTTAACAAATTCAATTGGCCTACCCACCAACAAAAGCTGATCAATAAGATCGTAAAGGCCCCCAGTCTCAAAATAAACAGCCTCAATCGCAATTTTGGCTGAACTATTTTCGTCCAAAAAATTGGCAATCATCGTTGAAATTTTTTCTTTAACCAAGGGATGAATAATACTGTTTAGAACTGGCAAAAGCGCAGCATCCGCCTGTATGGCGGCTACTAATTTAGATTTATCAACTCCATCGTCATTTACAAAATCAGCACCAAATTCATTTAAAATAGCGGTGTAACCAGCATTATCTTTAAAATATAAATCAGCAACAACGGCATCTGCATTGATAGTTTTCCAGCCAAGCTCCCTTAAAACACCACACAAAAATGATTTTCCACTACCAGCAAAGCCTGTAACGCCAAGCACCAAAGATTTTTTTGAATCACTCATAGCAAATTTTACATTCCTAAATCCTTTAAAGCTTGATAAAAGTTGGTTTTAGCCAAAGAAATATCTCTAGCTTTTAACTTAAAACTTAATTGATGTACAAGTTGATTTCGTAGTTTGTGCACATACCAAATGCCATTTAAGTCTGTAAAGATTTTACCGTTAGCTTTAAGGTTTTGACCCACAGAAAATTTATTATTGAATGCTAGTTTCATTGCATAATCCAAAAGCTTATCGGCTTCTATTAAAGCTGATTTTGAATCTACAACAAACAATTTCTTAACAATTTCCCACTGAGAATTTAAATATTTTTTTTGAACACCAAAAATCCTCCTAGTCTTTAATTTGCGCCAAAGTACAAATATTAAAAGTAAAAAATCGAAAGCTATAAAAGCAAAAAACACATACCAAAAGACCTCTCGAGTCATAAGAAAATTTAACTTTTATTGTTACTAATGTGGTGATTGATCATCTCCGACAACATACCCTTGAGCGCATCGTGATCGCGAAAACTCTTATCTGTAACATACTTAGCCTGATACTTTAACACAGCACCTTCTACCTGTCTTGGTCTTAAGCCATCTTTTAATGAAAGTGACGCCCCACTACCAACTCTTTCCACATAAATATCACCGTATCTAAAAATTGTTTGTGCCACGCCCAAATATTGATAAGAAACCCCCTCAACCATATGGTACTCCAAGCGGTTTGAAGATCTGTTAAAAAATCCCGTCCAGTCTAAATCAATTATGCTTGTATTAGTTAATAACCACACATCAAAAAACCAATTTACAAACCGATAAAATACTCTGCAAACGCCAATAAAGAGCCAAATTGCCCCAAATAAAATATATGTAGGCAAAAAATAAATAAATACCAAAGGTAACACAATTGTAAAAAGTATTGGCGACCAAATCTCCTTGAACAAAATAAAAGGATGCCTATGTGCTACATAGTAAATTTTTTCACCATCCTCCAAGTACTCACTAAATAAAAAGTTTAACATAACTTTTAAAATATTTAGCCACACTATAGCAAAAAGCAAACAATTAATAAACTATTGTCATTTTTTCTTGCTAAGGTTAAAGTAATGCTACTTTTTTCTTTAGATTCTAAGTGTTCAAAAACTTTTTCAACAACAAAAAAACAAGCGGCAATGGCGTATTCGCCTTAGATATTTTGCTAAATGTTGTGGTTATAGTTGTTTTGGTGTTTGTTGTAAGAACCTATGTGGTAGCGCCATTTCAAGTTTTTGGGCCATCAATGTGCGACACTCTAAACAACAAAAACGGTGAATGCTTAAGAGGTTACGGAGAATACATTGTTGTAAACAAACTTGGATATCAGTTTCATGATGCAAACCGAGGCGAAATTATAGTTTTTCACCCACCCCATAACGAGGAGGAGTTTTACATTAAAAGAATTGTAGGCCTACCAGGCGAAAGTATTAAGTTTGATAAAGGCGAAGTTTATGTGAAAAAGAATGAAAACGACAGCTGGACAATGTTAGAAGAGTCTTACTTAAATGAGTACAACGCACACAAAACAACAATTTTTTCAGACAAAGAAACTGAATTTAAAATCCCCGAAGGAAATTATTTTGTGATGGGAGATAATCGACGGTCTAGTACTGATTCTAGAAGTTGCTTTACCGATCCATTTGGTGGCGGTTGCAAAGGAAAAGATGCCACTCCATTTATTACGATGGACAACATAGAAGGACGTGCTTGGTTCGTTTTATGGCCACTTGATGGAATCAGAATGTTGAAAATAGCTGAATACTCAATTTAAACTAATCTTTGGCTGTGAAGTAAAACTCTACCAAAGCGGCCGCCCCCACCAACAAAACGCCTGTCCACCAAGTTAGGACAAACAACAATTGGAAAGCCAAACACCCTATTGAGACAATAGCTAACAAAACACCCTGCCTTAGCGAAATATTAATGTGATTATAGTAAATTTCATTGTGATTTAACCAAACCCTTAAATAAAATCCAATCACAGCAAAAGTACAGCTTAAAGCCAAAAACAAACTAACAAAAAAGAAACCCATCGCCAAACCCAAAGACTCTTGAACATCCAACTTAAAAATTACCACCACAAAAGCAATCCAGCTAATTAATCCTGCTGAGGCTAGAATAGCTATATATTTATTGTGCGACATAGAAAATTAATTGCAAATTGAATTGCGGTCATTATACCTGTTTTCGATCAACTTTCCAGTAAGCCCCAAAAGCTAGTAAAATAATACCAGCGACAACTAAAGCAAATACAAAATAATTTAAATTTTGAAGGGATTTTTCAGCTATCTCAAAAATAACATTTTTCCATTGGAGCAAAGCACCCTTTGCAGGCAGCAAATCATCCACAGATAACATTAAAATGCGGCGCACCAAAAGCAATAAAGCACCCAAAGTAACTGCGTATGAACCAAAGAAAATTAAAGCAAACTTAAAGTTTCCCCAACTTAACAAAACCATTAAAAGAATGGCGACAGCAAATGTAATGCTCAAAATTAATATTAACCGAGGAAATGAAAAGTCATTAAACAAAACACCTGGATTTTGGCTTGGCTCCAACCTTAAAACATCAATAGCTGAAGGTACCAAACGAGTAAAACTATTTTCAATTTCCTTGTTAATTTGTGTTTGATAAAAATCTGCACTTAGTTCTGGTTTTAAACAATCTGTTGAGTAATAAATTTCATCCTCAGCAGAAACCTCGCACTGAGGCATGCGTACAAGTAAAAGTTTTGAAATATCTAGTGACAAAGATTTAAAACCCTCCTGCACAAACAAAATATCTAAAGTTAATCCCTCAAATCCTTCACTAATTTTAAAGTTAACATTTCGTAAATTCTCGATAAAAAATTTCCAAGAACTTAAAACCGCATCCTGAGGAAAAGCCGAAGCAAATAAATCTTCAAATTCTGACTGTGGTAAATACTGTTTAACCGCAGGCACATCCTTTTCTAAACTTTCAAATACCACATTAGCAGTGTCTGAGTACGCAACAGATACTATTTGAGTATCGTAAAAACTAGGATTCAAAATAGTAAAATAATCATTTACTACAACGAAAAAAATGAGTATAAGTGGCAAAAATAGTGCCCCAAAAACAAACAGTAAAATTCTCTTCAAATAAATCATAGTCGCAAAAAAAGCTGACCTAAAATCTATCAAATTTCTTTAGAAGGTTCAATGAGTAAATTATTTGTGATGAGTGCGCCCGAAGACTTTTCATCGCTAGAAATAATTTTGTATGTAGTTTCTTTAACTATTTTTCCTGGAAAAGAAAAGCCCGATGCCTTTGCATGCCCTCCCCCACCAACTAAGCCAGCAATCTCAGACAAATCAACATCTTCGGATTGAGTTCGCATAGACCCCTTTATGTTTCCTTTTCCGTCTTCATTCACCAGCATAGAAAACTTTGCCCCTGGCACAGCGTTAAGATAATCAATAACACCAGAAACCTGTTCCGGATGAGCAGCAAGTTCTGCAAAATCGTCTTCAGTCATAACAGACATTACTACTCCATCGGTATTAATTTGAATATTATCCAAAACTTTTCCCCAAACTTTCATAGTAGAAATAGGAATTTTGTTAAACATATTATTTACAATAGGAGCAATTTGTCCGCCTAAAGAAAGTAAATCAGAAGCCACCTCATAAGTGTTAGAAGTTGTATTTGAATGCATAAAACTGCCAGTATCGTTATATATACCAGCCAAAAGTGAAGTTGCCATACTTGGAGTAATTGTAAATCCAAGAAATTTGTACATTTTATATAAAAGCACTGTGGTAGAAGCAGATTCAATATCCACAATATTTAAAGTGCCAAAATCATCGTTAGAAAGATGATGATCGATATTAACCACAGGAACTACACCAGAAAAAATATCAGGATAAATTTCATGGTATTGAGTCATATAATGAGCTCCAGCATCAGAAACCGTAATTAGATCGTAATCTTTGAAATCAAACTCTTTAACAACAGTTTTAATGCCAGATAAAAAGCTAAAACGATCCGATGGCGTATCTACACAAGCCAAAGTAGGATTTTTGCCCATATTTAAACAAAGATCGTAAATTGAACAAGACGCACCTAGTGTGTCGCCATCTGGCTTCCGATGAGAAATAATCAAAATCTTATTAGAAACGGCTAACAGTTGCGCAAATTTTTGATATAAACCTTCCATGTAACTATTGATAAGCGGGCACTCTACAAGGTTTTTAGCTAAATAGCAAGTATAAAGAAAACAAATAAATACTTGCCATATATTTATAGACCCATACACTGTGAATATTCATAAAAATCAATTTTGAGTGAGGAAAAATTAAAAATAGTATTCTTTGGGACAGCCGACTTTGCTGTACCAGCACTGCAGGTTCTGCAAAAAAGACACTTAGTGCAAGCCGTTGTTACACAACCCGATGCTAAACAAGGAAGAAAAATGGAGCTAACAGCAAGCCCAGTAAAAATTGCGGCTCAAGAGCTGGAAATACCAATTTTACAACCAGAGAAAGTTAAGAATAACACTGAATTTATTAATTTACTCAAGGAGCTGGCGCCAGACTTTATAATTGTAATTGCTTACGGACAAATTATTCCGCAAAGTATTTTGGAAATACCAAAATATATGCCTGTAAACCTACATGGCTCACTACTTCCTCAATTCAGAGGGGCTTCTCCAGTACAGCAAAGCCTTTTAAACGGCGACACCGAAACAGGTGTAACCTTTATAGAAATGGATGAAGGCATAGACACAGGCAACATTATTTTGATCCGCAAAATGTTAATTGAAAAAGAAGATGATTTATCCACGCTTAGTAGCAAACTAGCAATCTTGGGTGCTCTAATTTTCCCCGAACTACTTGAAGACATTACTCTTGGCCTATTACCAAGTGTGCCACAAATTGAAGACAGGGCGAGCTATTGCCAAAAAATCAAAAAAGAAGATGGTAAAATTGAATGGAAAAAAGAAACTTCAAATCAAATAATCAACAAACTAAGAGCATTTACACCATGGCCTGGCATCTTTACATTTTTAGATGGAAAGAGGGTGAAAATATTGCAAGCTGAAGCCATTGAGTTAATTGAAAAGTATAAAGCAGGCACAATTATTAATACTAACGGCAAACTCAATGTAGCCACAATAGATGGCGCATTAGAAATTAAAACACTTCAAGTAGAAGGGAAAAATAAAATTACTGGAGAGGAATTTTTAAAGGGTCATCCACAAAATGCTCAATTTGAGTAGATGTAGATTCTACTTCTAAGTAATGGCTCACAGTAAGTAAGAAGAACCAAAACAAAAACTGACCTTGATATAAAGTCCAAAAATAGTGGTCAAACAGGCTTAGAACCAAAATACAAGCCCATAACGATAACACTAAGCCCGCAAACATTCTGCGCTTAAATTTTGAGTACAAATCGTACACATCACGAAAAATTTGCACAAAAAGCGCAACAAATACACCCAAAAGCAAAAATCCCCCTTCAACAGCTAAAAGCAAAAATAAATTATGCACAGGTTGAATATCCCAAGGCATCACCTTAAAACTAACAAATTCCTGCATAAACAAAGTAAAGTTGCCAACTCCAATTCCAAATGGATGTGCAACAAAAACATTTTTAGCCGTATTAAGTAATGCCAATCGCTCACCTATGCCTGCACGATTAAAGACAAAATCCTGCAATGCTGGTGCCAAATTAAAAAGCACCACAACTAACAACACAGCACTTGCCCCAAGAATTAAATTTAAAAAAGGGATTTTTTTATTTGTAGCAGAAAAATAAAACAAAAGTGAAAAAGCCATTGCTAACCAAGCACCCCTAGAAAAAGCTAAAATTAATGCTATAAAAAAACAAATCCCCAAAACAGTATAAAAAACTGGCTTCTTTTTCCACAAAAACAAACAAAAGAAAAAACCTACTAAAACATAAGCAGATAAAACATTTGGATGCACAAAAGTTCCATAAGGTCTAATAATGGCCTCGCCAGCATAGCCAATTTTTGCCAACCCAATCACATTTGTGCCCAAAAGGGGCTCACCCAAAAAGCTTAGCCCTATGCTTTGTTGAAATACATACTGGGAAATCGCAAGGATTGCTTGAAAAAACACAGACCACAAAAAAACTTTAAGTAATTTATTGAAATCAACAATCCCCCATTGATAAAGTAAATAAAAAAGAAAGAACTCAATCATACGAAGCAAAAACCAAAACGAAGTTGCCATATCGAGCGAAAAAAGAAAACTTAATTCAACTACAATTAACAAAAGTACCAAAAGAAAATTTAAAAACCTTTGCTTGGAGGTTAAAATTCGCATTTTGATTTTTTGAAAATAAACGCTCAGGCCAAATAAAAACACTGCAGTAAACAAAAACAAGTCACTAAGATATAAGAAAAAACTAACAAATGGATTAAATAAACCAGTTTGATAACTCGCACCCTGAAAAGCCAAAAGCTGAATTTGAAATGGAATACAAAAAACAAACGCCAAAAAGCTCCATTCCATTAAAACTTTCAAATTCAATTTCATATTATAGTAAGCCACCCTTTGGAACTAGTAATTGTAAATCCGATTCCGCAATTTTAATAGCATCTCGTACAGAAGTACCATTTTCAAGTGAAGAAATCATTTTCACAAATACATTTACCATCTCGTATTCCGAAGCAACTGGCAAACTTTCTGCAAAGCCAATTTGATCAACAAAAATGCCGTAAATAGGATTCTTCTTTTGTTCCTCTATCAAATCTCTTCTACTAGTTGGTTTTTTAGTAGCCTCGAAGTATTTTTGCGAATTCTCTTTGCTAGCCATATACAATAAAAAGTCCCAAGCCTCATTTGGGTGCTCCGAAGTACGCGCAACGGTTTCTACAAAATAATCCGCATAAGTTACACGCTTAGACAAAGATGTATCTGGGTCGGTAAACTGTGGGATGGTTGCAACCTTAACACTGCTTTTTGAAATGGGACTAAAGCCTTTCGCGCGCTCCTCTTCAATTTGATTCATAATTTCTTCATACAAGTACGAATAGCCAATAATCATAGAAACTTTACCTTTAGCAAAAGTAGAAATTTCTTTTTCTGCACTAGCAGGATCAGAAATATACTTGTTCCAAGAATAGTTTTTTTGATTTTGGTCGGCAAAACTATTAAACAAAGTTAAAGCCTCAATTGCACCATTTCCTAATGTTATTTTTGAATATGCAGAATCGTAAAATTTAACTCCATTTTGCAACATCATCAGCATTGCAATATCAACAGCACGAGTAATATTATCAGCTCTACCAAGGGCTATACCAGCAACTTGAAACCGCTCAAAACTAGTGTCCGCCTTGGTTAAAGCATAAACATCGTTTTTAATACCCTCCCAAGTTTTAGAAGGTTTACCTTGCTGTGGCAAACGATCCTCAAAATGATCTTTATTGTAGTACAAAGCCAAAGTGTCCACAGAAAGTGGCACTCCATAAACTCTCTCCACTGCGTTTTCATCAGGCCAAATAACATCTTTAGCCGCCACATCTACAAAAATATCTCTAAAAGTATCAGGTGGGACAACACTATTATCAGCAGGCACTATTTTCTTTCTATTTTTCAAAATCCAAAAGTTTTGAACCGCAAAAATATCTGGTCCCTCTCCCTGGGCTAGTTCATCCACCAAAAGCTTATAATAATCCTCAATATTATTGAATTTTTTATAGTTAATGCGAATATTTGGATGCAATTTTTGATACTCCTGAATCATAGGATTAATAACATCTTCATCATCAAACATCTTGTAGTATGTAAGTTCAATAACCTCATTACTATTTTTAGATGTACCATCCTTTGTTCTACAACCTGTAATAAACAAAGTAGATAAAACCAAAACCACTGCAACAGACTTTTTAAAAGTGCTAAATTTCATATAAAAAACTTAAGAGCCAAATCTTTAGTATATTAGCTTGTACTAGGATTTTTTACCAGACTTGATACCCTCCAAAAAATACTTTTGTGAAAGAGCGTAATAGTAATAGTTGCACCACTTATCTTTACTTAACCTCTTAATTGATTCTAGTAGCCACAAAGATGGTCTTGAGGAATACAAAGTAAGTATAAAATTTTTAAACCAAGAAGGCACTTTTTTTAATTCAGGATACTTGCTGTGAAAAATATGTGCAGACTCCCCTATCATTTTCATTCTCTTTTTCAAATCCTCTTCATCCAACTGATGAAAATGATAGGCAAAGGCATTTTTATTATAGTAAAGTTTCATATTCGCCTTTTTCTCTAATCTATAACCCAATTCAATATCTTCCCAACCATAGCGACTAAATGTCTCATCAAACACAAACTTTTTTAGGAGTGAAGTTTTGAGTGAAATATTTGAAGTATAGAAAAAATTATAATTTGCGAGCGTCTTGCCTTCCAGTTTTTCAAAAGCAAATTGATGGCCACCATACCTACCCAACACACAAGAGCCATTAACCAAATACTCCATAAGGGAACCAATATTTAAACGCGGATCCCATTCAATAAATCCTAAAACTGCCTCGTTTTCTGCAGGATGCTGATTGTGAAATTTAAGATGCTCAAATAAAAAATCTTTATTAACCAATATATCATCACCTATTAAAAGCACGACTTCGCCACTTGCTTGGCGAATGCCCCGATTTCTAGCAACACCTTGCCCACTATTCTCTTGATACAAATAGGTGAACTTACAAGGGGCACTACCCTCCATTAATTTAACAAGATCTCGAGTTGCAGGCTTGCTTCCATCATCAACCACAATAATCTCGTATTCAGAGGGAGAAATATTTTGCTCAAACAAGCGCTCCAAACATTCTTGAAGAATATCTGGCCTGTTGTAGGTGGGAATTATGACGCTTATTCTCATAGTATTCAATAATCCCCACCAGTTTAGCTAACTTACTACTTACTATCAACATCTTGCAAAACCACCTTGTTGTCACCATCTTTAGCAGTTTTTAGCTTAATAATATTTACATTATCAGCAACAACCTCCGTAACAGACCTTTTTTCGTTGTCTGCAAGCTCGTATTGACGGTTTGAAAGTCGTCCATCAATCATAACTGCTGCACCTTTAGACAAGAATTTAGTGCATATTTCAGCCAATTTTTGCCACACCACTATTTTGTGGAAATCAGCAACCTTGCGTTTTTCACCTGAGGAATCAATCCAATCCCTATCTGTAGCCAAAGCGAACGAGGTTACCATTTTGCCATTTTTAGTTTGGCGCAATTCGGGATCAGTAGCTACATGACCCATTAAAGTAACATGATTATAAGTTCTCATAATTTGAGATTAAAAAATATTGAGTTAAACCTACAACCAAGACATTAAAAAATTCTAAACTAGCAGTAAATTATTTTCACTCATATATAGTAAAACCCTTGATTTATTGAGCAATTAAAGCAATTATATCAGCCGAAAAGTAAAACAACTTTATGTTTAATGGAATAGTTTCTGAACTAGGCGAAATCGCAAAAATTGAGGAATCTACCGATTTAAAAAAAGTTTGGATTAAAGCACCAAAGACAATTTTAAACAAAAAAGTAGGTGCTTCTATTAGTGTTGAAGGAATTTGCTCAACTATCATTGAAATAAAAGAAGATGAATTTGTTACCGAATACATGAAGGAAACTCTTGATAAAACCACAGCCACAAGCCTTACACAAGGCAAAAAGGTGAATTTAGAAGAAGCGATTAAAATGGGTGACCCAATTGATGGACACATGGTTTTAGGTCATGTGGACAGCAAAGCCAAAGTGATAAACTTAAAAACAAATGGCTCTGTTGCCGAATTGATAATTGAACTACCCGAAGATTTAATGAAATATACAGCCATTAAAGGATCTATAACAATAAATGGTGTAGCATTAACAATCAGCAGAATTGAAGAAAGCAGTATAAGCGTTTCGCTAATTCCACACACACTTGCCAACACTTCTTTAAACCAATTGAAGGCAGGAGATTTTGTTAATATTGAAGTTGATATGATTGCGCGCTACTTAAAATCGCTACTAGATACAAAAGAAAGCGAGATAACCTATGAATTTTTAAGAGAAAGGAATTTTTTATAAACATTTGTAGATATATGTCTAAAAACACCATACAAATTAAAAAAATAGATGCCAGTAAATACAAAATTGGTATTGTTGTTACAATTTTCAATAAGCATTTAGTAGATGAGTTATACGAGAACACAATTAAAACACTGGAGAAATTTAAGGTAAAAAAGGCAAATATTAAGTTGCTTATCGTTCCAGGTGCATTAGAAGTACCGCTGGCCGCTAAAAAACTAGCTATTTCAAAAAAATATCAGGCAATTATTGCGTTAGGCGTTGTTGTAAAGGGAAAAACTCCACATTTTGAGCACGTGTGCCAGGCGTCCAGCAACGGGTGCATGCAAGTTGCGCTCGAAACAATGATTCCAGTAATTAATGGGATACTAACTGTAAATAACGAAAAACAAGCCAGGGAACGCGTTTCAAACAAAAAATTAAACAAAGGTCGTGAATTTGCAGAAAGCGCCATACAAATGGCAAACCTAAAATCTAATTAATAAATTATGTTACGCACGCTTAAAGACATCAAAGATTTGGCTAACAAAACCGTAATTATGAGGGTGGATTTTAATGTTCCCCTAAAAAAGGTAGATCATACTGTGCAAGACGACACGCGAATTAAAGAGGTAATTCCAACTATTAGATATCTACAAAAACAAGGAGCGAAAATAATATTGATGTCGCATTTAGGTAGACCCGAAGGTGAAATAGTTGAAGATATGCGATTAAAACCAGTAGCAGAAGTTTTGAGTGAACTATTAAACGAAAAAGTGCAATACTGCCCAGAAATCATTTCTGATGAAATAACAAAAACAGCTCAAAATTTAAAAGCAGGTGAAATTATGTTGTTAGAAAATCTACGATTTGACCCTCGAGAAGAAATGAACGACGAAAATTTTGCAAAATCTTTAGCCGGTTTGGCCGACATATATGTAAACGATGCCTTTGGCACAGCACACAGAGCTCACGCATCAACAGCAGGCATTACAGCGTTTTTGCCAGCATACGCGGGCTTACTTATGGAAAAGGAAATAACAATGTTAAGCGAGGCGTTAGAAGCAAACCAATCTCCTGTTGTTTTAATAGTTGGAGGTGCAAAAATTGATGGCAAAATTGGGGTAATTGAAAAATTTATTGATAAAGCAGATTACATTTTAGTTGGCGGAGGAATTGCCAACACCTTTATGTACGCACAAGGAAACTTTATTGGGGATTCACTTTTTCAAATGGACAAAAAACAATTAGCACTAGAGATTATTGAATTAGCCAAAGCCAAGGGGAAAAAACTCATTATTCCACAGGATGTAGCGGTTGCACTAGACATTAACGAACCAGCCCAAGTGAGAAAAATTACTGAAATTGCATCGGAAGAAAAAATCTTTGATATTGGTCCAGACACAATTGCCCAATTTGACGAAATTATTAGCACAGCTAAAACCATTATTTGGAATGGTCCAGTTGGCCTTTACGAAATTGAAGCCTTTAGCTCTGGCACAAAAAGTATTGCTCAAGCCATTGCGCGCAACCCAAATTGTAAATCCTATGTTGGCGGTGGCGACAGCGTGGATGCAATACATCGCTTTAAAGTAGATGAAAGCAAATTTACTCATGTTTCCACAGGAGGAGGTGCTTCGTTAGAATTTTTGCAGGGCAAAACGCTTCCTGGCATCCAAGTGTTAATGAGCTAAGCCACGGCAAACAAATTTAAACCAAAGCAATACACTCAATTTCTACAAGTACATCTTTAGGCAATCGAGCCACTTGTACTGTTGAGCGAGCCGGCTTACTGTCTCCAAAAAACCTTTCATACTCCACATTCATCAGTGCAAAATTACTCATATCAGACAAAAACACAGTTGATTTAACAACTTTATCAAAACCAGAGCCTGCCTCTTTTAAAACAGCAGACAAATTTTTTAAAACCTGCTCAGCCTGAACGCTAATATCTCCTTCTACTACTTCCCCATCAAGATTTAAAGGTATTTGACCAGAGCAAAACACCATACCATTAGCAACCACAGCTTGTGAGTAAGGCCCAATAGCTTGTGGAGCGTCTGCACTTGCAACAATTGTTTTTTCCATAATACAAAATTAGAAGTTATTTTTTTTACGATTTTTGAAAAACCTTCTTTCTCTATTTTCAACAATTAACATTAAACGATGAAAAGCCTCATTTAAATTATGAAAAATGTTATCACTTAAGTGATAAATACCATAAGTAATAAAGTAAGCGCCAAATACATCAATTGAATAGTGTACATGCATAAACAAAACTGTTGCACCCAAGATTATAGAAGCAAACAAGAAGAAGTATCTAAAAATATGTCCTTTTAACAGCAGAAAAGCCAAGAATGGAATTCCCGTATGGGCAGAGAAAAACAGATCATTTAAGAAAAAGAATTTTTGAAAAAAAGTACTATCCGCATCTGGTCCAGCAAGTTGATAAAAACCTGGTGGCGGCCCAATATGTGTTAGTGAAATAAAACAGCTTCTCACTAATACAAAAATCGCAAATGTTTTTAAGGCAAAAGGCACAAGTTCAGGCACAAAAAAGGCATAAGCAAGCAAAGAAAAGATCACCACATAAATACCAATTGTATAAAAATAATTTAAATCCAAAGTTGGAATATTATCCAAAATCAAATCCCCCACTCCAACCGTAATCAAAGTTTCGTTATAGCTACTAATATAATAATTTGTAACTAAAGCTATTATAAGCCATAAAAAACCAGTAATAAGTGAAACGCTATATTGCTTATTCAATAAAAAGTGTCTCCAAGTTCTTAAATGTTTTAATAAAAATTTCAGCATATTATTATTTATTCAATTTAGTTGTCGTCTTTGCGGGTAAAGCCTTTGCCGTGGCGCTCCATTTAAGGATTTTATCTTCAACCATTTCTCTTGGCTGAGCATACCTTTCTCGAGAAACTTTAACAATTTTTTCACGCCTACCATCTT
>JBGAUX010000017.1:0-19904 GCA_044228405.1 Candidatus Altimarinota bacterium | reverse complement strand
TATCGGCTAGTTACGCAAAGCTTTGGGTTTTCTAAGCCAGAACTAGTGATGGTGCCCGATTGGGTGCATCTTTTGTATGGATTTAGCCATAGTATTATTATTTGTGCAGCTGTGTTTTTGATTGTTTACATTGTTAAAGGCAAAGTTCCTTATTTTATGTGGTCTTGGCCATTGCTTCACATTTTAATTGATGTGCCGACCCATACCCGAGAGTTTTTACCCACTCCTTTTTTATGGCCAATCTCAGAATGGCGGTTTCCAGGCATTAGCTGGGCAAACCCTTGGTTTATGGCTTTAAACTACACACTTTTGATTAGTTTCTTTGTTTATAGAATTAGGCAAAAACGAAGGCTGAAAACGGATAAATCCCCTTTGCAAACCGATTAAATGTGATAGAATCGCGGTCTAGATAAATAAAATATTAAAGTGGCAGAGAGTAAGCAAAAATCAGGTGAAACTAAGGCAGAGATTATGTCGCCAGTTGGATCTTTTGAGTCTTTGGCTGCGGCTATAAATGCTGGCTGTGGGAGCGTTTATTTTGGTGTAGAGCAGTTGAATATGCGGGCGAGATCTTCGTATAATTTTAGTATTGATGAAATTGGCGAGGTTACAAAGCGCGCCAAGGCGGCAGGGGTGAGAACCTATGTAACTATGAACACGCTTTTGTATGAGCACGATATGGCGTTGATGAAAAAGATTTTGGATAAGGCCAAAGAAGTGGGTGTGGATGCGGTAATTATTGCCGATGTGGCTGCCATGCAGTATGCTCGTGAAATTGGTTTGCCGGTGCATGCTTCCACACAACTTTCGATTTCTAATTATGATTCCGTGCGATTTTATGCGAATTTTGCCGATACTGTGGTGTTGGCGCGCGAAGTGGATTTGAATATGATTAAAACAATTTGTGATTCAATTAAAAGGGATAATTTAAAAGGTCCGGGTGGTGAATTGGTTAAAGTGGAAATTTTTGTGCATGGAGCTTTGTGTGTTGCGCAAAGTGGACGATGCCAAATGAGTTTGATTTCTAACAATACTTCGGCACAAAGGGGAGCTTGTTTGCAGGAATGTCGTAAAAAGTATCGTATTATTGATGAAGAGTCTGGCACGGAGCTAATTGTGGATAATCAATATGTTTTAAGCCCTAAAGATCTTTGTACGGTTGAGTTTTTGGATAAAATTGTGGATGCGGGGGTTTCGGTATTTAAAATTGAAGGACGAGGTAAGACAGCCGATTATGTTGATGTGGTAACGCGTGTTTACAAGGAAGCTGTTGACGCGATTGCCGACGGCACTTATGGCAAAGATAAGATTGAAGATTGGATGAAACGGCTTGGTACTGTTTATAATCGTGGTTTTTCGGATGGATATTATTTGGGTAAACCACTGGCAGATTGGAGCGGACACGCCGGCAATCGCGCCACCGACGAAAGAGTTTTTGTGGGCATAGCCAAGCATTATTTTCCTCAAGCGGGCATTGCCGAAATTGCACTTCAGGCTCATCCTGTAAAAATTGGTGACCGATTAATGGTTATGGGAGGCACTACGGGCATGGTGCAAGGCGAAGTCACTTCTTTAATGATTGATGAACAAATGGTGGAAAATGCTCAACATCCTGCAATTGTTACGCTTCCATTTAGTGAAAAAATCCGTCCAAACGACAAAGTGTTTTTGTTAAAAGAGCGTGTTCAAATATCATAATATGAAAAAGATTACTGTTGTACATCAAAGGCGAGATTGTATTGGATGCAATTCCTGCGTGAATATTGCTCCTCAAAATTGGAAGATGAATGAAGCCGATGGCAGAGTGGATTTAATAGGTGCCAAAGAGAAAAAAGGTGTTTTTGTGGGCCAAATTTTTGAGTTTGATAAAGAAGCAAACAGATTGGCGGCCGAGGCTTGCCCTGTGCGTATTATCAAAGTTGATTAAAGCAGATTTTGCTTGATCAATCTATTTACCTCCTCGTTTTCTGTCCTGTTCGGTTAGGTACTTTTTACGAAGTCTGATTTGTTGTGGTGTGATTTCTACCAATTCATCTTCTTTAATGTATTCAATGGCTTTTTCTAAAGTCATTGGTGTAATTGGTGTAAGGCTTAAAGCTTCGTCCGAACCAGATGCACGCACATTTGTAAGTGCTTTATTTTTGATTGGGTTTACCACTAAATCTGTTCCTTGATTGTGTTCACCAATAATCATGCCTTCGTAAACTGCTGTAGCTGGGCTAACAAATAGTGGGCCTCTTTCTTGCAATTTCCATAAAGAGTAAGCCATTGTTTCACCTGCATTGCCGGATATCATTGAACCTACACTTCGTTTGTCGATTGCACCCATGTGTGGGGCAAAGTGGTCAAATGAATGGTAGAGTGTTCCTTCTCCACGAGTTAGTACTAAAAACAACGATCTGAAACCAAGTAAGCCACGAGTTGGTACTTCAAACTCTAATAAAGCATTTCCGTTTTCTGATTTCATGTTCATCATAATTCCTTTTCTTTTTCCTAATGCTTGAATTACCGCGCCAGAAGATTCTTCGGGCACATTGATAATTGCACTTTCTACTGGTTCTTGTTTTACGCCATCAATTTCTTGCATTACTACTTGGGGCTGAGAAATTTGAAGTTCAAAGCCTTCTCTACGCATTGTTTCAATTAAAACGGCCACATGCATTTCACCACGGCCATATACTTTAATGGCATCTGTATTTTCTTGAAATTCAATTTTTAAACCTACATTGGTTTCAATTTCTTTTTCTAAACGCGCTTTAATATGGCGACTTGTTAGATATTCACCTTCTTTTCCGGCAAAAGGGGAGTCGTTTACCATAAAGTCGATCGCCACTGATGGGGGATCTACTTTAATAGCTGGAATTGGTTCTGTGTTTGCATCAGTAGTAATAGTTTCACCTACATAAATATCCGGCAAACCTGCAATCGCCACAATGTCACCTGCTTCAACTGATTCTGCTTCTTTTCTTTCCATTCCTTCAAATGTGAAAAGTTTAGTGATTTTACCAGTACGCTTTTCGCCTTCTGGGGTAATTATACTTACAGATTGGTTTGGTTTCATTGTTCCTTCGTAAACACGACCAATAGCGATACGACCTAAAAAGTTGTCGTAACTAAGCGTTGCTGGTTGCATTTTAAAAGGTGCAGAGCTGTCGCCACCTGCTGGTTTCACATTTTCTAAGATAAATTCAATTAAGGGTGTGATGTCTTTTTGTTCATCATCTAATTGACGCATTGCCACGCCATTTTTTGCGATTGCATAAATGTATGGAAAATCTAATTGCTCATCGCTAGCGCCAAGTTTTCCAAATAAATCGAAAGTTAAATCAACAACTACATCTGGACGAGCCATTGGTTTATCCACTTTATTAACTACAACAATAACTTTGTGTCCTAATTCCAAAGATTTTCGAAGTACAAATTTTGTTTGTGGCATTGGTCCTTCGTAGGCATCAACAACCAAAACAACAGCATCTACAGTACGCAAAACACGCTCAACTTCAGACCCAAAATCGGCATGGCCAGGAGTATCTACAATGTTAATTTTTTTACCTTTGTAAGTAATGGCAGCATTTTTAGCGTAAATCGTAATTCCACGCTCTTTTTCTTGGTCGTTACTATCCATTGCTCTTTCTTCCAAACCTTTATGTATGTTGAAAGTGTCGCTGGCCTTAAGTAAGGCATCTACTAAAGTTGTTTTTCCGTGATCTACGTGCGCTACGATTGCTATATTATAAACTTCCATAAAATTGGGTTTTTGAGAATTGAAACTTCGCGGATTTTAGCTAAAAAATGCTAAAAACTCAAATGTAAATATTATCTGTCACGGCCACCTCTGTAGCCACCTCCACTTCTTCCGCTATCACGGCCTCCGTCTCTACCTCCATCTCTGCTGGCTGGGCGTCTTGAGTTTCCGCCATATGAACGGCCTCCGCCACCTCCGCCTCCACTTCTTCCACCATCACGGCCACCTCTGTAGCCGCCACCTCCGCCACTACTTCTACCACCATCACGACCACCTCTGTAGCCGCCTCCACCAAATCCTGATCCGCCAGAGCTAGATCCGCTATCTGGTCTGATAGATACTTTTTTGTCGTTAAAGTCTAAGTCGTTTAGTGTTCGAGTTACATCTTCGGCGTGCTTCGCGTCTACTTCAAATACAGAAAAATCATCGAAGAGTTTTATTTTACCAACTTCAACTTTGTTTAATTTTAGTTTATTAAATGCGCCTAAAAGGTCTTTTACAGTAAAGTCATCTCTGCGACCAAGATTAATGTTTAGCGAAACAAATTTACCACCGCCACCAAAGCGTGCGCCTCTGTCGTTTGAATTTGCGTTAGTGTTTAAATCAACCGCATTTTTGTACAATGAAAGGAAACGGCTAAATTCAATTGAAACTAATTTTTTAATTAGCTCTTCACGGCTTAGTGATTCCAAATTTTCATAAATTGTTGGAAGATATTGCTCAATTTGCACCTCATCTACTTCTGTGGTTTTAATTTTTTCAATTAGGTAGAAAAGTTGTTTTTCACAAATTTCTTTACCTGAAGGGATAGGTTTTTTAGTAAAAGTTTTGCCTGATCTTCTTTCAATTTCACGGATTTTGTGGCTTTCTCTCATGTTTAGAATACAAATTGAGGTACCACTTTTATCTGCTCGACCAGTACGACCACTACGGTGAATATATGTTTCTGCGCTGTCTGCCATTGTGTAATTGATGATGTGCGTTAAATCGCTTACATCAATACCGCGCGCTGCCACATCTGTAGCCACTAAAACTTGAGTTTGTTTTTTACGGAAACGGTTCATTACTTCTGTTCTTTGGCTTTGTGAAAGGTCGCCATGAATTGCTTCGGCAGAATAATGATCTTCCATTAATTTATCGGTGATGTCGTTAGTTTCCATTCTAGTTCTACAAAAAACGATACCGTAAATGTCTGGTGTCGCATCTAAAATTCTTCTTAAAGCTTCGTATTTATCGCGCGCGTGAACAATATAATATTCATGTTCCACTTTGTCGGCTCCGGCATCTTGTCTTTCTCCACGAATTTGCACTGCGTCTTTCATATACTTTTGTGCAATAGAAGCGATACTTCGCGGCATTGTTGCCGAAAACAACATGGTTTGTTTAGTTGCTGGTGTTTGATCCAAAATGGCATCAAGCTCCTCTTTAAAGCCCATATTAAGCATTTCGTCGGCTTCATCTAAAACCAAAGTTTGAATAGCCTCTAGGGTGAACACTTTTTTCTTGTTAAGTAGGTCATTTACACGACCTGGAGTACCAACCACAATTTGAGTTCCTCTTCTTAGTGAACGAATTTGCTTTTCCATGCCTTCACCACCATAAACGGCAGTTACACGCACTTCTGGCATATATTTAATGAATTTTTCAATGTCGCTGGTGATTTGCAAACATAATTCACGAGTTGGACACAAGATTATTGCTTGTACATCGCGTGACATTGGGTTTAAGTTTTGAATTAACGGCAAGCTAAAAGCTGCTGTTTTTCCTGTTCCTGTTTGTGCCAAAGCCACTAAATCTGCTTTTGAATCAAGCAAATGTGGGATTGCCTTAGCTTGAATTGAAGTTGGTTTTGTGAAACCTAAGTCGGTTAATGCACGTAAAATTGGCTCTGAGAGACCTGTTTGTTTAAAATCAGTTATAGTTGTCTCTGTTTCACTTGTCTTTTTCTCTGTCATAAATTTCGGTTATTGATATCAACTCTTTACAAGGGCGAAGAATTGGTGCCCAGTATAATATGTAAATACTATAAAAGCAATGCCAAACTAATTTTTCCAGTTTTCTGGTCTTAGCGAACGCACTTGTTTGCCGGCTTGCCAAATTTCCATGTCACCCATGGTTTTTAGCTCTTCATCAAGCTTTTCTCTGTAGTCTGGTTGTGCATTTTTGTCTAAAACAACGGCAGTTTCGTGACCTGTTTTAACGCTATTATACAAGTCTGCAAATACAGGAGCAGTTGCATCTCTAAATTTGTCTTTCCAGTCTAAAGCGCCTCTTTGAGCTGTTGTTGAACAGTTTGCATACATCCAGTCCATACCATTTTCGCTCACTAATTTAATTAAACTTTGAGTTAATTCTTCAACAGTTTCGTTAAAAGATTCTGATGGAGAATGACCATTTTTACGAAGCTCAGCATATTGAGCTTCCATAATACCGGCTAGTGCACCCATTAAAACACCTCTTTCACCTGTTAAATCGCTATAAACTTCTTTTTCAAAATTGGTTTCAAACAAATAACCAGAACCTAAAGCAATGCCTAGTGCTAAACACTTTTCGGTTGCCTTGCCTGTAGCGTCTTGAAAAATTGCGTAACTGCTATTAATGCCACTGCCATCAAGAAAATTTCTTCTTACAGATAAACCAGAACCTTTTGGAGCAACCAGTACTACATCGATGTCGGTTGGAGGAATCACATTGGTTTGATCTTTGTAAATAACTGAAAATCCGTGTGAAAAATATAAAGTTTTTCCTGCTGTTAAAAATGGTTTAATAGTTGGCCAAAGCTCTTTTTGAGCCGCATCAGACAACAAATACATGATGATTGAAGCTTTATCGCAGGCTTCTTCAATTTCAAAAAGTGATTCTCCTGGTACAAATCCGTCTTCAATTGCTTTGTCCCAAGATTTGGAATCTTTGCGTTGTCCAACAATAACTTTTACGCCGTTGTCCCGCATGTTAAGGGCTTGTCCTGGCCCTTGCACGCCGTAGCCAATAATTGCGATTGTTTCGTTTGCCAGCACTTCTTGAGCTTTAGAAACAGGAAATTCTTCTCGTGTGACGACATTTTCTTCTACGCCGCCAAAATTCATTTTAGCCATATCAAAAATTAATTAAGTTATTTTGATTTTATAGTGCCACAAGCCTTTGTCAATTTTATGATTGGGTCAAGGGAGAGATGTGAGTATCGGAATCAGTAGCTCCTTTTATGATTCCGGTATCTCACATGCTCTCCCTTTTACCTTCTCTGATGATAATAAAAAGGGCGCTCGAAGTCATAATTCCTTTACTTGACTCTTACCTTGGGGGATAGTTTATGATGAGCGAGTAATTGATTCAATTTATGTTTTATACCGTTAAAAAATTAGCTGATTTGGCCAGTATCAGTGTGAAAACACTTCATCATTATCACAAAATGGGTTTGCTGGTTCCTACACATGTGAAACCTAATGGATACAGATATTATGAAGAAAAGGACCTAATGCGTTTACAGCAAATATTGTTCTTTAAGGAGTTGGAGTTTTCGCTTAACGATATAAAGGCGATGCTCAATTCCCCTGATTTTGACACTCTCGAAGCGCTTCGGGGGCAAAAAAAGATGTTGAAAATTAAAGGTGAACGATTGAATGAATTACTAAAAAATATTACTAACACAATTAATGCTATGAAAAAGAAAAAATTAATTAAGGATAAGGAGTTGTACGATGCTTTTTCGGACGAAAAAATGGAAGAATATCGTAAAGAAGCCAAGGAACGATGGGGTCATACTGAGGCTTGGAGGCAAAGTGAGCAGCGCACAAAAGGATGGACAAAGGAGGATCACGCGCGTGTGCAGGCCGAAGGCGGGGCGATTTTGGAGGAAATTGTCAAAAACATGGATAAGGGAATGGAAAGTGCGGAGGTGCAAACTCAAATACCTAAATATCGTGAACATTTGAGCACTTATTATGATATTTCTGTGGAGATGTTTCGTGGCTTGGGCAATATGTATTCTGACGATCCCAGATTTGCGGCTTACTACGAAAAAATTCATCCCGGATTGGCGCAGTTTATGACTCGGGCAATCAATTATTATTGTGATGAGAAGGGTTAAAAGGAGAGATATGAGTATCGGAATCACTAACACGCCGACCTTGTGGGTCGGCGTGTTTTGTGGTATAATGTTATCAAATAACAAAAATAAATATGGTTAATTTAACTTTTGGACCAACTCCCGAGGGAGAAAATCCTTCAAATGCAAGTGTTCCAACGAACCCACCAGCTGAGGCTAATTTAGAGTCAGTTCCAGCTGTGCCAGCAGTAGAAGCACCCAAGCCGAGGCGTTTTCATAAAAGATCGTTAATTATTGCAGGTGTTGCTGGTTTTGTGTTGGTAGCAGGTGCGGGAGCATATTTTTCAAGTGGATCGGACGCATTTAAAGGTAGTTTTAGAGATATTGGTTCTACAAGGGGTGTGGAAGACAGAGCCATTGTGGCCGAGGTTGCCCAACAACCCGAGGTTGCCCAACAACCCGAGGTTGCCCAACAGAATGAATCAACCCAACAGGAGCCTGTGATTTCCGAGGAAGTTACATCGGTTGAAACCGATGTTCAGGAGCCTGTTCAACAGGAGTCCGTTATTGAACCGCCTAAAGAAAGTCCTCAACAGCCCAAAGAAGAATCTCAGCAAGTGGCAAAGGTTGAATCGAGCACTGTCCCTACCGATTCCAGTCGTGTAGCGCGAAAGCCTCGCGTTGCGGAACCAAAGCAACCTGTTATTCAGAATTCTTTTTCAAACGAAGAGCCGACCAACGAAGAACCGGCAAAGAAGGAATCTGAATTAGTCGCCACTATTCCGGTGTTTGACCCAACAAGTTTTAAATTTGTTTCCGCTCCGGGTTTAGAGTCCGGTACTAACACGGTTTCATATAAAAGTAATTTTAAACAGGCTATAACATTTAAGTATCTTTTGCCGATTTATGAAACTTATGACCAGTATGATTATAATGGTAAAGTAAATCCACCTTTGTATTCGGCAGAATTCAAACTTGAATTGTGTAATTCTAACTTGGATATTTGTGATCAAATTGCAGGAGCCAATTTGGCAGTTCAAAAGAACGTTAAAGATGTTGAAAGCAGAAGCAGAAGCATGACTTTGACAGCTAAAGATTTTAAATCTGCAATAGTTAATTTTTTACCTAAAGCCGAAGGGGGAATGATGGTTAGATTGAGGGTTTTAGACCCTCGAGGAATGTATCATTATACCAAAGCGTTTAAATTGTATATTCCACAAGAATATTTGGATGCTTTGAAGTAGTTTGCTGTATTGACAAAATTCCAATTTGTTATAATGTTGAACCGCCGGATTATCCGGCGGTTTTTGCTTACTTAGATATATGCGAGAAAAATTTTGTAAACAAGGTGTTGTGCCAACTTTAATAGCATTTGGAGGTAATGCTTTAGATGAGGAAGGTATTAAGGCGGCAGCCCAAGTTTTGGTTGAGGCAAATACTTATAATCCGCATGTGTTTGCTGTGCATGGCAACGGGCCGCAAGTACAAACGGTGATTGATAGGGATGTGTGTACTTTGAATAAAGCTGTTTTAACAACTCAACAAGAAATAGGTAATGCGCTTAAACATGCAATAGCTGAAGTGGTTCAAAGCAAAAGTGGGAGGGGTTTGCGCGTTGAAGTTGTGCCCACTCATGTAAAGGTTAACCTAAATGATCCAGCTTTTAGTAATCCTACTAAGCCTATAGGTCGTTTTATGAGTGAGGAAGAAGCGGGTATTTTAAGAGCCAGTCATTCAGATTGGCACATTAATCGTTTGAAAGATGGAGTGAAAGGGAATGAATGGCGGAGAGTTGTGCCATCCCCACAGCCTATGGCTGTTCGTGAATTGGATGATCTTTCGTGGAGTTTTAATGATGATGACATTACTATTTGTGGTGGAGGTGGAGGTGTGCCGTATTTTATTGATGCTGGCGGCAATAAAGTGGAAGTAGATGGTGTAGTTGATAAAGATGCCACTGCTGCTTTGTTGGCAATTCGTTTGAAAGTACATAGGTTTGTTATTTTAACAGCTGAAGATGGGATTTATACGCCAGATGCGTATAAAAGAAAACAAAATGGAGATGAAAAGGCGAAGCCTTTTTCACAACTTTCGGTGAGTCAATTAGATAAGCTAGTACGAGAGTTACCTATTGGAAGTATGGGGCCAAAAGCTGAGGCTTTAAGACAATTTGTTAAAGAAACTGGTAGGCCAGCTTATGTGGGTGCTTTAAAGAATGGCTTAAAAGGTTTTGATGACGGGCTTGGTACGGTAATTATACCTTAGGCAATTATGATCTACGCGCTATTTCAAAATAATATTTGCCAAATAGTTACCGTCTTAATCGAAATAGAGTTTTAATTGTACACCTTGAAGTGTATATTAAAATATACTTATTTAAGTTTTATGTTTAATTTTTCGGTTTCCAAAGTTGTGATTGCGTTGATAATGATCGTTTTACTTTTTGTTGTAGTAAATGTTATTCGAACTCGACATTACATAAATATTGGCAAGGTAATTGCCAGCAAAGCAAAGGCTTATGAGCAATCTCCAGATAATCCAACAGCAACGGTTTTGGTTATGGGTGATAGTAGCGCGGTTGGCACGGGTGCGGTGGATTCGAGTAAATCTGTCAACTGCCAAAAGTTGAAGGAAAAGTGGATTTGATAATTATTCATATTGGGGGCAACGATATTGTGCATTTTACTGGTTTGAATGAAGTCGAAAAAAATCTGATGAGTATTGTTGAAATGGCAAAAACCAAGGCAGATAAAGTAATTATTTTGCATGGTGGAAATGTTGGAACTTCAAAACTGTTTCCTTTTGGTTCTAGATGGATTTTTACCATGCGCACCAAGCAAGTTAGACAAATTTATCTAAAAGTTTCGGCACAAATGGGCATAAACTATGTGGATATGTTTAGAGAAGTGCCCCAAGATCCTTTTTATATTGATCCAGAAAAGTACTACTCAAATGATTATTTTCATCCAAGCGCAGATGGCTACAAACTTTGGTACTCTCAAATAGCGCCTTTTGTAAGCTTATAGCCCTTGATTGACTTATCTATATATTTATGGCATTCTAAGCATAGAATATAAAAATATATAGATGAATGAATCCTTTGATGGGTTAGGAATTATACCCGAAATTTTGAAGCGCTTGGAGAGTTTAAAGTTTGTTAAGCCGACGCCGATTCAACAAAAATCAATTCCAATTGCTGTAACAGGCGAGGATGTTATTGGTATTGCACAAACTGGCACCGGTAAAACTATGGCCTTTTCTATACCAATGGTGCAACGCCTTTTAACCACGAAAAAGAAAGGTTTAATTATTGTGCCCACTCGTGAATTGGCGATTCAGGTTAACGAATCCTTACGGAAAATTGCCGATGCTTTTAAAATGAGAACGGTTGTTTTAATAGGTGGCGAAGCCATTAATCGCCAAATTAGGGATTTGCGAATGAATCCGGATATTTTTGTGGCAACTCCGGGTAGATTGATAGATCACTTGCAACAAAGAACTTTTAGTTTGGCGGCAATTGATGTTTTGGTGCTGGACGAGGCCGATAGAATGCTGGATATGGGGTTTGCCCCTCAAATTAAGAAAATTTTGGCTTTGGTGCCTACAAATCGTCAAACGCTGTTGTTTTCGGCCACTATGCCAGCCGAAATCACTCAAATCGCCACTAAATATATGCAAAAACCTTTGCGTATTGAAGTCGCGCCTGCCGGCACAACCGCCGAAAGAGTGGAGCAGGAACTTTATATCGTGCCAAAAACTCAAAAATTCAATCTTTTGGAAAAACTGCTTTTAGAATACAAAGGCACGGTTTTGGTTTTTAGCAGAACAAAGCACGGCGCAAAAAAAATGTCGCAGACTTTAAACAGGTTTGGCCACAAAACCGCCGAACTTCATTCAAATCGCTCCTTAGGTCAACGGCGCGATGCGCTTGAAGGTTTCAAATCGGGCAAGTACCGAATTTTGGTGGCTACGGATATTGCCGCCCGAGGCATTGATGTTAGCGGAATTGAATTGGTGGTTAATTTTGATTTGCCGGACAATTCGGAAGATTATGTGCATCGTATTGGACGTACCGCGCGAGCTGGCAAAAGTGGAAAAGCCATTTCGTTTGCGTGTCCGGAGCAAAGAAAAGATGTTGAAACTATTGAAAGATTAATCCGCTCGCGCTTGCCGGTGGGTTCTGTACCCGGAATTACCCAAGTTAAATTTGATGACAGTGCAGCTTCATCCGGCGGGGCTAAATCTTTTAGATCGCGTCCTCGTAATTCAAGCCCGCGTAATTCCAGACCCAGCTCAAGCCCAAGTTCGCGTCATCGTGGCGGCAGGGGATTTAGAAGGTAGGTTTCGCAAATTCTACTGCAGTGTAATTGTTACCTCGGCATCTTTACCGGCAACGATGTGTTCTTTTTTGCGCACTTCCGCTTTTAGGGGCAATATATAGGTGCCTTTTTTTTCCGGGAAAATGCTCGTTTTCCAAGTGGTTTTGCCAATTGTGGCTTGTACAGGCATAGAGCCAAAGCCTTTGCGTGGGATATCAAAACTTTTTATGCGTGCCGATAATTCCACAGGCAAAGTAATAAAATGCCAAGCCGCCTTGCCTTGCCAAAGCCATACGCCAGATTTGAATTTAAAGGTTGGATCCATGCTGTTGATTTGGTGAATTATACATGTAGCTGGGTTACAGTTATTTTCAATAGATGCTATACTTGCTACAATAAGTAACATCTCACAATGCAAAAAATTATTCCACATTTATGGTTTGATACCCAGGCTGTGCAGGCTGCCGATTTCTATTGTCAGGTTTTTCCCGAATCACAAATTTTACATAAGAATGTTTTAAATAATACGCCTTCGGGAAATGTCGATTTGGTGAGCTTAAAGATATGGGGTCACGAGTTTGCGTTTATTAGCGCGGGGCCGATTTTTAAAATTAATGCTTCGGTTTCTTTTACGGTAATTTGTAAAACGCCAGAGGAGTTGGATGCAATGTGGGAGCAGTTAAAACAAGATGGTAGGGTATTGATGGAGCTTGGTGAATATCCTTTTAGTAAAAGATATGGTTGGGTGATGGATAAATTTGGCGTTACTTGGCAATTGATTTTGGTAGAAGGCGATATGCCAGAGCAAAGAATTGTTCCTGCATTGATGTTCACGCAGGAGTTTTGTGGCAAGGCAGAAGAGGCGATTAATTTTTATGTTTCTGTTTTTGATAATTCGAAAATTAAAGATGTTATGAAGTATGGTGAACACGAAACTCCAGATACCGAAGGTACCATTCAGCATGCAACTTTTATGTTGGAGAATCAGTTTTTTACGGCAATGGACAGTGCGCACAAGCATGAGTTTAAGTTTAATGAAGCTATTTCTTTTATGGTTCGTTGCAAAACGCAGGAAGAAATCGACTATTATTGGGAAAAATTATCTGCAGTGCCGGAGTCGGAGCAATGCGGTTGGCTTAAAGATAAATTCGGCTTTTCGTGGCAAATTGTGCCAACAGCTATGGACGAAATGATGAAAAACGGCACTAAAGAGCAAACTGCTCGCGTTACAGAAGCCTTTTTGCAAATGAAGAAGTTTGATGTTGCAAAGCTCGAAGAGGTTTACAAAGGCTAGATAATGTTTAAGCAGCATCAAATCTTGCCTTATTTTCGAGCATCCATTTTTCTTTGTCTGCTTCGCTGTGGTCGCTACTTTTCATAACTTCCGCGTGGGCTTGCATGTAGTGAGGCATTAGCGCGTGCATCCATTCGTCAAAAGTTTCACCTTGTGCGGTGGCATCACATAAATCGCATTCTAAAGTTTTCATGGGGTTTTGGTTAAGTGGGCTTATTGTAGCATGGATTGAGGGTTGAACGATCTGGTTTTAATTTCTGCAATGGTTCTGTTTGTGCCCAAATTATTGAGAACTCTTTTAAAGATTTCTGCTTGCATTTGCTGTTTGAAGAAATCTCTAGCATTCCGATTAGAGTAAGTGAAAATCGTGTTAATTTCATCGATTACTAAATTAGAAGTGCCATTTTGATGGGCAATGCTAATGGCAGCAACACAGTATTGAATGAGATTTTCTAGCGCAGTTTCTTCAGGTTGTTCGGCTGCTAGGCTTTCGGTAGACATGTTACTCTTAATTCTGTCTGGAATAACTCCTCTTGGTCCCATTGGTCTTTCTGCCCATCCAAGAGTGAGCCAAGTTTGTTGCCATGCTCAGTGCACTTTCTCAACTTTACTTGATATATCTCAGCTCTGGACTATAATGCTATCTTTTATTCATAAATATTAAAAATGTCTGATACTTTGGAACTCTACGATCTGGATGGGACAATGATTGATATAGATGTTGAAAGAGGCCTGGATAAACAAAGCAACGATGAAGTTCAACATTATTTTATTGCCGCTGCTCAATTTGTTGCAGACCAAACTGGTTTGGATGCGGATGAAGTGTTTGAGGGAATGAAGGTCGCCATGTTGGGTGATATTTTTCCAAATAGGGCAAAATTTGAAAATTGGGCGAGTTTTCCCGCTATAGATAAAACACCTGTAAAAGTTACTCCGGCTGTTGATCATTATTTATTAACACCGCGTGCTATTGAATTATTTTTGAATCGAAGATTGGCGCAGGAGCAGCAAGAGGATCAACAAAGTCCTGTTGTCACAAAAATTCGAGAATTTTTGGCGGAAGATTGGAAATTTTCTTTGTATTCTTTTGCGAGTGAAGCTTCTTTGCCCCATTCACATATAAGTGAGGATGCTATTGCAGTAATAGAAGATAGGTTAAGAAACAATGCTCTTGCTACTGTTTTTACTAACTCTTCAGCCGCAAAAGCAGAAACATTACTTGCAAAGGCGGGTTTTTTTGGTGAAAGATTTGTTAGTGGAAATGTTGAACGAGGCAAAATTGGCGCTATTGGGGGTGCTGCGAAATTTGAAGTAGACACTTCGTTATCATCAGATAGAGCACTTCTTGATTTATCGAATTTTTACGGCGAGGAAGTTATATTGGATTTGCGTAGAAGGCGTTTCCGGGAGCGTGTAGATGGATTGTTGTCTTCTACAGGAGCTGAAAGGATTTTTATGGCTACAGATATACCTGAACTTGATTTATATCCGCTTCGTGCTTGGTATGGAGATAGAATCATTAATGCAATGAAAACAAATCAGGCAAGTGCGCCGGAAAGTATCGCTGCAGCCAGAGCTCTTCTTAATGCCAGGATTTCAGATAAGTTATCAGATTTAGTGGCGGTTTTGTAAAAAAGTTTGTTTTTTGATTTTCACGAAGAAGCAGTCCGGTTTGGCTCCCCGATTGGATGGTCTCTCGCTTCGCTCGCGGCGGCGTTCGGCGCTCCTTCGCTCAAAAATGCAAGCATTTTGTTCGCTCAGTCGCTTGAACTTCCGAACCATTTTTGCACCGCAAAAATTGGTTCTCATCCAAGTCGGAACAAGTTAAAAAACCGTCAGCACCCTTTGGGCACTGTCGTTTTTCAAATGGCTCCCCCGATTGGATTCGAACCAATGACCTACCGGTTAACAGCCGGTTGCTCTACCACTGAGCTACAGGGGAATGGGATTTAATTAAGCCAATTTAAGCTCAATTAAACTTGGCTTACGGCGGGTATTTTACCTAATCTAAATTTAAATTCAATCTAAATTTAGATTTGTTTCTTTTCAATAGCTCTCCAAGTTAGGGCGATAACTATTAAATAAGCAAAGTAGCTAATGGTTTCTATAAGTGAAGGGTTGCCGTTGTAGCCAAATAAGCCCGATAAAATGCCTCCAAATCCACCTTTTTCGTCTATAAAGCCGTTTGTATCCCAAATATGTTCTGTAATGATTGGTATTACTCCTGCTTCTTGAAATTCGTGTATACCGTGCGCCAATAATCCTGCTGCGAAAAGTATTAAAAGGACACTGGTAACTGTGAAGAATTTTTTGAGTTGAATTTTTTTGATTCCTTTAAACAAAATGTAGCTTAAAATAATTGCCAAAACTATTCCTAAAATGCCTCCTAAAAGTAGATTTTGACCTTGGTTTTCAAAACTAGCGGCCTGCATAAAGATTGATGTTTCAATACCTTCACGAATTACGCTTACAAAGGTTAAAAAGAACAAGCCCATAGGGTGATTGTCTTGTATATGTGCTGCTACTTTATTTTCAATATTGCTTTTAAGGTTTTTTCTTTTGGTAAGCATCCACAAAATCATCCAAGTTAGTAGTCCAGAAGCCAATAACATCGTAACGCCTTCGTAAATTTGTTCGGCTGCACCTTCAAACTCTTGCCCAATTGCCTTAAGCACAAAAGCTGCGATTACACTTACTAATACACCTGCCAAAACTGCATACCAAATATGCTTTTTATGTTTGAGGTTACCGCTTTTTTCTAGATAAGCTAAAATTATGCCCACAACAAGAGCAGCTTCTAATGTTTCGCGTAGTGTAATGATAAGTGCAGCGGTCATAAAATTGATGTTAAATAGTTGTTATTGAAAATGATTTTCAATTTCTTAGGCATAATAGCGTGACCATTGGAAAAGTCAAACTTTCTTGTAATTTTTACTAATTTGAGCTAAAAATTAGCTATGCAACTTGAATATGAAGCCTTTTTAAAGGCAAACAATTTAAAAAATACCTCCCAACGCCGATTGCTATTTGATGCGATTATGGGCATTAAGGCTCATGTAACTGTTGATGAATTGTTGGAGCAGGTGCAAAAAAAGCTTCCTGGAATTGGTTATGCAACCGTTTATCGCATGTTAAAGCTAATGGTGGGGGCAGATATTTTGAGTGAACATCATTTTGATAGCAAAGCTAGGTACGAAGTAAAGCATAATCGTGATCATCATGAGCATTTAATTTGCACTAATTGTGGGCGTATTGTTGAGTTTACCAACGAACAAATTGAGAATTTGCAGGACAAAATTGCCGAAGATAACGGCTTTATACTGCAAAGCCACAAGCACGAACTTTATGGCTTGTGTTTTTACTGCACCAAAGGCGGTAAAATGCCTGTTTAGTTATTTTTTCAATATCCAAATTTCGCGTCCCACACTTTGCTGGGGCCTTTTGTAAATAAGGGTGTTGCGAGGAGAAAGGAAATTTTGATTTCGACGGCAATATATAACCTGTTTCATGCGCAGATGTTTTACATGGTCGGCCATTTGCGGCAAAAAGAAGATTTTGGTTTTAAAATAATGGGCGGGCATAGCAATTACCACTATTGTGCCCGGTTTTATGCTTTGCGAGATATTGGTTAATGCTTGTTTGTACAAAGGTATTAATGTTTTTTGAACAGCCTGAATTTCCTCTGGTGGAAGTTGACTGGCTAGGGCAGGCCCTAAATATCCTTCACACACAACAGCATTAGCTTTATTAAACAGCTTTTGGCTATGGGCATTGCTTTTGGTGGCATCGCACAAGGCAACTTCTATTACTTCGGCGTCATCACCTACTGTAGAGTTGTTTGTAAGCCACTCCATATTGGTTTTGGTGTCCTTAACGGCTTTGGGGCTGAGGTCGCTTCCAATAACCTTAAAACCCATTAAACGCGCTTCTTGCAAAATGGTTCCACTACCGCAAAAAGGGTCATATACTACTGGAGCTTTTTGGCTATCCAAGGCAGGGCTAGCTAAATTGATTAACATTTGCGCCAATTTTGGTGGAAGCATGCCACTTTTGTCGTCGCGGGCAGGCCTTTGATAATCTCTGTAGCTGTAGCTGTTGATGTTTTGAATCCCAATTGTGTGGCCAAAAAGTATTTTGTGATCTACAAAAAATACATTCAAATCTGTACCTAGGGAAACTAGCTTGTTTTCTAAAATGCTAGCTGTGTGTACATTTTGACTATCTTTATTTAGGTAGCGAGAAACGATTTTTTGACTTTTCAACTGTGGCTTAATACTTTTTATCAGTTTGTTTAGATAAAATTCATTACTTTTCTGTATAGGATAGATATTAATTCCAAACACCAACCTTTTATGTTCATCAGGGTAATAATTGCTAATCAGAGATTCTAACATTGCAGGCGCTATATCGGCTTTTTGACTCAGAATTTGCTGAATTTTAACAATTTTAATTGTTCCTCCTAGGCGGTCCATTAATTTGGCAGGATCAGGATGCTCAATATAAGCGTAATCAATAAATCTTTCTTTAATAACAATGGGTTTCACATTTTTCTCGCCAAAAACTGCTTCCAGCTCGGCCATTGAAAGTGTGGAGTTCCGTCCTAATTCGGCTATATGCAAATTCGTGACTTTTTTCATAAAAAAATTAGCTTTAAGTTAGCAGATGCTACATTGTTCTATGTCGCCAGTATAGTGATTTTTTCCTTTTTAGCCTATGTTTTGTGTCTTTGGCAGGTTTTTTATAGTAAACAGGCTGATTTGCAAATTGTGGCAGAGCAAAATCCAGGTGTGGCTTTGGTTACCTTTACAGATGATAAAAAAGGGGAGCAAAACACTTTAAATGGCTTGGTGACTGGTAATAAGGTGCGTTTTGTGTATGGTGATCAAATTATCACTCCAAATAAAGAGGGACGATTTGCCTTGTCTCTACCAAGTGGATAGTTTATATTGCGGCTGTCTTTTAACCGCGATTATATGGGAATGTCACTTAATAGAGTTCAAATTATTGGTAATTTAGTTAGAGATCCTGAAATGCGCCAAATACCGGGTGGCCAAACAGTAACTACTTTTACAATAGCTACCAGTTACACTTGGACAGACCAAAGTGGTCAAAAACAAGAGAAGTCCGAGTTTCACGATATTGTTGCTTGGAGAAAATTAGCTGAAATTTGTGGAGAGTATTTAAAAAAAGGTTCAAAGGTTTTTGCTGAGGGTCGTTTGCAAACTCGTTCTTGGGAAGGAGAAGATGGGCAAAAAAGATACAAAACTGAAACGATTTTGGAAAACATGATTATGTTGGACAAAAAAGGCGATGGCGGAGGATCTGGCAGTTATAGTGCAGCACCGCGAGAAGCCCGTTCCGTAGCTGACAAAAAGTCTGACGCAATGGTAGAAAATCCTGAAGGTGCCAAGGCGCCGGTTGGTGCCGGAGCAGATGAAGAAATTACGATTGAAGATTTACCGTTTTAGTGGTTGGTGACCTTAAAGGGCGAGCCCTTCATAAAAAACTACCTTGAGCGTGTTCTTGCGCTTGCAGGTTTTGTAAATCAATAGTTGTTTGGTCGTTTTTCATTGAATCTTCATCAACTTCCAGCGTTACGCCAATAGGGCAGTGATCGCTTCCTTGTACTTCTGGCATAACAAACGCACTCTTAATTTGGGGTTTTAGGTTTTCTGAGCAAAAGAAATAGTCAATTCTCCAGCCAACATTCCGCTGGCGTGCACCACTTCGCATGCTCCACCAAGTGTAAATATCGGCTTCATGGTTAAATATTCGCAGGGTGTCGCAAAATCCAGCTGTAACTAAACGGTCCATCCAAGCTCTTTCTATAGGCAAAAACCCCGAGATGTCTTCGTTGTCTTTTGGGCGGGCTAAATCAATAGGGAAGTGAGCGGTGTTTACATCGCCACAAATAAGTACTTTTTTGCCTTCTTGTACTTCTTTTTCTACGCGTTTTTGAAAAGCTTCGTAAAAGCCCATTTTAAAATTGAGACGCTCTTCGCGCGCTTTGCCATTGGGAAAATACACATTAAATAGCGTGAAATCCTTAAATTCCATAACTAGTGTGCGCCCTTCATCGTCAAATTCTTGTCCGCCTGCTTCTGCGCCAATGCCACAGCTAACTTTTAGCGGCTTGTGTTTGGTAAAGATGGCTGTGCCGCTGTATCCTTTTTTATGAGTTGGGGAGTGCCAAAAGGTGGTGTATCCGTTTGGATGCAAAAGTTTCTCATCTAGTTGTTCTTTGTGAGCTTTGCTCTCTTGCAGGCAAAGGATATCGGGGTTTTCTTGCTCTAGCCAATCTAAAAAGCCCTTCTTTAATACGGCTCTTACACCATTGACATTCCAAGAAATTAGTTTTATAATGCTCATCTTGTTGCGTTAAATAACTTCAAAAAAATAATAAGCTAATTATACACTATGGTAAATGGACCATCAGGACAAGAACATCTGGAACATCGGTTAACGTTATATGAAGATGAGGCGAGAGCGTGTTGGGAGTTT
>JBGAUX010000016.1:0-20691 GCA_044228405.1 Candidatus Altimarinota bacterium | reverse complement strand
ACCACAATTACAGTAGGATCGGGAGGCTCTATCGATGTCACTGGTAAAGGATTTTTAGGTGCGAGTACATTAAATACCGATGGACAGCCGGCCGGCGCCGGTGGTGGTTATAAAAACACCAATGGTGATGCCGGTGGTGGTGCTTATGGAGGAGATGGAGGCGCCGGAAAAACCAACTCCGGAACAGTCACAAGAGGTTTGGGAGGTACTGCTTTTGGTACAGCTCTAAATCCAACTCATATTGGATCTGCAGGTGGTACAGCTAACACGGCAAATACTGCTGGATCTGGTGGCGGTGCCATTCTTTTAACAGTTTCTGGAACACTTACAGTTACTGGTTCGATTAAGGCAGATGGTGGTGGCGCAACAGATAATGGTACTTCCGGTGCTGGTGGTGGATCTGGGGGTGCTATTAATATCAACGCCGGAACACTTGCCGGTGCAGGATCAATAACTTCAAATGGTGGTGCTGGTACGTTAAAAACAGTTTATGAAGGTGGTGGCGGAGGTGGTGGGCGCATGCAATTAAGCGCTTGCACATTTACTCAAAGTGGCAGTCGTACAGTAACTGGTGGCAATGGCGGTAATAATGGAAGTGATGGATCAATAATTATTACACCTTCCTGTGCAACAACAGCATATTCAAATAATAGTGATGCATCTGCAGGTACAACTAATCCAACTAATTTAACATCTACCACACCGGCTTTTAGTGCTTTGTGTAACGATCCTCAAGCCGGCGATATTATCAATAAAGCGCAAATACAGGTTTCAACTGACTCGAGTTTTGCATCGGTTACACATTGGGATAGTGGTTCTTCTGGTAACACAATAACGGATTGTACAGCAGGGGACCGTATAGCAAATATTACTTATGGAAGTTTTGGTACGGCCCCTACTTTAACGCTCGCCACTAGTGATGGAGCTATAACTTATTATTGGCGTATTAAATTTTGGGATGACGATGGCGCCGAGGGTCCGTGGTCCACTGATACTAATACTTTTACTATGAGTGATGGGGGCGGTATTAGTATTGATGTTGTTGATGCCAGTAATGTGAGTCTAGGTAGCCCAAGCGTTAATTTAACTTCTGCGGTTTACTCTAATACATCTCCTCAAACAGTAACGGGTACAACACCTTCGGGTACAAATAAAATTAGAGTAACTAATAGTTCTGGTAGTCCGTCTTGGACAGTTACAATTGGTGCTACTGCTGGTAGTTCTACGCTTTGGTCTGATGGTGGAAGTGCAACTTTTGACTTCAATGACCCCTCTGGTGCTGGTCAACTCACAATAAATCCAAGTGCTTCTACACTTACACCTGTTAACCCTGCCACGAGTACAGGAATTACAAAGGGGAATTCAACAGCATTTAGCAATAACAATAGTGTGACAGTTTTAAGCGCAGATGGAACAGCAGATGGAACTGGTGTATGGGATTTAACTGGTGTTGGTTTATCTCAGTTAATACCTGCACAACAATTAACTGGTACATATAGTATCGAAATGACCTTAACCATATCTTAGTGAAAAAATTTGGAATTTTGCTTTTGTTAGTAGTTTTGTTGAGTAATGGTGTGGCTTTGGCCGAGCCGATTTCTTTAACTCTTGGTATAGCTGCGCCACCAATTATTATTGATGAGGAGCCGCCAATAGTATTAACGCCAGTAGCACCTACTCCTACGCGAGGCACTACACCAGATAAAATCATACTTAAGCCACCTACTAAGGTGCCCGAAAATCCTGAAGAAATTCCAGAAAATCCCGAGGAGGTGCCAGAAAACCCCGAGGAGGTGCCCGAAAATCCAGAGAAGCCTGAACAACCTGAAAAAATACCAGATAAAGTAATAGAGGATTACGACGAAAAAAGTGGCATTAAAATAACTTATCCAGTTGATAAAAATGGTAATAAGGATAAAACAAACTATGAAATAGAGGTTCCAAAGTTTCCATCAATAGATTGGCGAAAGATTTTTATACCTTTTATTACTGGCAATAGCTCTTCTACAAAAGCAATTAGCAACAAGTTTATTACCCTTAAAGGCAAGGTAGATCAGAGTAATTTATATTTATTGCTGGAATTGAATTCCGAAAATCATTTGGTGGCTCTACAAACAGACGACGATGGAAATTGGCTTTATCAACTACCATATAAGCTTGAAAAGGGCGATCATCATTTATATTTGTGGTCATTTTTTGCTGGAGATTCATCGCTCTTAAGTAGCTTGCCTTTGCATGTGGAAGGAAGTATTGAAGACTCGGAAAATAGCGAGCAAGTGGATGTAGAGAATGTTCTCAATTTGAAGCTTGATGATTCTTTACTGGCTCCCGAACTTAAAAAGTCCGGATTAGAGAAAAAACTTTTTTATATAAATGGCCGATTATTTAATAAGGACAACATTTTGTATCCAGATGATAAATTGGAGTTTGTTATTGTAATTACGCCAGTATTGAATACTTTTTTAGATAAAGTGTCACTGCTTGATTTTGAATATTTAATTTACAACGACCAAGGTGATATTGTGCAACAATTTACAGATGATGACAAAGCTGTTTTTGAGGAAAACATCCTCGCTTTTACCAAAGCTTTTTCATTAAACGGCAAAGAAAGTTTGGTTCCGGGTGATTACACTTTGCTTGTTAAAGCCAAAGCGCAGGGTTTGGCTTACGAACTGCCTTTTGATTTTTCGGTTAAATTGGCTAAAGAACCCCCTCGCATTTTAGAAAATCATATAGGTGACAATTTTTTAAAACTGCTTATAATGGTTTTTGTCTTGATTATTAGCGTTTTTTCTTACAAAAAAGCACACAAAAATGTTTAAAATAACAAAAACAAAACTAATTTCCATGCTCCTAGTCGGGTTGGTTTTTGTAAGTTCACAGGGTGTTTTTGCCTTAAGCATGGGTGGAATTAGCGGTAAACCGGCCGGCAATCCTTATTCTTCTTTGGCGCGTACTTGGTTTGTTTACACTTTAGAGCCCGGCACCGAAATTCAAGACGCGGTAGAGGTTTATAATCCAACAGACAAAGAAAAAACCATTTTGATTTATCCCGCCGACACCACTCCAAGCAGTGAAGGTGGTTTTGCATTAAAGCAGAGAGTTGAGCCCATGACGGACCTTGGTACTTGGATCACTATGGAAAAAAACGAAGTTGTTCTGGCCCCCGGTTCGGCCGAAATCGTGCCTTTTACAATCAAGGTGCCGGCAGAAGGTTTGGATGTGGGTGAGCATAGCGGTGGCGTGATGATTGAAGAAAAGCAAACTCAGACTGGTGGTAACGGAGTAATGTTGAGTACCAGAGTGGGGCTGAGAGTGTATGTCACCATTCCGGGTGATATGATAAAAAAAATAGATTACGATTTTTTAAAGTATGAAATCAATTCATACCGAAATTATAAATTGCCTTTTGGGTCGGAAGATCAAAAGAAAAAGCCTTTTTTGAAGGTTCCGCAAATCTATGATTTTCAAATGGGTGTGCTGAATAGCGGCAATGTGAGTACGGATGTAAATTATGAATTTAATGTCGAGGATGTATTGTTTGGTGCCAATGATTTGCTTATTTCCAAACAACAAAAAACGGCTCGGGATACCGCCACTCTTACCCATTTCGAATGGAAGGCGCCTTTGTTTGGCAAATACCGCGTGAGCGTAAAGGCCAACTATATGGGTAAGGATGCTCAAATGCAGGACGACGAGCAGAGAATGATTGAATCTGAGGTTGTGGAGTTATGGATTGTGCCATGGGATTTATTGATAGGCATATTCTTGTTGTTGATTGTGATTGTGAGCGGAATTTTATTGAGAAAAAACCTTCGCAAAAAAAGCAAAAAACCTCAACAGGCCAAAGCCCCCAAAGCCAAAACCACCAAGGTTGCCAAGAATGTTACTACGCGCAAGCCTGCTAAAGCCAAGGCCACCAAGGCCACTAAAAGTCCCGCCAAGCGTTCTGTTTCCGGCAAAAAAACGGCCACTGCAAAAACGACTGCTAAAAGCACCGCTAAAAAGCCTGCTAAAACTACTACAAAGACTACAGCCAAAAAGCCTGCAAATCTTAAGAAAGCCAAAAAATAGCTTTAAAAAGTTTAGTTAATAGTGTATAATGTTTCAAATAACAAAAATGAAAAAAATGAGTACAAATAACAAGATCATATCGTATGCCGCCAGTTTGACACTTTCATTGCTTTTGAGCGTTAGTTTTTTTTCAGCAGTATTTGCAGCTAATACAGTGAGTTTGTCGGCAACGGTTTCGGGTTCTTTAAACGTGGATATCGTTGACACTAATGGCGATACCGTCGGCTCGCCCAGCGTGACTATGTCCGGAATTACTTATTCAAACACAGATCCGCAAACTACAACGGGTACTATGCCGTCGGGTACCGATTTAATCCGAGTTACCAATCCTAGTGCTACCGATACTTGGGGTTTAACTATTGCAGCAACTTCGGGCACTACCGCAGTTTGGACAACAGGTGCAGTTACTTTTGATTTTAATGATGCCACGGCTCTTGCCGCTGATGGTGCCGATGGTGATTCCGTTGGTGGTCGGTTAACCGTTGATGCCAGTGTTGGTACTTTGGCGGGTGTGGCTCCCACAGCTACCACAAATGTGAGTAAAGGTTCCAGTACGGGCTTTAATGAGGGTACAGCAGATAGCGTAACTCTTCTTACAGCATCTTCCGGCTCCGATGCACCCGGCCAATGGGATTTATCGGGAGTTTCACTTTCTCAAACTGTTCCGGCTCAACAATCGCCCGGCACCTACACTTTGGGATTAACTCTAACTGTCTCCTAATTTTAAATTAGCAAGGTTTCGACCATTGACTTTTGAGTGCTTTGCTCTTATCCTGCCTATCAAGAAATATCTGTCTGGGTGAGCTTTAAATGTACTTTTAACTACTTGCTATGCATACTAATGATGATCGGTTAAGATTCTTTTCAAAACAGCACCATTCCTCAGGAGAATTGGCGCGAATGTCTTCGATGTTAAGGCCAAATGGAACAAGTATGATTTTGCCTTATGATCAGTTTATAGAGCATGACAATCGTCATCGTGATCCAAATGTATTAGCAGCAGACCCAAATTATATTTGTCAGTTAGCTATTGATGGTGGATTTAATGGAGTGGCAGTGCATTATGGAGTCGCAAAAAGATATTGGACAAAATTTGCAGGCAGATTACCTTTAGTAGTAAAAATTAATGGAAAAACTTCTTTTCCACCTCAAGATAAACCTTTAAGTGTTTATACTTCAGCAGTTGAAGATAGTGTGCGTTTAGGTGCGGCAGCAATTGGTTACACCATGTATTATGGTTCTCCACGCCAAGATGAGGATTTGCCACAACTGGCGCAGGTTAGAAAACTTTGCGATCAATACGGTATGCCTTTAATTGTTTGGGCTTATCCTCGTGGTACAGCTGTAGAGGCTAAAGGCGGTAAAGAATGCAGTTATGCAATTGAATCGGCTACTCGTATGGCAATGGAAATGGGAGTGACTGTGGTAAAGGCCAATTTGCCTATTGCAGCTAATGCAGGATTTGAGGATGTAAAAGATGTCCCACCTTATTATAGAGCTGTGGAAAAAGAATTAATGGCTTTGGGTGAAGACGAACAAAGACTTGAAAGAGCAAAAAGAGTGGTAGAGGCGGCTCAAGGAACACCAGTTTTATTTAGTGGAGGCGCAGAAACAACTGATGATGATGTTTATAAAAATGCTCAAGCTTGTGCAGATGCAGGTGCTTTTGGTTATATTTACGGAAGAAATATTTGGAAAAGAGAAAAAAGTGCAGCACTAGCTATGTCGGCTAAGTTACAAGGGTTTTTGGATCAAGTGAAATAAATAAATGGTCCGAAATAAGCGGTTTTTATTCTCTAAATTATTAAAAAATGTCTATCAGAATTGCCATTAATGGTTACGGTCGCATTGGCAGGGGCTTGCATAGACAACTTTTAAATTGTCCGGATATTGAAGTGGTGGCGATTAATAGTGGCTCTGCTGCTGATTCGCATGCTTATCTTTTAAAGTATGATTCTCTTTATGGAACCTTAGAAAATGACCTTAAGGCTAAAGATGGCAATTTATATGTGGATGGCAAAGAGATTAAGGTTTACCAAGTGCGTGATCCTAAAGATGTAAATTGGGCGCAAAATAATGTTGATATTGTTATAGAAGCGACAGGCCATTTTACCACTTACGAAGATGCTTCCAAACATTTACAGGCGGGCGCGAAAGATGTGGTGATTACCGCTCCATGTAAGGACGATCAAGTACAAACTTTGGTGATGGGAGTAAACGATAAAGAGTATGACCCCGCTAAGTATAGAGTTGTTTCCAATGCCTCATGCACAACAAATTGTTTGGCACCGGTTATGAAAATCTTGGAAGATAAATTTGGTGTGGAAACGGCTTTTGTTACAACAGTTCACGCTTTCACCTATACTCAAAATTTGTTGGACAACTCAAATCCAGAAGATTTTAGAAGGTCGCGAGCTACCAACGAATCAATTATTCCTACAACTACAGGTGCAATGAAGGCAATTGGCGAAGTTATTCCTTCTTTAAAAGGCAAGGTGGATGGTATGGCTTTTAGAGTTCCTGTAGCCACTGTTTCGGCAATTGATGTTGTGGCAAAACTAAGCAAAAATGTGAGCGCAGAAGACATTAATAATGCGTTTAAAGAAGCGGAAACTACTTATATGAAAGGTGTATTAGGTACAAGTAGTGATGAATTAGTTTCAATTGATTTTAAAGGGGATAGTCGCTCTAGTATTGTAGATTTGCCTTCTACCAAGGTGTTAAATGATAACTTTGTTAAAGTTGTCTCTTGGTATGATAATGAATGGGGTTACATTGCAAGAATTGTGGATTTAATTAGATGGGTTAGTGTAAAATAACAATTATGAATCTTCAACAATATTTAAAAGACGCAGGAATTGAAGACGACTTGCAAACTTTGATGCTTGCTTTGTCGTCGGCTTCTACAGAAATTTATGAGCTGATTAATAAGGGTGAAACCGGCTATGCTGGCACCTCAAACTCTATGGGCGAAAAACAATTGGCTCTGGACTTGCAAGCTAACGGTGTTGTTGAGCAAATTTTGCAGGATTCTGGCTTGGTTGCTGTTTATGCTTCTGAGGAATTGGAAGTTGTGAGTAAATGTGAAGGAAATGGGGAATATGCAGTGGCGTTTGATCCCTTAGATGGATCTTCTTTGCTGGATGCAAATTTTGCTGTTGGATCAATTTTTAGTGTTTATAAAGCTAAGGAATTTATTGGAAACAAAGGAGACGAGCAAGTTGCATCAATGATTTCTGTTTATGGGCCTCGATTAACCTTGGTTCTAACAGTTAAAAAGGGCACATATGAGTTTTTGTTTAATGGGCAAGAATTTGTGTTGTCTCATCAGAAATTTGAAATTGAACCTGAAGCTACAACTTTTGCGCCAGGTAATTTAAGAGCAGCTAAGTATGAAAAAAAGTACCTCGCCTTAATTGACGACTGGTGTGAAAAACAATACACACTGCGGTATTCTGGAGGCATGGTGCCGGATATTAATCATATTTTTATTAAAGGGCAGGGAGTTTTTACTTATCCTGGCTACGAAGAAGCTCCAAATGGGAAATTGCGACTTTTGTATGAATGCGCACCCATAGCTCTTTTAATTGAACAAGCTGGTGGAAAAGCCATAGATGGAAAAGTGCGAATTTTAGATAGAAAAATTGAAGAATTGCATCAGCGCACGCCAATTTTTGCAGGTTCTAGTAAGGAAGTGGATAGGGTTCAAGCATTTTTGTTTTAATTTAAATTTTATGACTACAAAAAATAACAACACAGGCAAAGCGACTAAAAGTGGATCCTCTGCTAAAAGTGGCAATACTGCTAAAAAAATTGGCGTTGGGTTGGCTCATGTGCAGGCTTTTATGGATGATGTGTTTCAAATTGGGTTTAAAGCGCTAAAAAATGCAGGCAAAGAAAATGACTCTGGGACGGAAAAAATCAAATCAGGTTTAAAAAAAGCCGCTGGATTTTTGGGAGATGCAGGAGATTCTTACTACGATAAATACGAGAAAATAAAAGCCAAGAGAGCGAAACACCAAAATAAGAAAAAAGTGTAACAAATTACTGTTTCCTAAGTTCTAATTTAGTAGTAGGCTTTTAATAGACCTTTTTTGCTTATGGAAAATCAAAAACTAGAAGATAGTCAAATTTTAGAATTAGTACAAAAATCTCAAGCGGGAGATCAAGAGGCTTTTGGTGCCCTTTACGATTACTTTTCCGATTCACTTTATAAGTACATTTATTTTCGTGTGCCTAATGGCGAAGCGGAGGATTTGTTGGAAACTATTTTTTTAAAGGTTTGGGAGAAAATTCACCAGTACAAGCCCGATAAGGCTTCTTTTAAGTCATGGATATTTAGAATTGCTCATAACTTGGTTGTGGACTTTTACCGCTTACAAAAGAGCGTTAGTGAATTAACGGATATTTATAAAGACGAACGAGTGGAGCGCAATCCTATTCATTTAACTGAAAATGTTTTGAATAGCGGTATTTTGTATAAAGCATTTAAAAAACTTAAAAAGGCTTATTCACAATATTTATTGTTACGCTTTGTAAATGATTTATCGAATGCGGAAATTGCAGAAATTATGAAAAAGAGTGAAGGCAGTTTGAGAATTATCCAATTTAGAGCTTTAAAGGCTTTAAAAAAGATTTTGAAGGAAATGGGGTTCTCTGGCCAAGATGTAACAAAGTAAGCGCATCTTCGTATGAAGACATGCAACACTAAAAGATTATGAACCAAGAAAGTAAAAAACAACTAGATGATTTGCAAAGCTATATGGGTGCTTTAAGCGCTCCCAAGCTTAGTTTAGAGGCTAAAGTAAGAATTAAAGCCTCGTTAATGAGCAAATTGCAGATAAAAGATGCAATGGCTTCCGCAAATGATGTTTCACCAGAAAATAGCTGGCTGTCTAGTGTTGTTAAAGATCTAGGTAAACAGGTTGTTTTGGGAAATGTTGCCAAAGCTCGTGTTAAAGAGCGCATATTTGCTAAAATTGAGGATTTTGGAATGGCATTTAAACCTATGGGTTTTACTCTTGTGCGAGTTTTGAGTTCGGCAATGGTGTTTACTTTGTTTATAAGTTCAATTTTCTTTGTAGGTACATCTAATGTGCAAGCTCAAACTTCAACTCGTTTAACACAAGTGCAAGGAGAGGTTTTTGTTAATAGAGAAGGCAGACAATTAAAGGCTGAAGAAGGAATGATGTTATTGCAAAATGATATTATTATTACTAATGAGAATGCGCGTGTAAATATTGCCTATTATGATGATAGCGTGACTCGTTTGTACGCAGACACAGAAGTAGTGCTGAATCGATTATATTTAAATGAAAACAATGGAGCTGTAACTACTCAAATTGTTACTACACTTAATAGAGGTGATATTTGGGTAAATGTGCCAGGTTTGGTGAGCGATGAATCTATATTTTTAGTTTCTGCAGGTGATTACACAGCAGAAGTTGTAAATAAGGCAGCATTTCATCTTAAAGCTAAAAATGAATCTTACGAAGTAGGGGTTTTTGATAGCGTGCTTTATGTTGCTGATAAAAATAATGCAAAAAAGCCGGTTGCTAACGGTTATAAGCTGGTTTTAAAGGAGCGAGAAACAGTAGCTTTAATTTCTAGTGAAGATAGAGAAAACGATTGGGTTAAAAATAATATTGGCCAAGATGAAATTCATTTAAATGGAGTAAAAAATAAATTGATTGCTGAGGTACAACAAGATGTTAAAGATCAAGCTGGTGAGCAAGGTGCAAGTAATTATATTAACGATTTTGAAAGTCGTTTAGGTGAATATGAAGTGTTGTTAAGCGATGGAAACTCACTTTCTGCTAAAGATAAATTATCTGAGTTGAGAACGAGTGTGGAAAGTATTTTGGCTGAAGTAAAGGCTTTGGAGCAGAGCGATCCACAACAAGCCGAACAGCTACGAAATCAATTAAATAAAAATTTGGCATTACATTATAGAATCTTAACTTTGGTGGCTGCAGATATTGAATCTATTGAAGGTAAAAATGTTTTGTACGATGTTAAAGTGGCTTTGGCGCCTACTGATGAGCAAAAGAAATTGGTGGAAAATAAAAAAGCGAATGATGTTTTGGTGCAAGTTGCCGATGCTTTGGGTGGCGACAACGCTGTTTCTAAAACTGAAGTTGATAAGTATGTAAACCAAGCTCAAGAAATTGTTAAACAAAGCGACAACAAAGATGGCGAAGCTCTGTTAACTTTGTTTAAAGATGTGCCAACAAAAAATCCTGTTAAAACTCCAACTAGCGTAGTGGTAGACGGCTCTGTAAGCACTGTAAATAGCGGAGCGGATGCTTCATCTCAAACTGCAACTCAAACAAATACTCAAACTGGAAGTAATCCAGTTGTGATCACACCAAATACTAATGGTTCAACTGGTGGTGTTGATTCAACAAACCTTCCACCTCAATTTGAAATGAACCTCAATCGTGATAATTTGGAGCAATAGTTTGAATGTTTTTGAGCAGTTTATAAAAGCCCAAGTAGGCTAATAATTAAACCTGCCGAAGCACAAAAGACGCTAACAATCCAAAATCTCATTACAACTTTGGATTCTGCCCAGCCAATGTGTTCGAAATGATGGTGGAGTGGTGCAATGTGGAAAACTTTTCGTTTGAATAGTTTTTTTGATGTTAGCTGAATTATCACTGAGAGCATTTCAATTACGAAAACAAAGGCAATTAAGCCTAATACAACTATAGAGTCTGTAAGGGCAGCTATAACGCCCATGGTGGCACCTAAGGCCAGCGAGCCCGTGTCGCCCATGTAGAATTTGGCGGGAGGGATGTTGTGCCATAAAAAAGCTAGCGTGGCGCCGGTAATAACACCGCAAAATGCTGATAAAATTAAGAGTCCCTTTGAGAAAGCGATAATGCCTAGTGCTGTGTAGGCGATAATTAGGAGTCCACCCGCTAGGCCATCTAAGCCGTCTGTTACATTTACGGCGTTTGCACTGCCAATAAAAATAAACATGAAGAGGGGAATATACCAAGCTCCTATTATAAAGTCGCCAATACCAGGAATGTGTATTTGATTGTAACCCAGCTTTGAATAAAACCACCAAGCGCCTAAGGCTGCGAGCGCTAATTGCCACAAGAATTTTGGTTTTACATTTAAACCTTTGGCTTTGCCAATACCGCGAATATTAAAGTAATCATCAACTAAACCAAGTATTGCTGTTGAAATTAAAGTGAAAATTACTAACCAAGTTTCTTTACGATTTAGTAATGAATGGTCTATCCAATTGAAATAAGAAAATAATCTGGATAGTAAAATTATTAGTATGGTTGTGCCCCAAATTAAAATTCCGCCCATGGTGGGAGTGCCACTTTTTTTAAGGTGTAACTTGCGAAAAAGCGAAGCTTTTTCGCCGCTGGTAGCTGTTTCTCTAATGTTTTTACCCAATTTGTATTTTACTAAAAATTTATAAAAGTAAGGCGTAAAGACAATCGCAATTAAAAAGGCAAAAATAGCTGAGCCAAAGATATATGTTAAATGTGTTGTGGTTTCTTGAAGGTCAAATTCTATAAGCATTGAAGTGGATTAATTTTACCAAGTATAGGATCTAAATACCCAATCGGCTAGTATTTTACTTTCGCCAAAACGATTTGGACTATTTAAAACGATTGTTAATATTTTGTGACCATCTTTTTCGGCTATGCCAAAAAAGCATTCACCTGCCTGCTCTGTTGAGCCAGTTTTTAGCCCTTTAAAGCCTAAAAAATTGTCTAATACTTCGTTGGTGGTTTCTAAATTATGTTTAATGCCTCCACTTTCGGATTTTACTTCTATGTTGCCGATTGAAGTAGCGTGTTTGATAAATTGCTTATTGTAAGCGTATTTTCCTAAAATACTTAAATCGTATACAGATGAATAGTTATTAGGATCGTCAAAGCCAATAGGATTTGCGTAATGGGTGCCATACAAACGCAGTTCTTTAGCTTTTTTATTCATTTTTTTTACAAACTCTGCTTCTGTGCCAGCATTGTTTTCGGCCAGGGCAATGGCTGCATCGTTTGCTGAGTGTACTAGTAAGCCGTAAAGTAAATTTTGCACCTTGATGGTTTCACCGCTGTAAAGCCACATTTTTGAACCAGAAGTTGCAGCTGCTTTGCTTGAAATTGTGACAACTTGGTTTAAATCGTTCTCCTCTGCCACGATTGTAGCTGTCATTATTTTGGTTAAACTCGCTATGGCGTAAGATTTGCGCGCATTTTTTTCGTATAAAATTTCACCACTATCTATATCTACTGCAATTGCCGAGGTTGCTCTAATAACAGGAGCAATATTTTCTGGATGTTTATAAGGAATGGTAGCTACTTGATTGTTAATCGTTATAGCTTGGCTATTTAGCGGGGGTTCCATGTCTTGCAACACATAGGTTTCACCAAAACTTAGTAAAGCAGCTATATATAAACTGAGCGCAGTTGTGAGCATATTAAAAGAATTTATCTAATTCTTTTGTACTTAAATGACGATATTTTCCCATCGGTAAATCGTCTAATTTTAAGTGTCCAATACGAATTCTTTTTAGATAATGGACTTTGTGACCAATAATTTCAAACATATTTCTAATTTGTCGCTTGCGTCCTTCGTGTATTGTGATGTGCACTGTAGTGTTTGAGCCAGTTTTTTGTATGCTAACCTGCGCAGGTGCAGTTTTTTTATTTCCAATTAAAACTCCTTCCTCTAATTTTTTTGCTTTATCTGGTGAAAGCACACCTTCACAAATTACTTGGTATTCTTTTTCTATATGATGTTTTGGATGAGTTAATTTAAAAGTTAAATCTCCATCGTCCGTTACTAAAAGTAAGCCTTCGGTTTCTTGGTCTAATCTACCAACGGGAAATAGGCGATGTTCTTTTGGCAACAAATCTAAAATGGTTTTGCGTTGATGTGTGTCGGCGCAGGTTGATAAATATCCCGCAGGTTTATTGAGCATTAAATAAATGTGTTTTGTTGAAGTTTTTCCTAAAACTTTTTCATCAAAAATAACTTCATCTTTTTCGGGATCAACTTTACTACCTAAGGTGTTTACAATTTTCCCATTAACTTTTACCAACCCTTGTTGAATGTATTCTTCGGCTTTACGCCTAGAGGCTACACCATGGTCGGCTAGAAATTTTTGTAAACGCATAATTATTATTTACTCAACAGTTTCTGCTGGGGCTGCTGGTGGTGCTTCTGTGCTTGGCGCCTCTTCTGTGGTTTCGGCAGGTTTTTGTATGCTTACTAAGGCGTCAAAAGGGTCTTTTAGGCTTACTGGTAGGTAATCTGCGCCTATTTCCAAAATAATATCGGCTTCGCTTATGTAAGTTTCTGTTAAGTACTTTTCTGGAATGCTAAAGCTGATTGTTCCTGGAATAAAATTTTGTAATTTTTTGATATAGTTTTCCATGTCACTATCTTTAAAAGTTTCTGGAGTTAGAGTTTTTACAAAATAGGTTGTAGTTTCTATTTTTTGACTTTGCGCATTTCCAAATCTGACAACATTAAAACAATATCTATTTAAGATAACTTTGGTAATTGCCGATAAATAATTTTGTTTTGTACCGTTTAAAATTTGTAAACTGTAGGGGCTGTTTAGCACTTTAGGATCTTCGAACATTAAATTTGTATAACTGTTGAGATATTTTTGACCACCTGCTGGGAGTAAAACAAAAGCGCCTCCAAACAATGCTTGTTCTGGAGTGTATAAAAATCCGCCACAACGAGATGGGTCGTCGTGCATTAAGTAGGTTTTAAAGTTGTCCTTGGTAAATTGATTTGCCATGCTGGCTAACTGTAAAACTTCATCGGCAGTTATATTGGTTTGAATGTTGTTTGCCAAGGTTTCCATTAAGTCGTTAATTTTACTTACCGAACCAATAATACCTGTAGATAAGGCTTTTTCTTTGATGGCAAAAATTAGTCTTTGTTGTCTTTGCGAACGCCCAAAATCCGAACTGTCGTGCCTACTTCTGGCATATTTAAGCGCTGTGGCGCCATCTAAATGATGTTGGCCAGCTTCTAAATAAAAAGGTTCATAACCTAATGTGCCGTCCTTTGGATAAAGTGGATCGTTAATTGTTGTATCTAAATAAACATCTACACCTCCTAAAATATCTACGGTGTCTACCAAAGCCTGAAAGTCGATTTTCACATAATAGTGCAAAGGCATGCCCACAATTCCTTCTATTAAACTTTTTGTTTCTTCTAAGGCTTGGTCGTCACTTTTGCCAGCACTTTTTAAATTTGAATAAACTTGATTTACTCTGCTGTTGTATTTTTTGTCTTCTGCATATAAATCGCGCGGAATAGAAAGCATGGTTACGCTTCCAGTTTCTTGGCTAATGCTTGCTACAATCATGGTGTCGGTTAAGTCTGGTCCGTCGTGATCTTTTCCACCTGTACCAAGTAGCAAAAAGTTGGTGTGGCCAAAATTATCTTCTGGCAAATCCTGACTCAATAACGAAAGTGCCCAATTGAAATTAAAACTTTTGATGGTTTTATAAATTGAAAAAACTAAAAAAAGAATTATTAAAACGCTGCCAAGAGTAACTAGGGTTTTGCCGTTAATAACAACTGTTTTTCGTTTAAAGTTCGGGGACATTTTAGTTTGTGTAGAGGATGACAAAGATGATGCTTCCAAATTGATCGAGTGCGTAGTCTATTCCTGTTTCAATCCATTGACTATGATTGCTGTCTATGCCTTTTGTGGCTTCTGTAATGATTTTTTCGTTGTTTGGACTGGTGCCGTTTAGTACCAAAGCCGCTTTGTTTCCAACATTATATTCTTTAAAATAATTGGATAAAGTGGTTGATGTGATACTAATATTATTTGCGAGATCATTTGTAAGTGCTTGAGAGATTTTAGCTAAAGTTTCATTTTTTTCAATGTTTTGTAAACCTAAACTTAGGCGTTTATCGTTTATTTTGTTAAAAAGTTCGTCGCCAAAGTTGGCTAAATCATTGTCGCTGTAGGGATCGTGCGAAAATTCTTGTGTAATATAAATGTAGCCATCTTTGTCTTTGGCAAAACCTAGGCCAACTTTGGTCCAACCAGGTTCTAAAATGTTTTCTCTGTGTATGGCGCTACGCATTAGCCCTTCGTGACCATATTTAAGGCTTGGGGCTTTGCCTAAATTTTCCGATACCTCCGTGTTTATTTCAAGTTCTTTACGCCTGTCGGAAGGGGATTGGCCCTCTAAATTTACATGGCTAAAGTAATTGTTTTTAACCATGTCTTCGGAATGTAGCTGAGATAAATTATTTAATTCATCATCTAGCGTTAATTGTGAAAAGCCTAATTCTTTTCTGGCACTATTAATGTAATTTAACATTTCTTTTTGAGCTGTACTTAAATTAATTGCGGCAGTTGTAAGCTCATCTTCGCCAACTTCAAAGTAATCTGGCAAAAGAGGAATGCCGCTTCCTACATACACAGGAACATTAAAACTGGCGGCACCGTTATCTTTGTTAAACTCAATTATATATGTGCCCGTGGTTTTTGGTGTGTATTGAAAAGTGAAATTGCTTTTGGCTGGCAAAATGTTGTAACCAAAGTATTTATAGCTTTGCGACGAAGAACTAAGGTCTACTTTTTCCACCAAGCCGTTTGGTTTAATAATTGCGGCTTCTATATTTCCTGGTGTTAAAAATGTGTCTGTAATTGAAATTTTTTGCACTGTGCTATATGTGTCTTGAAAAGTTTTAATGTTGATGTCGTCTGTATAAATAAAACTACTTTCGTGTTGAGTTGCTGTAAAATTTTGTGGCTCGCTTGTTACCCAGTTTGAAGAAAGATGCAGTGGCGCGGTGGCACTTGCAGTTGCAGTTTCAACCGATAATTGAGTTGTGCCCGTACTAAAATTCGCAAAATCCTTAAAATCAATAGTTAAAGAAGTAGCGTCTTGTCGCGTAAAATAGCTAACAGTTTTATTGTTTTGTGAAATGTTGATTTTGTAAACTTGCGAAGGTTCTTTTGTGTATGCAACAACTGTTTTGTTATCTTCGTTACTAATTTTTATATTTTGAGCCTGTTTCGCTGTGCTACTTGTGCTTGGCGTTGGCAAGGTTGGTAACACCGAAACATCATAAATTTTGCTTGTGCCAGTTGTGCCAGGAATTATGCCAATTTGATAATTGCCAGTTTTGCTAAAGTTGATTGGCACAGAAAAACTGCTATCACCCCTCACATCACCAACAAAGTTTAAGTATTTTGTACTGCCATTTTCTTGGTAATTCAAAAATATTAATACTTGTTTGTAGCCACTTTTTGTAACTTTGCCGTTAAAAGTGTAGATTTCGTTTTTATAAAATGTGTTAGGGATGTTGTTGTCTAAAAGAATATTTAAAAAACTACTATCTTCGAGAGTTTTGGCTGTAACTGGCTTAAAATTTAAGGTTTCTACTTCGGTATTTGGTGTTTGAGTTAGTGTGAAATTGGCAACACCTTGAATAATGCTCGTATATAATAGGTTGGCTACTTCGCTACGGGTTAGTAATTTGCCAGCATCCAAAGGAGTCGAACTGTTAAGCACATTTTTATTTTGGGCAAAATTTACATATGGTTGGTACCAAGCTTCGTTTGGGGTGTCTGTGAGTGTCCAGTTTTGAACCTCAGCCATGATTTTTAACGCTTCAACCTGATTAATTGTATTACCCGGCTTAAAGGTGTTATCGGCGTAACCGCTTATCCAACCTTCTTTTTTAGCTTTTTGCAAATAAGGTGCATACCAACTATTTTCATCAACATCGGTAAAACCTGTGCTTTGAGCCGTGTCTAGGCTGATACCAGATGATTCCAACACAATTTTCAAAAATTCAACACGATTTATGGTGTTGTTTGGCCTAAAAGTGCCGTCTGCGTAACCACTAATAATGTCATTTTCTTCTAGGGCGTTGATAGCGGTAAAATTGCTGTTGTTTTGATTTACATCGCTAAAACTGGCTAAAGCTGTTGGCGTGGCGGTTACCAGAGCCAAACTTGTTAATAGGGATAAAATTACATTTGAGGTCTTTTTCATATTGTTTTTTTACCAACTTAATATACAAGAAAACCCCATTATGACCAACCCAACTATAGTGTGTTTATGTTGACAGTCTGGCGTTGCCGACTATGATGATTCATGTATTTATTAAACTTTTATATGAAAAATTTATTAAAAAAGGTGCTGTCGATTGCGATGGTAACTTCGTTAGTGGTTTTAAGTGGCTGTATGGCTAAATCCGAGCCAGAAAAGCCAGCAAAAGATATGATTAAGGAGGCCATGCAAAACACCCAAAGTGCACAGTCTTATGCATATTTATTGAATGTGGATGCCGATATAGCTGGACCAGCAGATCAATCTCCACAAAACATGAAATTTGACGGTACTCTTGGTGGTGTAATGCACTATGGTGAGGCAAAAACAGCTCCAAATTTCACTTTGGCAATCGACGGAAATTTGCAATTGAATGCTGATCCTTCGGCTGCATTAAAAGGTGAAGTAAGATTGTTGGACAAAACACTTTACGCAATGGTTGAAAAAGTTCCAGTGCCTGAAACTGAATTGCCAAAACAATTATCAGATACTTTTTTAAACATTTGGTGGAGCTATCCTTTACCTGATGATGTTTTAAGTCAAATTGGTTTAAACCCAGTTTCTGCTAGTGAAGAAGAAGCTCAAAAAGTAACTGCAGCTTACGAAGAAAGTAACTTTTTGAATCCTGAATTTGAAGGTAACGAAAAAGTAGGAAGTGTGAATAGTTACAAGTATAAGATCAACTTTGATAAAGAAAAATTCTCTGAATTTGTAGTAAAAGTAGCTGAAATAAGAGGCGAACCAATGAGTGAGGGTGATCAAGAAGATTTTAAAAAGGCTTTGGAAGTTGTGACTATTGCTGGCAGTGTTTATATTGCCGATACAGACGCACCTTATTTTACTAAGGTTGAAACTACAGTTTTAGTAAATGCTCCAGAAGATGAAATTAAAGGTACAGTTAAGTTAACTTGGACAATTTCTGACTTTAACGATGCAGATATGGTTAAAGTACCAGAAGGTGCTCAACCATTTAGCCCATTATTATTAGGCGCTTTAGGCTTAATTGGCTCTGGTGGTGCAATGACAGACCAATCAACTTTAAGTGTTGATGGTGCAGGCCTTGGTGTGGATGTAGATGCGAGTACTCAATTGGGAGGGCAAAAGATAGAGGTTAAGTAAAGCAGCGTTGGTGTGTGGTTTTGGCGTCAATAGCTCCCTTTAGGACGCCAAAACTCACACACGCAACACTGCTTTTTCTTTGTGGAAAAGGAAATGGAGCTCAATAGCTCGCTTTAGGACACCAAAACTCATAACACCACACCCTCTTTTTTGTTGGGAAAATGATGTAGAGAAAGGGTGTGTGCGAAATCAGAAATCATAAAAGGCGCTCTGATTTATGATTCGTATCACCCTTTCTAGCATATCTTCTTCTTTCTTCATATTTTTTTCATCTTTGGGTTTTAAAGTGGGGTCATGAGAAAGTTGATTTTACTTTGTTTGGTGCAAATTACTTTTTTGGCGGGCATTTTGTTGAGTAGCGCGATTTTTAAGGATGAAATTTTTTGGTTTCAAGGTGTATATGTGCTGGTAATGGCTGGGGTGGTTTTGTGGCTTTTTAAAACTCCTGCAAAATGGCGGCGTATCTTGCTGATCTTTTTTTTGTTGGCTTGCGTGCGATTTTGGTTTCAGTTGCGGTGGGAAGATCAACAAACATTAACCGCTTTTAGCGATCCAAATAAGGAAATCACGGTTTACGGCTGTATCAATGAGGATATAGATTGGCGGAGAGATAACAGTAAAATGATTTTGGACACTTTTGCGGTGCAAAGTGAAAAGCAAATTGTGCCTGTGGAAGGGAAATTATTAGTGAAAACGGATAGATATCATAATTGGAAATATGGTGATTGCTTGAGTGTGTTTGGCAGAATGCAATTGCCAGGTGAGATTGATGAGTTTTCGTATGAGGATTATTTGAGGCGCTATGGCATATATTCCGTGATGTATAGTCCGAAATTGCAGGCGATTGAGTCGTTTGACGGGCACACGCTAAATCAAAGGCAGGGTGATTTTTGGAGTTACTTATATGTGAGTAAGGCAAAACTGGAGGGGCGTTTAAATGGTTTATTGCATGATCCTTATGCGAGTTTGTCGGCCGGCTTGCTAACGGGTTCGCGCAGGGGGATTAATCCTCAGTTGATGGACGACTTTAACAAAACTGGCTTAAGCCACATTGTGGCGGTTTCGGGCTATAATATAACCCTGTTAATCGGCTTGGTATTCGGCATTTTTTCATTTTTATCTCGGCGCTACCGGGTGTGGACGAGCATTTTATTTATTGTGGTTTTTACGCTGTTTGTGGGGGCTTCGGCGGCTGTGGTGAGGGCTTCGGTTATGGGTGTGATTGCTTTGATGGCTTTGCACTATGGCAGACGAGGTATTGTTTTGTTAGTGTTACTTTGCTCGGCTGGTTTGATGTGTATTTTTAATCCTTATATTTTGATGTTTGATGCCGGTTTTCAATTGAGTTTTAGCGCAACTTTGGGCTTGGTGCTGTTTGCCGATAAAGTTGGCAGATATTTTACTTGGATGCCCAATTGGTTTGGGGCGCGCGAGTCTTTAGTTATGACTTTAGCCGCGCAGGTTTTTACTGTTCCTATTATTATTTGGCAATTTGGGAGGGTTTCTTTAATTTCACCTTTGGCAAATATTTTGGTTGCCCCATTGTTGCCTATGGCTATGCTCTTTTCGTTTTTGGCAGTGGTAATTTCTTATGTGTGGGCTTTTGGTGCAACAAGCCTAGCGTATATTGCCTGGCTATTTTTGTGGGCAATCGTAAAAGTGGCTCAACTACTGGCAATTGTGCCTTGGGCAAGCTTGGAGTTGTGAGTTAAGGTTTAAGTTTAGCAATGAAAAACTTCTTCATTTTGATCAATCCTAAAACAACCATTATGCCTTCGCCGGCAATGGCGCCGAGTAAAATCAAAATCATTTTAAGGGTCATATCTGGGGTGAAATATGAGCCGATAAAAAAGACGAAACTTAAACCCAGACCAATAAATTCACGCCACATAAACCAGATTTCTTTGCCAGCTGCGAATAGACTTAAAAATACCAGATCGTAGGCGTAGGAAACGGCCGCTAAAAAAAGCATCATTGGTAAAACAAAACTAAGTTCGGGGATATTATATTTTGAATGGGTTAAAAGCGTGATTGCGTAGGGACCTGCAATGGTCCCAAAAAACACCAACGCCACGCCTCCTCCCACTATTAATTTTTGCAAATTCACAAACAGTTTCTTCGCTTTTTCGTAGTGTTTGCCGTCGATGTATTCGGTAAGTCCGGGCAAGGCCGAAAACATTAAAAAAGTTGAGGCTAAACTCAATACTTGGCTTATTCTAAACGAAATATTGAAGCTTGCAAAGTGTGAACTGCTTAAAAAATTGTGAGCAAGATAGTCGGGAATAAAGCGAAAATAGAGGTTATTCAAAACAAAAATTATGCCGTAGGGTAAACTTTTCTTAAAAAAGAGGAGCATTGTGTTGAACTCTAAATGCCACTTGAGTTTTATTTTTTGGGCAACCAAAAAAGGCTTAAACTAAAT
>JBGAUX010000015.1:0-22005 GCA_044228405.1 Candidatus Altimarinota bacterium | reverse complement strand
AATGCATTGAGATTGGTGAGATTTGATGAGAAAGAAGAGGTTACCCCAGGTGAAGTTGCCGATCTTGTGCTGGAAAATGCTGGTGTGCATATGGGAGAAGGCATGGTGGCTACAGACATGGATAACACAATGTTTAGAGACAATGTTGTAACTGATGCAGAGGGTATTAACTACAATGTGACTGGCGACATGGGTATTTTGGTGTTTTTAGAAAAATTGCAAGATCCCGCTTTTTGGCGCTTTTCGCCAGAGAGATTTAAAGGGTTGCTGTTGCCTCAAGCATACAGAAAATTTGCAAAAGACAACCTTAGTCAAAATGGAAAGTATAAAAATTTATTGGATTTAACAGAAGATATTGCCCAGGTTTACAGTATATTAAAGCGCATTGTAACTAATAATGAACCAGGTGTTGAGCTTAACTTTACTCACCCGGTGGTGAGTGAATTTGCTTTAAAAATGTTAGCTTTTGACGATCAAGTTAAAGGCCTGGAAGGAGCTATGGTAGCCCAGGGGGTAGGTGTGATACTTATGCGCGTTCGTTTTTTTGCCGGTTCTGATAAAGCAAAGGCTGTTGACCTAACTAAAAGAGTTTTGGCGAGGACTGCCGATGATACTGATGCAAAAGTGAAATTATCTAGCCATCCAAGCGACGTAAAACACACTGGTGATGACCTCGGATTACCATATAATAATCTTGTAGATAGTATTACAGATGCTAATTTTTTAAGAATTGTTCAGGTAAATGAAGGTGTGAGAAGGTTGTTGGCCAGATTATCCGCTGAGTTTGGCATTCCCGTCTCTGTTGTGTCGGCAAACATGAAGGCTATTGCTCGTACCGCTGCAGAACATCACTCTGCATATTCCAATATAGTAGCCAATACCAAGGGTAGCTTGTTGAAAGAAAATGGTCACCGACTGGGCGCTAGGTTTGAAAATGACCTGATGTTGCACGGCGCGCCAAAGGTGGATGCTATTAAATCTATACAAGCTTTACTCCCCGCGGATTCAAGAAAACTGGTGGCGGCTTTTGGTGATTCTTTGTATGGAGATGGGCCCATGATGCGTTATGCCCTAGAACAAGGGGGCATAGCAATAATTACCGGTAAAAGTATTGAAGGTATGCGAAGAAATTTTGCCGTAATGGTGCAACAAGCCATTGAGGAAGGTGCAAGAGATGCCGCACAACGAACATTTATGATTCCTTACAGTTAAGACTCAATAATGATTGGTACAATCACTGGGGAGCGGTCTAACTCTTGCACTGCCAATTGGTTAACCGATTGCGTGATGTAGTTTTTAATTTCTCGGCGAGTGGCTTTGGGGTTCTTTTGCATCAAGTTTTTGTAAGCTTGGCCGGCTCTAAACATAAATTCGTGAGCGATTTTGTCGGTTTCTTGTTGGTACATAAATCCGCGTGAAATAACATCGGGATTGCCTTTTAAGGCACGAGTTTTTTTGTTCACATTCAATAAAATCATTAACACGCCATTTTCGGAAAGCATTTGACGGTCTGTCATAACTTGTGCGCCTTCGTCACCAATGCCTTTACCGTCAATTAAAATGTATTTTGTTTCTACTTTTTCGTCTGAAACCTTCATTTCACCTTGTCTCACTTCCAAAACATCACCATTTTGAATAACCACGCAATTTTCTTTAGGCATGCCAACTTGTTCCCCCAATTTGGCGTGAGCTATTCGCATAAAATATTCGCCATGAGCGGGCACTAAATACTTGGGCTTAATCAGTGTGATCATGCGCTTTAAATCTTCCTGCGAGCCGTGCCCGGAGGCGTGTACATCCATAATCATATTATGAATAACATTCGCTCCCAACAAGCAAAGTTTATTGATGAGACGAGTAACCGAAGTTTCGTTACCGGGAATCGGTTTTGAAGAAAGGATAATGGTGTCACCCGGTTGTATTTTAATGAATCTGTGGTCGTTGGACGCCATGCGAGCAAGCGCGGAAACGGCTTCTCCTTGACTACCGGTGGTAAGCACCAAGCATTTGTCGGGCGGGATGTCTTTTTCTTTACGAATAGGATGGATGAGTCCTTTTTTAAACTGCATATAACCAAGTCGCAGAGCTACATCCATGTTGTTGAGCATGCTTCGACCATTTACAAAAACTTTACGGTCGTATTTTTCGGCATACTGCATAATTTTTTGAATACGGCCTATCATCGAGCTGAAACAGGCTATGATTATTCGGCCTTCGGTGTTTTTGATAATGTCCTCCAAGGCGTTACCAACATCAACTTCCGACATAGTGTGACCGGGCTTTAAAGCGTTGGTACTATCCGAAAACAAAGCGACAATATTTTGACTACCCAAATGCTCCATTTTGTTTACCTCTTGCCCTCCGTAAAGGGTGTTTTTTTGTTCTTCGGCCAATCTGTCGTCAAATTTAAAGTCGCCGGTGTGTACCAATTTGCCTTCAGGCGTATCAATCACCACACCAACTCCATCGGGAATACTGTGTGCGACTCTAAAAAAGTTGGTTTTAATTTTGCCGAAATGAATCGTTTCCGAAGGGTCAAAAACCACTAATTTGCTTTTTGCCTTAATGTTGAATTCTTCCAAACGCTCTTCAATCAAACCCATTGTTAGCTTGGTGGCAAAAACGGGCGGATAGTTTAATTTTGGCAATAGGTAAGGCAAAGCACCGGTGTGATCCAAATGCCCGTGAGTAATAATAACTCCTTTAATTTTTTTAGTTCTGTCCTCCAAATAACTTATATCCGGGATAACATAATCCACCCCCAACATGTCTGATTCCGGGAACTGGAAGCCCATATCTATAATAATAATGTCCTCTTCATACTCAAAAATCATCATATTTTGCCCCACTTGATTAAGCCCTCCAATTGGAATAACTCTTAAAACTTTTGGGTGAATAAAAGGCACTTTTGCCTTTGGTGCGCTAGGTATTGGCGTTGGCTTTTTTTGAAAACCTCGAGATCTGTTTTGTGATTGAAATTTATTGCCGGAGCGATTATTTGGTCTTCGCGATTTGCCGTCCGAACCTACACTGGTCGCAAAACCGCTACCTGCGCCTTGTTGCCCGCTCGGGCCTTTGTGATGCATGGGTCTGTTTCGTTCACTTTTATGAAAAACCCCTCCTTTGTCGCGGTTGTTTTTTGGCCTGTGAAATAGCTTTTTCTCATTATTTTGAGCCTTTGCCGGTTGTGGCGTGGCCGGGGAATTGCCGGGCTCATTAACGGTTCGCTTAATCCAGTCGTTCAACTTATCAATTATCATACTCTGAAATTTTGTTTTTTATGATTACTTTGGCATTGTAGCATACCTATATTTGAATTTGCTACCTGTTTCTTTTAAATAGCAAAGCAAGCATATCTTTGTTGATAGCTTTTGTAACCCAAAGTGAACCTAAATAAATAACCCCACCTAAAGGAATGGTTATAAGAATGATTTTTCCGCCAAAAGTGTCTCCGTATATTTTAATTACAAAATAAAGAATTACGCTCATTAAAAGTGTGGCAAATACCGCTTTGAAAAAAGTTTTCATACTTAATGAGTAGTCGACATAGCGTTTTGCCCAGTAGGCGTTGAAAATTAGGATAAAAAATTCTGTAATAACACTGGTTACACAAGCTCCTACAAAGCCATATATTGGTATAATAATAAGATTACTGATAATTTTAAAAACCACCATTGTTGCGTTTATATAAAGCAATTTCACCTGTTGATTAACCGCAATTAATACAAAAGCGAAGAGCACATTTAAAAACGAAAATAAACTAGCGAAAATTAGTATTTTTAAGGCAATGTCAGAACCGTAAAACCCTTCACTTAAACGGCTTAAATATTTTTCATCGCTCACAACAAAAATAATTGGATAGGCGAGTGTAAAAACGCCTCCAACCAAAGCCAAACTTGCCACGCTCAAAAAGTCGAATGAGTATTGAATAATGCGGTTATAACTTTCTTTAGTTTCCTTTACCACTCTAGTTAAAGTGGGCAAAATTGAATTCATAAAATACAGTGGCAAAATTGTCATTGCATCTAAAATTTTCATTGCCACGCCATAAGTTGCCAGCTCTTTAGCGTCTTTTAAAAAGAAAATTAACAATGAGTCTACTCTAAAATATATGGTGCTCAAAATTAAGGCTAGCCCATATGGTAGCGATTTCAACAGCACCTCTTTCCATAATTGAAAGTCGAATTTGTACTCAATTTTTGTTAAACGACGAGCAAAATAAGTGGTGATTGCCAACATGAGCATATTGGTGAAAACCCCTGCCAACATGGCATGATAAAAGCCAAGAGTTGTGTCGTGCGTGTAGGCAATTTTGATAACATAAACTAGGTAGCCCAAGCCCAAAAGTCTACCTAAAATTAGAGCCATCGACTCCCAATACATTTTTAGATGTACCTGTAAAATGGATGAAATTGTGCCGTTTAAAATTGATAAAACAATGGAAATTGAGCCTATAGCTACGGCAATCGGAATTTCTGTACCCTGATATTTTGGAATAATAAAGGCTGAGGCAACTGCAATTGTCATTACTACAACCGACAATATGGTGCGCAAAGACAACACATTGCCAATAATTACCGGCATTCTTTTTGAATCCTCCGACATCTCTTTCACAGCTATGGTAAACAAACCTAAATCGGCAGCAATGGCAAAAACAGCCAAAAACTCGTAGGCGGCAAAGTAATGCCCCATCTCTGTTTCGTCAAGGTACTGCGCCAAAAGGCGAATTGTAACCAAGCCAATTAAAGCAACAATGGCTTTGCCGCCAATTTGCGCAAAAGTGTTGGTAAGAATTTTTCTGGCTAAGCTCATAGGAAAATTTAACCTGTTTAGATTATCTTAAAACCCCCTTGCGAGAAAGGGGCAGTTGATTTTTAAGGGGTGATCAAATATTGTTGAGAAGTAAAATCAACATATTATGCATGAACTAAAGGCAAAATTAGAATCCGTTGCAGAGCAAATTGCTAGTGGTTTTGCAAATATTGGAGCTGAAAAAATGGCTTCTCGTGTTGCTGAATTAAATGCAGAAATGCAAAAAACCGACTTTTGGAACGACAACGAAAAGGCGCAAGCTGTTTCGCAAGAAGCCAGTAGTTTGCAAAAAACATTGGAATCGTGGGGGAAAATGAAGTCGGAATCAGAAGAATTGTTAGAGCTTTTTTCGGGCTTAAACTCAGATGAAAATCCAGAAGAAGCCCAAGAATTTGAGAAAATCTGTGAAGATTTTTTTGAAAATTGGCGAAAACTGGAGATTAGCACTTTTTTAAATGGGAAATACGATAAAAATTCTGTAATTTTGAGTATTCATGCAGGTACAGGCGGAAAAGACGCTCAAGATTGGGCGGAAATGCTACTAAGAATGTATATGCGCTATGCCGAAAAAGCGGGATATAAGGTGAGTATGATGGACAAATCGGAGGCGGAAGATGTAGGAATTAAAAGCGCCACTTTGGAAATTGCGGGATATTTGGCTTACGGATACTTAAAAGGCGAGGCAGGGGTACACAGATTGGTGCGACTTTCTCCTTTTAATGCAAAAAACAGTAGAGAAACTTCTTTTGCTTTGGTGGAGATATTGCCTGAGCTGAGCGCAGAACAAGAAATAGAAATTAAAAAAGATGATTTACGAATTGATGTTTTTAAATCTTCGGGGAGTGGTGGCCAATCGGTTAATACAACTGATTCCGCAGTACGCATCACACATTTACCAACTGGAATTGTGGTTAGTTGCCAAAATGAGCGTAGTCAATTACAAAACAAAGAACAGTGTTTAAAAATTTTATCGGCGAAATTGATTGATTTAATGGAAAAGCAACAAGCAGCGCATTTAGAAGAGCTAAAAGGGGGGAAAGTGGAAATGTCTTGGGGTAATCAAATTCGATCTTATGTTTTGCAGCCTTACAAAATGGTGAAAGATCATCGTAGTGGTTATGAAGAAGGGCAGGTGGATAATGTGTTAGATGGTGAAATTGATGGCTTTATAGAAGCCGAACTTAAAAGTAATAGGCAATAGGGGGTTTACAATGACTCCAAATATGCTTAAAATAAGGCTCCAACTTGTTATTTTGAACTTTTATTTTGATTTATGTTTGAAAAATCCGAACTCCATTTAGAAACAGGTGTCGACAATGAAATTTTGCGGACGGTGTCTAAACCTGTGCCCAAAATTGATAAGGCAATTGTTAAATTTGTTGATAAAATGAAGATTTCCATGGTGGAAGAGCAGGGAATTGGGCTTGCTGCGCCACAGGTTGGCAAAAATATTCGTGTGATTATTGTGCGTTTAGATGCCGATAAAAAGAAGTTTAGCGATATTGGTATGATTAATCCCGAAATTATTTTCTTTTCTGAAGAAACGGTGTTGGGCGAAGAGGGTTGCTTGAGTGTTCCCGGGTTTTTTGATGAAGTGGAGAGGTCTAAGGAGATTATTGTGAAGTTTTTGGATGTTAAAAATAAAGAACAGGGTTTGCGATTGGAAAACCTCAATGCGCGTGTGGTTCAACACGAAATCGACCACCTGGATGGCATTTTATTTGTGGACAGAATTAAAGAACAAAACAAAGGCAAAAAGCCGGACATGATTGCGGGAGCGCTTTAAGGGCGAGCGATTCAGCGCTTTTACCCTCTTGATTTTACTTTCAGGTGCTTTTGTGGTACAATGATGTGATTTATTTAAATTTAATAGATGACAGATATTAGTATTGCAAACAGTATTTTTTCGCCGGAAGCATTTTTTGTGGCTGTAGTAAGGTCACAAGCTATTGCGACTATGGAAAAAGAAACTCAAAAAAAGTTGAGATCTTATTTGTTTAATTCTGATGAAGAAGTGCAAAGAAAAATTTTCACTATTCTTCAAAAAGAAGAAGAAGTTAATCGCCAATATGACGAAGAAAAGTTGGCTTTTGCAAAACAATTACAAGCCGAATTTGCCGGAAAATCAATTATAGAAAAGAAAAAATTCACTAGAACAATGCGACAACAAGTAGAAAAGGACGACCACACCCAGGAACTAAATCAAACTGAACAACTGATTTCAACTTTATAAAAAAATAACAAAAATAAAATGAACATAAAACACAACTATTTTCCAAACTTATTACTAAACACTAAACGCTTTGTGTTTATGTCCGGCGAAGCGCCAAGTGCTCCGGAACAAGATATGTCCATGCCGGAACAAACACAATCCGACGCTGTAGAAAAGCCTAAGGTGAAGTTAGATTTTTCAGAAACAAGTAAAGATGATTTGCCAGAACAAGCTGATTTAAACGCACAACTGCCAGAAGACTATCTTGAGGGGATTTTAACGAAGGTTGAAGATGATGCGAATGCTAGTTTGACGGCTATTGATAGCTACTTAAAAAATCCTGATGCAGATACAAGTTGGGCAGAAGAGATGAAAGCTAATATTAGGGCTGCGCTTAATGAAACGCGTGCCGAATTATCAAGAAGGTGGAATGCTTACAAAGCCGACCTGCTAAAACAACAAGAAAATGCTAGAGCGCTAACTGTAGAAAAGTTATTGTTTGAGGCAAGTGATAAAACTTTAGAAAGGGCTTCTACCAATTCAAGTTTATCAGAGCTGGAAAAAGTAGACCCCATATGGTATGGGGAAAATGGGGCTAAACTTGAAGCAAAAGTGGATGATCTTTTAAAAATGCAAAAGATTGCTGAAGATAATGAAGAAGCTGCAGATGCAATGAAAAATATTAGAAAAGATATTGATGATGGGGCTAAATATTTTCCAGATATTGTAGGAGATGAGTACCCTGGTTTAGGAAAAAGCTTTGATGAGCAAGAAACCATAGGTATAGCGAGAGGCTTGGCGGCCGCAATTTACGACAGTAAAGGTTCATTAAATGATTACGCGGATTACCTTAAAAGATGTAAAACATCTGTCACTAAGAGGACTGGTGACATTTACAAAGATGGCAATATATCTTTAAAAAGTTTTATTGATGCTGCAGTACCAGTTGAACAATCTGCTGAAATGTTAGCAAAACACAATGAGCTACTAAAGGATTTAGCATCATCAGTAAAAGCATGGAATTCTCCTAGTGCTGGTTATGCCTACGGCTCAATGTTAGAAGCTGAAAAAGTATTTGCCAAGGATCCAAGCGCCTTAAAAATGTATGAAAAATATGTTAAGAAAACGCTTGATCAATCTACAAAAGATGGCGTTTTACTGAGGGGGATATTGGTATCTCCAAGCCAATTTAAAAAAGAGTGTTTGGCTAAAGCAATTAACGAGTTAAGACCTACAAATCCAAATGAAAATATGGCAAAAAATGCTGAATTTCTGATTGGGTTAAAGGATAATATTAAAGCATCCCAAGACTTATGGGAAAATGGCCTTAAGGCTCTAGGGCTTAGCGTAAACCAACTCGCAGCTGTTAAACAGGCTGAATTAGAGCATATAACTGTCTTGTCTACTTTGCCAGCTTTAGGATCATTGGATTTACCAAATAGTGAATCTGGTAAGGCTTTGAGTGTAACTGTTGCCGATTTACCATCAAAAGTTTTGTCTCAATTAAGAAACAAAGCAGAAACCTTACAATCTGAATCATTGGCTAAGCTGGGAGATTCTCCTGCTAGTAAAAAAGCTGCGGCATTCGATGAAAAAATTAAATCTAGTGGCTTAAATTTAAACAATATAGAAGAAACAATTAAGACAAATACAATAGAGAGTTTAGCAAATTCAGTTAAAGCATTCGAATCTTTAAAGAGCTATAAATTGCCAGTTGGGCAGTCTTTTGATGTTGCAGATTTGGAAACTCTACCAGCATTAATATCTAAAGCTAAAACTGCTTTAGATGATGCTGAGGTTGCTATAGATAATTTTGATAAATACATTGAAGCTAGTAAAACTAAGGTTAATCAGCCAATAAAACCAAAACGAAAAAAGACACCTACACAAGAACCCAAAGAAAAAACTCCAAAGGCTGAGGAGGCTCCTGTTGAGGCCAAAGCGCCCGCTGTAGAGGCCACTAAAACGCCTGAAGCGCCAGTAAAAGAAGCAAGATTTATTGATAGCAAAGAAGATGTTAGAAGTGCTAAAAGAGATGCCGACGGGAATGTGTCGCGTGCGGAACAGCTTTCCGCGGTTGCCAAAGAAGCCGCTCCTGTAAAAGAGCGCAGTGTAGCGGATGTTGATAAAATGCTCGGGAAGAATGCTAAAAACAGTGCGCCCGCCCGCAGAACAGAAGTTGCTTCCAACTAAAGCCTGTGGCTTGTAGCGCATTATTTTCCGCGCTTGTACAGCTTCATTGCCGTGTACCAAAAGAGTTGGAAAACATATTCTTTGGCAGGGTGATAGGAAACCATTGAGCCCCCAAATTTACGCTTAAAGTCGGTTATGCCGGCCCATGGATGCTTTGAATCTTTTTCGTCGGGCGCTATTCCCAAAAAGTCGTAATTTTTACAGCCTTTGCGTTTGCCTTCCAGCATTGCCTCCCACTGTAAAAGATAGGGTGCCATTACATTGCGATATTCATTACCGGAAGCGCCAAAGTAATAGGTGGCCGTGTCGTTATAATATGTTGAAATTAGAGCGGCGATGATTTTGCCTTCGTATTCGGCCAAAAAGAGATCCGCCAAGCCTTGTGGATACAGAATTTCCAGCATTTTTGCATAATAACTTTCACTATGAGGCGCAAATCCATCGCGTTGGGTTGTTTGAGTGAGTATTTTATAAAAAACCTTTACATCATGAGCGATATTTTGGCTTTTAAACACTTCTACGCCCTTTTTTTGTGCCAATTTAATGTTATAGCGTCCTTTGGGCTTCATTTGGGCCAAAATTGCCTCCTCTGGCTGGCTAATATCAACGATTAGCGTGTGTTCGGGCAAATAATGGTCGTGAGCATTTTTAAAGCCCTTGGGCCAATTTACAGGCTCAGTTTTGGGCACAGGCGCTTCAACTCTTAAAAAAACTGCTTTATTAAGTATGGCTATTGATTTCACCTCTTTTGTGAAGTTGTGCCAAGCGGTTTGGTCGCTGTAGGTATCCATTTTGGGACCTCGGGGGCACCAAAGCCAACATCTTCCCATTGGCAGTTGTTGTTTAATAATCAGTGCTTCGTCCATTTCTCCATGCGAATCGGCAAATTCAATTCGCCAAGTTTTACCTCTACCAGGAATGCTTTCTTGAAATTTCGCCCAAGCGTCTGTTTGTTCTATGAATGAATGCACCACGAAAAGTTATTAAATCTCTAACTGCAATAATAACATATTGATAATTGATAGTGGAGTCTAAACATCTGTCAGTTTGCTATAATTCTCTAAATGTGTTATAATTTGGTATTAGTTAATTTAAACAAAAACAAAATGCCCAACTCACCAGAAAATAACCCAGGACGTTTAGCCGAGGGTCTACAAAAAGTAAAAGAACAAGCTACAGATACTCCTAAGTCCATAAATATCCCTGACAATGATTTGGTTGCCAAGATGGCAATTGAAAATGCAGAAGTGGAAGCTCAAGCCCAAGGGAAAAGCCTTACAGATGCTGAAAAAATTCAAACTGGTTATGATGCCAAACTAGAGGCTTGGAGAAAACACGATGAAAGAGCCTACATTCAATCTGACAACCCTGGGGCGAGCGTTTTTAGCCCTACGGAAGACCTGCCGTTAGAGGAGTATCTTGCGTATCCAGAAGTACTCGGTGCCATTACTGGTCAACCTAAGGGCATTACTGGTGACTTGGATATGGATATTCCTGTGTCTGGTTTATTTCCTTCAATGCAAAAAGCTACTATACATAAAGGTGAACATTTGGTTGTTGCGCCAGGTGGTAAGTCGATTCAAATAGTAAAAACTGATCCTGAAACGAATCAAATAGCGGTTGTGGCTGAAGGTGTTCAATATGTGGCACAAGCTGATAGGTCAGATGAGGCACTAGCGCAAAATATTGATAAGGCAAAAGGTTACAAGATGGTTGCAGGTAGGGTTAAATTTAACACTCCAAAAGACCTTCAGGAAAAAACATTAGGAGATATGTTTAAAGATAAAACTGCGTTAATGGTAAATGGGAAGTTAGCAATCAAGTCGGACGAAGACTATGAATTTCACAGAGTGATTGAAAAATCTGATGGAACTGTAGCTCTTAAAAATCGTAGAGAATATGTAGTTAATGGCACAATGATAGCTGATGCGGATCTTAATCAAGTTGCAGAAGTACAAACTAAACTAAAATCACTAGAATCTTAATGAAAACTCTTAAGCAAATTCAAGACGATTATTCCAAAGAAATGGATGGCTTGTTTGTTGCTTACCAAGCCACTTGCAGTGTTATTGCGGGAAAACATAAATTATCTATTGAATCTGTAAAAGACGATCCTGAAAAAATGGGTGAAATAGTTAACCAAGAAAAATTGGAATTAGCTTCTGCATTAGAGCAACTCAAACAAAATATACAAATCAGCAAAAAAGCTTTCTTCAAAAGAACTGAAGCTAACTTTAGTGATTTCGATCAAAAAAGGATGTCTAAACTAGACCAGTTGCTAGAGCAGGCTTAAATTGCCTCCCCCAACTACATCATCTTCTTTCTGATGAATGCTGGGATGTCTAGTTCGTTTTCTGTAGGCTTGATTGTAGTTTGATCGATAATTGGGCGTTGCAATCGGCTGGTGTCCATTCTGTGTTGTTCGCGGTCGCTAGCTTTATCAAAACCTGTCGCAACTACTGTGATTTTAATTTCACCTGTGTAAGAGTCGTTAATTACAGCACCAAAGATGATGTTTGCCTCTTCGTCACATGCTTCTGTAATTACACGAGCGGCTTCGTCAACTTCGTACATTGATAAGTCGTTGCCACCAGTAATATTGAACAGAACGCCTTTAGCACCATCGATAGAAAGCTCTAGTAATGGAGACTCTACAGCCGCCTTAGCAGCCTCTACAGCTCTGTTTTCACCTGTTCCGTATCCAATACCCATTAAGGCTGAACCGGCGTTTTCCATGACTGTTTTAACATCGGCGAAATCCACGTTAATCATTCCATGTACTGTGATCAAATCAGAAATACCTTGAATACCTTGTCTTAATACATCATCAACCACATTAAAGGCATCAGCCAATGGTGTTTTACGGTCGATAATTGAAAGGATTCTATCGTTAGGAATTGTGATAAGTGTATCAACTTTGCTTCGTAGATTTTCCAAACCTTCTTCGGCTTGAATTCTTCTTCTGTGGCCTTCGAATGCGAAAGGTCGAGTAACAACTGCAACGGTTAGGATGCCCATTTCACGAGCAATTTCGGCAATAACTGGTCCTGCACCTGTACCAGTACCTCCACCAAGTCCGTAAGTAATGAAAATCATGTCTGCACCTTGGATGTTTTCTCTAATCTCTTCTACGCTTTCTTCTGCAGCTTGTTTACCAACATCAGGATTGCTACCTGCTCCAAGCCCTCTTGTAGTTGCTTTACCAATGTTAATTTTGATAGGCGCATCTGAGTGATACAAGGCTTGTGCGTCTGTATTTACAGCAATAAATTCTACTCCTTTCAAACTAGACTTAATCATACGATTCACGGCATTTCCACCACCTCCACCAACTCCAAGCACTTTGATAGTAGCAACTGGTGTAATTTCAGGAATAACTTCCATAGTTTTTTTGGATTGATTGTTCATTCTCCCCAAGTTACCTGAACCTGAAAATAAATTTTTGAGATTTTTGTCGTCGTGATTAGCCATGTATCAATGGGTTATTTATCTAGTTGCTAGACTTTTTTACTAACAAGGTGTCAAATCTACAGCTCTTTTCAAAGTTTTGTCAACACTTTGTTTTAAATTTATGGAACTAAGCTCTTAAGCCAACTTTTTACTGATGTTAAACCTTTTTTAAGATTTAAACCTCTAAAGGCTAGGCCGTATGAACTAGTTTCTAATCGAGATCCCCATAGTATTAAGCCTATTGCTGTTGCATAAGCTGGGTCGTCAATTTTATCAACAACTCCGTCAAAGTTTTGCGGAAATCCAATTTGAACCGGTAAATTTAAAGTTTCTCGGGCGATATCAATTACGCCTGGCATTTTTACACCTGCACCTGTTAAAACCACACCTGCCGGCAACATGCCATCTCGGTGGATTTTAGCCAATTCTTCTTTTGCTAGTGTGAAAATTTCATGGTATCTAGCTTCAATAATTTGCACCATGTGCTTTTTAGAAACTGTGTGTGTATCAATCTTACTAAATAATGATAGGTCGATTGTTTCTCTCTCGTTAACATCTTCTGGCAAACAAGATCCGTATTCAATTTTAATTTTTTCTGATGTGTCGATTGATGTTCTAAGGCCGATTGCGATATCGTTGGTTACATTTTCGGCACCAACCGGAATAACCGCGGTGTGTAGGGTTGATCCCTCTTCGAAAACGGTAACTGATGTGCCACCGCAACCGATATCAATTACTACAACACCCAATTCTTTTTGTCGTTTAGACAATACGGCTTCGGCTGAAGCCAAACAATTTGGGATAATGTCGTCGATATCCACACCTGCTTGTAGAACACATTTTTCAAGATTTTTAATAGTAGGAGCAAGGCCTGTAATAATGTGCGCCTCAACTTCCAAACGAATACCTGTCATACCAACCGGGTATTTAATTCCTTTTTGCTCATCCACTGTAAAGGCTTTTGGAATAACTCGTAAAATTCGTCTATTACTAGGGATAGAAACCGCTTGAGCAGCTTCCAAAACACGGTCGACATCGCTTTCTGTAATTTCACTTCCAGATACAGCAATAACTCCCTTGCTATTTAGAGATTCTATGTGGTTACCGCCTATACCCAAGAATACATGATTTATTGGCTCTCCTGCCATTCTTTCCGCGTCTTCCAGTGAAGCTGTAATACTTTGTATTGTTTCTTCCACATCAATTACCGCCCCTTTTCGGAGCCCTGTTGAGTAGGCTATACCTACTCCTATAATGTTTGGCGCTTGAGATTTTTCCTCCAAAACTCCAACAACTGTTCTAATCTTAGAACTACCTATATCTAGGCTAGCAACTATACGTGATTTAGCCATAAAAAGCCCTTATAAAGAAAATGCTAACGCACTATAGTATACATAATATGATTTGACAAATTTTTTGTACGAAACGAGGGTGTTTTGAGGGGTTTTGTTCACTTTTTTTGTTCAGTCTTTTGTTTTAACCGATGCAGAAAACATATACAAACTGCGTTTTTTCTTTTTAATATTAATTTTCTCTTTTTTGAGCACCTATCGAAATTTCTGCTTTTTACCCTGAAAATAGGGTTTTGTTCACTTTTTTTGTTCGCTTAAAATAGCTTCTGTTGCCCACTATCCTCGTTTTTTGCTGCGGTGTACATTTTATCAAAACTTTCGATTCTAACTAGGAGACTTTTAAACTCCAATTCTCTAAAAATTTCCTGAATTTTTTCTTTTTCAAATGTGTGGGTTTTGCAGGCTTCTATGTCTAGCTTAATATCCATATCTGTTACTATAGTGCCCAGTTTTTTACTTAAAAACGCTAACTCTTTTTGACTAGTCAACTTTTCCCTCACGGTTGGTCGTATATGTTCCAAGTTTTCGTAAATACCCTCTAGGTCACCGTATTCTTTAATCAATTCTACAGCCGTTTTATCTCCAATGCCCTTTACTCCTGGAATGTTGTCGGAGCTATCGCCTTTTAGCCCCTTGTAGTCCACCAATCTATTTGGTGCAAAGCCATATTTTTCAAAAACTTGGTCTTTGCCAAACACTATTTGATTTTGAAAACCTTTATGAGGCGACACCACAAAAACATGGTCGCCAACCAACTGCAAAGCATCCATGTCGCCGGTGGCTATGTACGATTCCACCTCACCAGTTGAGCTAGCTTGAGTAGCCAAAGTACCGATAACATCGTCTGCCTCAAAGCCCCCTTCTTCAAAAATTGGAATATTAAAAGCCTCCACTACTTGCTTAATGCGAGGAATTTGATCATACAAAGTTTGCGGAGCTTTAACTCTTGTAGCCTTATATTCTGTGTATAAATCGTCACGAAAAGTTTTGCCCTTTTTATCAAAAGCAACCAGTAAATAATCTGGATTGAGTCGACTGATAACCGTTAACAACATTGAAGAAAAGCCAAAAACAGCATTTGTCATCTCACCTTTACTAGTGTGAAAAGGTGGTAAGGCGTGAAAGGCTCGGTGCACAATTGCGTTTCCATCAATTAAAAGAAGTTTTTTCATTTTCGAAAGGTTGAATGGTTGGCAGTATATAGTAAGCGCCGATTTTTAAAAAGTTTTAAGCTTGATTAATATTACTATTTCCCAACGGACCATGTTTTTGTCAATGACATGTAAATAGCTATACTGCTTGTTTTGTGATATAATTTCCTGATTACTAAAAATACAAATGCAGGATACAGTCATCTCTAAAACTCTGAACAGCAAGAAAACTGCTAAAGACTACTTACGCAATGATTACGGCTTAAGTATCAACAAAAAGAAACTTTTATTAGCTATAATTATTGATGAAAGTTGCGACAAAGATGTTTTAACATTTTTGCAAAGTTTTTTAGAGGGCAGCAAAGCTGTATCGGTTACGGTGATTATACTTTGCCCAAATAGTTTAAAAAAGGAATTGGAAAATCTTAAAAGCCCCCGTGGGGTTTTTGTTTTGCAAAATAGTAAAAATATTACTCAAAAAGTGCTGGAAGCAAGTGATGTAAGCTTTGTTTTTCCCCTTTCTTCAACAAAAAAAGACCACCTTACTTTAATGTGGCATTTAGGAGTAGTGCCGATTGCGCCAGAAAAAAAGGCTCAAGACTACGACCCTAATAAAGAAACTGGAAACAGCTTTATTAGTAGAAGCAATGATGTGTGGAGCATTTTTGCGGCTTTGGTGCGAGCATCCGAAACCTTCCGCTTTCCATACGACTGGAAACACATTGTGAGACAAGCTTTAAAAGCCATTCCCCTAGAAAAATAACTCTTTAATTAAGAGTTTTTTTATTCCAAAGAGTTTTGTTGTGTCGATTGACCGATATTAGTTACCGTATCAATGATATCGTTGAAATTGATGTACTTGATAATGTCCAAACCAAGCGCACGACCTACTGTTCCAACAATAACTACTGCTAAAATAGTTATAATTAAACCGATAATTGAATATCGAATTGTTCCAACTGCTTGTTTAATTTTGTCCTCTTGTCCGCCTGATAAAATAAAAGAAATACCACCTACAAAAATAAAAATAACTGACAAAAGCCCCGCCACTATAATGGCATAGGCAAGCCCCTTGTTGATGATTTCAATAACTTCGAAATTGGAAGCGGCTTCTACTATACTCTGACTGGCTTGCGCAAAAAACAGCATTGTTTATTTTTTTATTAGATTTTTAGTCTTCCTTATCTGGCTCTATAATTTTCAAATTAACTCGAGCATTATTTTTTGATCCGATAATTCTCAACAAAACACGAATAGCTTTAGCGGTTTGTCCACCCTTGCCAATAATTTTACCCATGTCTTCTTTGTCCACTTCGAGTGTAATTAAAACACCCATTTCGTCCACTGTGCGAACAACTTTAACTGCGTCTGGGTTTTCTACGATTTGTTTAACAACTAGTTCAACAAAATCTCTGTCGGCTCCTTTTGTAAAATCTGATGTCATAGGGAAGGGTTAATGGTTATTAACAAGGCTTATTTTGCCTCTTCACCGCCCTTCTTACTTTTCTTTTGCTTATTGCGAGGGGCCATGAACTTCTCCATATTAGCAAGACCATGCCTCTTAAGTAAAGCGGCAACAGTATCTGAAGGTTGAGCTCCCACAGAAATCCAGTGCTCAACACGTTCTTTTTCAACAACTACATCCTTGTTAGGTGAAGTTGGTTGATAATGTCCAATGATTTCCACTACTTTTCCACCTTTTACGGCAGCAGAGTGCTCTTGAACTATAATTCTAAAGCTTGGTTGTGATTTTTTACCCGTTCTTGATAACCTTATTTTCAGCATTGCAGATAATTATTTGAACATATAATTGTGAGGCGTAGTCTAGCTTAGTTAAAGCTAAAGTCAAGAATTTAACTTAGTTCTCAGCTCCCTAACCATTTTTCTACCTAATTTTTGATTAATCAATTTAATTAATTCATCTTTGCGCATGCTAATGTCTTGGCTAGAAGCGCTTGATGGAGCCAAAATTAATAACTCACCTTTTTTGAATGATTGGGAAATTATTTTAAAAGGACCCACTGGTGGATATATCTCTTGAAGTATTTTATTAGCCTCAGAGCACACTTGAATAGCCTGAAATTCGATGCCGATTCCCATTTTTCGGGCGGCACGAGGCATTAAATTTTGGATAGCTTGAAACATATTTTAAGGCTTTTGGGCTAAGTAAATTTTATGAATTTGGGTAGTCATCTTTTTCCAAGAAAAATCTTTAACTCTTTTTAACCCATGTTCTATTAATGTCTTTTGCAAACCTTCATCACTGTAAACCTGATAAATTTTTTCAGCAATGTCCTCTTCGCTTAGTGGGTTAAATAAAACGGCATTTCCATCTCCGCAAATTTCGGGAATACTGGCTGCATTTGAGGCCACTACCGGCAAGGCGCAACTCATGGCTTCTAGCAGAGACAAGCCAAATCCTTCGTACAGAGATGGGAATACATAAAGCTGGGCAGATTGATAAAGCGTCACCAAGTCGCCTTCGGGCACCATGCCCGGAAAAACTACATTGCCCTCAAGACTTAATTCCTCAACGGCTTGTTGCACTTCGGGATAGTAAGGATTTGGCTTGCCAGTTATAACCAGTTGAACCTTGATTTTATGTTTATGTAAAAGCAAATGAAAGGCTTTGATTAGTCGGGCCAAATTTTTGTGATCACGCCAAACGCCTGTATAAAGCAAAAATGGAGTTTTGATTCGGTATTTTTCCAGAATTAATTCTTTTTCTTTATCAATGACCCTTTTGGAAAATTCGGCGTTTACCCCTTCGTAAATTACAGCAATTTTTGCATCATCAATTTGAAATAAATTTTTAATATCTTTTTTGGTGTTTTGCGATACAGCAATTACACTTTTCGCCTTTTTTATAGCGTGATTAATAGTGAAATGATAAGCCAGGCGGTGATACCATTTTTGCATTTTTTTGCCCGGATAAAATGAAAGAGTAAGATCGTGAATTGTTACTACAAAGGGTTTTCGGTAAAAAACAGGCGCATTAAAATGGGTGAAATGCATTAAATCCAGCTTGTACTTATTTAGAATTCTCAAATATTTAGTTTGCTCTTTAAGGCTGTAATGAGGCGTATTCACCAAAACTTTATGGAAATTTGGCGAAGGTGGCTCAAAACTCTGGTACTCAGGTGCGTTAAAAAAGAGAAAGTATTCGTTTTTACCTTCATCAATGAGGCTTAAATTATTTATCAATTCGTAAACATAACGGCCTATGCCTGTGAAATTTACCGAATACATTCTGCAATCTATGCCTATTCTCACGGGAATGGGTTACTTTTTAAAAGTCTATCATATTTTTTGTGATTGACGACCCATAATTAGCATTATGTGTTTTTTATTTTCAACAACAGAAAATTTCCTTGTGTTTTTGTGAACACTTAATTATGATTTGCGGGCTAAGGGCAAGTTTCGATGGCTTGCCAACCCAAACGCGGGGTTGTAGCTCAGTTGGTTAGAGCGCCTGCCTGTCACGCAGGAGGTCGCGGGTTCGAGTCCCGTCAATCCCGCCATTTATATACTTAAATGGTTCTTTGTGCTTGCGTGGGTTCATTTTATATATTTTATGTCTGTACCGCTAATTGTAGCGGTTTTGTTAATGTTTTTTTCTAGCGGAGAACTTATTGGTATTTTCGCATTTAATGTTTTTGCGATTATTATTTATTATTCGTCGCTCATACAATTTTATCGCATATCCACGAGGTTTTGGTATGTTCTTTTCAATACTATTGCGCCGATTGTTGTTGTTCTTGTTATAAATATAATTGGGGGCTCGCTCACTTCTTTTTTTATTGAAACATTTTTTTTAGAAGTTGGCTCAATGTTGATTGGGATTATTGTCGCTATGTATTTGGTGAGGCCTTCCGGTTGGTCTGGAGCTATTTTGGTTAGCCCTGTGGTAATTTTTTTCTTGTGGACTTTTGGCTCCACAACATCACAATTGCTGATACAAGGAGGTCTTTGGTCTTACTTGATATATGGTGGCGTATTTTTACAGAGATGTATTTTGCACATAAAACTATACATTCCACCAGCGCTTGGAAAAGGACTACCAGTTTGGATATTTGGCAAAAGCGCAGAGGATTCTGCAACTTCAACAAATTATATTAGTCCCATAAAAGAAGAGCATAAAAAGGTGATTGTGATGGGTTTTGGTGTTGCGTTAATTGCGGTTTTTATTTTTCTGCCGATTATTATTGCGGTGGTTGGGGGCTTGGTAGGCTAAGGGTAAGTTTCAATGGCTTGCCAACCCAAACGCGGGGTTGTAGCTCAGTTGGTTAGAGCGCCTGCCTGTCACGCAGGAGGTCGCGGGCTTCGAGTCCCGTCAATCCCGCCATTTATATACTTAAATGGTTTTTTGTGGTATAATGAGGCATTGGTAATATTACAAATGCCTGACGAAAATATTGTAGAAAATGCGACTGAAGAAGTGTTAAGCATCTTTTCCACAGTAAATGGTGAGGAAGCTGAAATTGTTAAATTTACTGGCGTTTTACACAAATCTATTGATGATCAAATTCGCCCGCTAGCTAGGCTTTTGGCAGAAACTGATTTGAAGAATAGTGTTTTTGCTGAAGGAAGGGATGTTGAAGCTATGAAAACTGAGATATCGGAGAAAAAGCTGACGGAAATTAAAAATATGCTTACCAAAGGAGAGGCTTTGGTTGCGAGGGTTAATGGAAAAATTGTTGCCGTGCAGGGGATATCGGAGGGAATTAGGTATAATGGTAGACCATTAATGCAACTTACAAAGGGTGCTACGCTAGAGGAATATGCTAGAAAGGATATTGCTAAGTCTTTAGCTAAATACTTACTTCAAGCACATATAACTAGTAATCCTAATGGTGTATTTATTTCATTTTCCAGAAATGAATATGTGATTGAAGCTCTTAGCAAAAATGGATGGCACGCGCTTGGTAAAAATTCACAGCATCCAATATATAGAACTTATATAGAGGGTTATTCCCATGAGGTTAAAACAAAATTTGAAACTGATGGATATCAATTATTATATTTTGATCCGAAAAGTGAAATTCTTCCTAGTGATGTAATTGCAGTAGAACCAATTAGTGAAGTGGTTTTGGGGAGAGTGGAAGGGGTATTGGAGGAATAGCAAGCTTGCAGTTTGACTAAGTTGGCAAAAGGTGTTATTTTGCAAAACTTACTGCTCTAGCCGAAAAGCTAAAAGCTGAACTTAATACACTGTAATAAAACCTTTTTTGATGAGTAACGAGCTGTGCCAAAATCTACAAGAAACTTTTGAACATTCCTATACTGGCTACTTGTTAGGTGTACTGCATTCTTTTGCTGAAGAACATAACGATGCTGAACTTCAATTAATATCACTGCGCGAAATTTTGAGTTCTAGAGAAAAATTACGGGTGGCTGTGAACTTTTTGTTTACCTCAAGACCTAGTTTTAAAATTGATGTCATTGAAAATCTTTGTACTCGCGTGGAAACCTTTATTGAGAGAGGTGACACACTTATTGTGCCCGAAACAATCCCATCTGGACCTAGCACTAATTATCAAACACCTATACCGGCTAACATTTTAAACCTGGCTGATGCTAGTGTGGATCCTAATTACAGCACCCTTATTAATGGGGTTGGGTTTGAGCGTGAAAGCGGTGATTTAACTCAGCACAGCAGAGCTTTTGATAATGCAATATTAGGGGTGTTCACTCGCCTTTATATTAATGAGGCACCTGGTTTTGGCCCTAGAGAGGACTGTTTTGAACTACTGAGGCAAACTCCTTGCATACTAACCGATTTGGGCAATATTGTGCGTGATAATTTTCGTGGTATTCAATTGGTTGATGTTGGCGCTGGCACTGGCGAGGGTATTGCAACTTGGGCAAAACTTTTTGGCGCAAAAGCCTGTATTAATATCGACACGCAATATCCTGATAGCTCGCATTTAAAAGATGGGAAAATGGATTTGTATAAATTGAAGGGCGACGCCTTGCATGTGGTGAGTTGTTTGCCAGAAGGTATTGGCTCTTTTCATTTATCGGGGATGCAATTATTGCCTAATTATATTCACACTTTTGATGGCAGGCCTTATCTAGAAGCGCTCAGTAGGGAGATGTACAAAAAAGCTCCAAATGGCGGTTTGCTTTTTGTGGGTGAAAGACATTGCAGCCTAAGTGATGAAATGGTTTGCAAGGCTGGCTTTAGGCAAATTATGCTTGAACCTGATATTAGCAAAAGTACCGAAATACCTTACAGGGTTTATGTAAAAGACTAATTTTTTATTGTTGAGGTCCTGCGGTAAGTCTTGCGTGAAAACCTTTTAATTGAGCAAGTACACCACCTACACCTACAGCTAATGTGCGTAGCAGGTTATGGGTTGTGCCGTTAGTGGTTTGAGGCTCAGCTGCGGCTCGTCTTTCTCTTCTGCCCTCAACAATTGCTTGGCCTGCTCTTAAGCCATCATGTGCTCCTTGTGGAATGCTTGTAGTGGCACTGAGTGCTCCTTTTGCGGCCGCTGCTACGTAATCAGTAAATTGCCTTTCTAAACGCCCCATTTCACCAGGTTTCAACCCGTTGTCTGGGCCTAGTGCAGATGCTAATAGAAGGGCAACGCCAGTTTTCAATGCTTCCAAGGACCCCTTTGCAGTACTCAATCCTGCCAAAACTGCGTCAAATCCTCCACCCATAGCACCAACAGCTCCCATTGCTGCTAAAGTACGTAGTTCTCTTGGTGTGTATCGGGTGGGTTTTTGATTATCAGGTGCTTCTGGCACAGGTGCTGCTTGTGGTGAAATAGACATAGTAATTTAAAATAAAATAGGTCTGAATATAATTTCTGCGATGCGGTTTGTC
>JBGAUX010000014.1:0-22122 GCA_044228405.1 Candidatus Altimarinota bacterium | reverse complement strand
GGAGACATAGCGTGCAGGCCAAAACAAAGACAAGCCGTGTTGCACTGGGCCTACGATTCTCGCAAGTTCTAGTTTGGACCTAGTCTTCTTCGCCATTCATGGCTCGTTCGGCACGGCGCATTTCTTGTTCGCGTTCCATGCGTTCAAAAATTTCGATTTCAACTTTGCCTTTTAGCTCGAGCTCGCCGTCACCTAAAAGCGTGTATGTTTCGCCTGGTGCGGGGATTATGCTTTCTGCGTAGCCTTCCTCTTTAAGAATTTTTTGAAAGACAGTTGTTTGCTCAACTTCACCATGCACCAAGAATATCTTTTTCAAATCATCAATATGGCTAATGTAGTCCAGCAAATCACTTCTGTCGGCATGTGCAGAGAACGCATCTAAAACATGTATTTTTGCACGAACTTTATGTGGCTCGCCAAAGATATTTACACTTTTTCTGCCTTCCACTAATTTTCTACCGAGAGTTTCTTCAGCTTGGTAGCCAACAATTAAAACACTATTGCGTTCGTCTTCAATATTATTTTTTAAATGATGCAAAATTCTACCATGTTCACACATTCCCGAAGCGGAAATAATAATCATCGGGACTTTGCTATCGTTAAGTTTTTTTGATTCATCCACACTGCGAGTGTAAATCAAGCGATCAAACCCAAAAGGATCAATGTCTTTATCAATAAAATTTTCGTAAGTTTCTTTATCAAAACACTCCGGATGCGCCCGAAAAACTTCGGTTACGTTACCTGCCAATGGGCTATCCACATAAATTGGCATTTCGGGAATTTCCTTAGCCTGCCAAAGTAAATTTAAATGGTAAACAACCTCCTGAGTTCTTTCCAGCGAGAAAGCGGGAATGATAATTTTTCCCCCTCGTTCAGCGGTTTCGTGAATGATTTGTTTTAATTTACCGGCAATTTCGGTTAATGATTCATGGAATCTATTACCGTAAGTACATTCTGTTAAATAGTAATCAACATGTGGCATTGGGTCGGGATTTCGCAGTAAAGGAAGCCCTTTTCTACCTAAATCACCACTAAAGCCTAATGTTATTTGTTTGCCTGTTTCTTTATCGTCAATTGTTAAATGAATAGTTGCAGAGCCTAAAATATGACCTGCATCTCTAAATTGGCAAATTACACCTGGCACAACCTCAAAAGGCTTGTAGTAATCTACTCCATGAAATTGAGATAAAGCTTTTTCTGCGTCTTCCATCCCATAAAGTGGTGGTACTGGCTTTTTGCCTCTTTTTTGCATGTGTTCAACTTCTCTTTGTTGAATAAAAGCCGAATCACTCAACATATAATTACATAAATCGCGAGTGGCAAAAGTTGAATAAATTGGCCCTTGAAAGCCACTTTTTACTAAAGTTGGTATATTTCCAGAATGATCAATATGAGCATGAGACAAAATTACTGCATCTATTTCCTGTGGATCAAAAGCAAAGTGTCTATTTAATTCGTTTGAATATTCACGCTTACCTTGAAATAAACCGCAATCCAAAAGGATTTTCTTGCCGTTTACTATTAAAAGATGTCGTGAACCTGTCACTCCCCTTGCTGCTCCGTAAAATGAAATTTCCATATTTTTTTGTTTTAGTTTCTTTCTATTTTAGCACAAAAAAGCCAAAAATTCAAATGGCTACTTATAGATTTCTTTTCTGTGACCCACATCTAAAACCAAAAATTTGACCGCCTCTTTATTCTGCGTGTTGAGTTCCAAAATCAATCTATGACTTCCAATTCTTAAACGGTGAGTCGCAGGCTCAAAATGGTGTAACTTTTTAAGTACAGAAAAAATATCCGTGTGACTTTTTAATCCTTTTAATTTAGTTAAGATCTGCGTCTGAACCTTCTTACTTAAGGATAAAAATCGTTTTTCTGCCTTTTTGGTGAAAACAAAAATTATCATGTTTATACTTTGAGTGAACTTTCCCCAGAAGCAGAAGATTCAACATATTTTTTCTTAAGCACTGCTTGGTTTTTCATCATTTCATAATCTTCAATGTAGTCAGCCATATTTTTGTCGCAACCATCAAAGTATGGCAAAAGCACCATTTTCCCTTTGCCATGGCTAGTGACAATATATGTTTCGGTATCTATTGTCTTAGTTATTTGGCCAATTTTTTGTTGAACTTCTGAAGTGGTAACAATCCTATTCATGATATATATATTAAATTACATATATAATATCATATATTTTTGGACAAAGTAAACTCGCCTTTTATGATTTCCTGCGCCAGATCGCCGTCTTTTGGCAGCTGGCTCCAGTCGATAAATTTGCTTAAAAAGTCTGTTTTTTCTTCGTCTGTCATTAAAGAGCTCTGCGATCTGGCGCTTTTAAGTGGTAAAAGCTTAAAACGCAGTTTGGATCTACTTAATTCCACATTAATTGCTAGCTCTTGTTGAGTGTCAGTTGAAAAATATTGGTCAAAAATAAAGTTTCCTAATGAGTAAAAAATGGCTTTGCCATTATAAATTTCCATGTTTTGTACAACATGAGGATGGTGACCCACAATAATATCAGCGCCATTATCAATCCAATCATGAGCTAAACGCACCTGTCGCGCGTTCGCCTTGTGCTGATATTCAATACCCCAATGTGGCTGCACAACAACATAATCGCTATCTTTAGCCGCCTGCACCACCAGCGAGCGCGCGACATCTTCATCTATATCTCTTTCTGCGTCGTGCAAACTTATAAAAGTAACCTTTAAATTGTTAATGTTTTTTTGCAAAACAGAATCCTCCCAACTTTCACCAGCTTGTTTTCCATAATACTCAACTCCTTGCTCCTGCAAATACTTATGAGTCTCTTCCACGCCTCGTTCACCCCTATTTAAAGTGTGATTGTTGCCCAATGTAACTGCTGTAATGCCTTGATCTTTTAGTATTTGCGCTGTATCGGGCGGAAATCCAAATACCATACTTGTTCCTCCTGTAATAAATCTCTCGCTAATGGGCCCCTCTAAATTGGCTATAACCATGTCGTATCCATCAAAAAAATCTTCAGGCAGCTTTGCAAATGGGTAATTTTTATCTGTTCGGTCTATTAAAGTGCGTACATATCGCCCCATCATCACATCGCCAACTAATAAAATTTTGGCTCTATCTGTATCAAATTTTACTGGCTCATTAGTTATTTGCCGATAAGTTGCAACAATTGCAGTTTTTTGCGCAACAAAAAAGCTGTAAACGCGTGAGTACCCAACAAATACCAACACTAAAACAAGTAGCCCAGAAACAAAAGCCAACAGTATTAAGTGTGTTTTGTTTAGCTTCATAAGCCAAGTAATTTATCTAACTCACCACTTTCATCAAGCTCTCTTAGGTCGTCATAACCGCCGACTAATTTGTCATTAATAAAAATCTCTGGAACAGTTGTGCGCCCATCGGCTTTGGCCAACATTTCTTTTAATTGCTCTTCATCATTTGTTACATCTATCTCTTTAAACTCTACCCCTTTATCTTCTAATAAGGCCTTTGCAGACTGGCAATAAGGACAATAATCTTTTGTGTATACAACAACATTAGACATATTTCTTTGGTTAAATTTACTCAACAATAATCCTAAAACCCACCTTGTGACAAGTTAGTAGTGATAACTTTTGCCTTTTTTTATAGTGATGGCCCGATATATTTGCTCTAGCACTATTGTTCTGGCCATTTCGTGAGTTAAGGTTAATTTAGAAAGTGACCACAAAAAGTCTGCTTTCTTTTTAATTTCTGGCGCTAAGCCAAAAGTTCCACCAATTACTATAGTTAATGTTTGGCCACTATCTTCAATTTTTTGTATTTTTTGTGAAAGTTCCACCGATTCCACCTGCTCACCGCGTTCGTCTAAAATCCAAATTGGCTTATCGTCTCCCAAGGCTTTTTGCATTTCGGCAGATTCTAACTCGCGCACGGCCTCTACACTTTGGTTCTTTTGTTTAGAAAATTCCTTTGTGTTAAGCCAAATTATTTGTGCATAAGGCGACAACATGGTGCTAAATTTTTCTTGCAAAATTTTATAACCAGCGTCCTTTGTGTGTCCGGGAGTAATAATTCGAAGCTTTATCATGCTAAGATTATAGCCTATACTCCATATATATGAAAACATCCTAGCACTGGGGGAAAAGAGTTGAGAGATCAAAAAGTGCTAGGATGGGCATATTGTTTAGCCATTAATTATAACGCAAAAGGAATGAAAAATATTACACAAAATGTGAAAAAGATTCGTAAAGGCGATGTTTTAAAACTCAAAGTAACCGCTATGGCATCACAAGGACAAGGTGTTGCTAAACACAAAATTGAAGACGGTCTGTTCACTGTTTTTTTAGATGGTGTTGCTGAGGGCGATCAAGTAAATGCTGAAATTTTCAAAATTAAAAATCGTTGGGCTTTGGGCAAAGTGGTGGAAATTGTTAAACCTTCAAAAAAGAGAATTGAACCTAGATGTAAACATTTTTCTGAATGCGGAGGCTGTACTTTTCAACATTTGGAACACGAAGAACAAATGAAAATTAAAAAGCAGTTTACAATTGATGCCTTTGAAAGATTGGGAAATTTTCAAAAACCACCTGTGCAAGATGTACTGTTTGCAGGTGAAGAATGGTTTTACAGAAATAAGATGGAACTGAGTTTTGGTGAAGACAAAGACAGAAACTTGGCTCTTGGCTTTCATGTTCCAAATCGCAGATTTGATATTTTCAATTTAGAAGAGTGTTTTTTGGAGTCTGAATTTTTGCCGACTTTGGTTGAATTTATGAGAAATTTTGCAATTGATCATAAACTGAAACCTGTAAATTCGTTTGGTGAAGGCAAACTTTTAACACTTACTATTAGAGAAGGTAAAAACACCGACGAAAGATTGGTTTACCTAACTACAACCAAAGGTCCTTTTCGTTGGATGAAAAAACTGGGCTTACAACTACAAGAATTTTTTCCTGCAGAAATTAATTCTTTTTATTGGATGGAAAAAATTGCCGAGCGAGGAACGCCAACTAAAATCATTCCACATCACATTTTTGGTGAACAGAATTTAAAAGAAAAGCTGGAAATTAACGACATGACATTTGATTTTATCATCGAGCCACAGGCGTTTTTTCAACCTAACACAAGAGGTGCAGAACTTTTATATGCAGAAGTTTTAAAACAAGTTGGCGATGTTTCTAAAAAAACTGTCTTTGATCTTTTTTGCGGAACTGGAACTATTGGAATTACAATTGCCCCAAGTGCAAAAAAAGTTATTGGAGTAGAAATTAATACAGATGCTGTAAAAAGTGCCCGTCAAAATGCGCTCATTAATCATTTAGAAAACATGGAATTTGTGTGCGGAGATGTGGTAAAAGTGCTTTCTTCTGTTAAGGAAAAACCTGATGTGATTGTTTTGGATCCACCTCGTGCTGGATTGCTTCCTGCTTCTATTGATGACATTTGTGTGTTTAAACCAAAACGAATTGTTTATGTTTCTTGCAACCCTTCAACTTTGGCGCGCGATTGTGCCCTACTGTGTGAAAAGGGCTACAAGCTACTGCAAATTCAACCTGTGGATATGTTTCCGCAAACTTATCATGTAGAAAATGTTGTTCTACTGGAGCTTTAAGTTATATAATGCAGCAAATAAAACTCTCTCATGAAAAAACTTTTTTTTGTTGCGACCTTTTCAATTTTACTCGGTTTGTCTTCGGGTATTGCTTCGGCAACTACTTTTTTGGCGGATCAACAAATTCAAATAACCGAAATTACTGAAGACGATTTGTATTTGGTAGGCAATGAAATTGTTGTAAATAATGATGTGAAAGGTGATTTAATTGTGAGTGGAAATAATATTATAATTAATGGAAATATTTACGGAGATCTTTTTGCTGTTGGTAGTAACATTATTCTAAATGGAAAGGTGGCGGATGATGCTAGACTAATGGGTGGAAAATTTTTGATAAAAAATAATATTGGCAGCGATTTAATTGTGAGTGGTGGCAGTTTAACCATTGATAATAATGTTTATATAAGCGGTGATTTAAATGCTGCTGTGGGTATTTTTGATTTTAACGGAGAGGTTGGAAAAGATGTGGAAACTGCTGCTTTTAATTTGCGTTTCAACGGCAAAGTGGGAGGAAATGTAAATTTTGTGGCAGATAAAAATATTTCGTTTGCAGAAAACGCATCAATCCAAGGCAATTTATCTTACTATGCAATTCAAAAAATCAGCTTGGCACCCGAGACTGTTAAAGGCACTGTTGTTTTTAATGAAGCAAAAAACAAGAATGGAATTTTAGCAGAAATTACATCGCAATTTAATGGAGGACGCGTTGTTTTTAATATTATTGGATTTTTAAGTTTGCTCTTAATTGGTGGCTTAATTTGTTTGTTTGCGCCTAAAACTTTGTTGGTTGGGGCAAGCGAAATTTCTAAAAGCTTTGGCAAAACTTTGGGCGTTGGTGCACTCACTTTGTTTTTTATATTAATCGGTATAATTGTTGCGCTTTTAACAATTATTGGAATTCCATTAGCTATTATTGTAGGAATCGCAACTTTAATTGCTCTATACATTGGTAGGCTTGTGGTAGCTATGTGGATTGGTTCTATGCTACTTAAAACCACTCCAACTTCTAGCAAATCAAAAATCTTTGGTGCCTTAACTTTGGGGCTAGCAATTTGCTGGGTACTTAGTATTTTGCCATTTTATCTTGGCATGATTATTAGTACTTTGTTCGCAATTTTGGGCTTTGGTGCTTTGCTTAAATTTAGACGAAAAGCATTTAAAACTTTGCAAAAAGCTAACATGGCTTAGTTTTTTTCTTTATCTTTGATCCATTCTAAAGCTTGTTGCTTGGTGGTGATTTTTTTCTCTAATTGCAAATCCATTAACTCATCCAATATTTCGCCTATCCTTCCTCCAGGCGGAAGTTGCAACTCTCTCATTACATCTTCGCCATCTATCAACTTGGGTGGCATGGCATCCATCTCTTTCATATCTGCTTCATACAGCTCTTTAATTTGATTATAGAGGCTTAAATCGCAAGGTACTGTGCCTTGCGCATCGGCCAAAAATAAGCCCATTAAGTTTGAAAATTCTGGCTTTAAAAACCAATGTCTCCGTCTGCCAACCGGCATTTCTGTTAGTGGAACCATCATCATGTGGTGGCTTACCAAAAAGCATATTCTATCAATAAACTTTTTTGGGAATCTTAATCTATGTAAAATACTTTGTGCATGTTTGCGAGAATATTCACAGTGCCCATCAAAGCGTATTCTTTCTGCCAATTTAAAGGTGTCGGGCTTGCCAACATCATGCAACAAAGTTGCCCAACGCAATTCTAAACTGGCTTCTGCTGGCAAACTTTTTAACGCTAATTTTGTGTGCTCCCAAACATCTCCTTCGTGGTGATATTCCTTTGGCTGAGCCACTCCGCGCATGTTATCAATTTCCGGCAAAACCTCAGTTAAAATGCCGAGTTCGCTCATTTCTTCAAGCGCATCAACGGCATAAGGCGACACAATAATTTTATTGAGTTCATCTCGCAAACGCTCTCGGGAAGTGTATTTACTAAGGTGTGCAAACTTTTTTAAAGCACGATAAGTTTCTGGATGATATTGTAATTGATAAGTGTTTTTAAAACGCACAGCTCTAACAATCCGCAAGTGATCCTCTTTAATGCGCGTTTCTGCATCTCCAATAAATTTCAAAAGACTTTCTTTTAAATCTTTTTGGCCTTCAACATAATCAATAACTTTTTCCGTTACAGGGTCGTAAAACAAGGCGTTAATTGTAAAATCACGCCTTTGAGCATCTTCTTCGGCAGAACAAAATTCCACACTTTCTGGCCTACGCCCATCTTTATAGGGGCCTTCGCAACGAAATGTTGCAACTTCAAAAGGAATCCCATCCTGAAAAACCAACATCACACCAAAGGCTTCACCAACCGGCTTGGTTTTTTCAAAAATCTTTTCTATTTCATTGGGCTTGGCAGAGGTAACAATGTCGTAGTCTTTTGGGCTAACTTTTAGCAACATATCTCTCACACAACCACCTGCTAAATAGGCTTCGTAACCCGCTTCCGCCAATTTTTTTATGATGTTGATCGCTATTGTTTGCATGTGTATATAATAGCAATTTAAATCATATCTACTAGGCTTATTTGCTTTTAGCTATTTTTCATTTAAGATTCAGCTATGAGAATTTTGGCAATTGAAACATCTTGCGACGAAACTGCCTGTGCAATTGTGGAAGACGGCACTAAGGTTTTGGCAAATGTTATTTTTTCGCAAATTAGCATTCATCAGGCAACTGGTGGTGTAGTGCCAGAAATAGCAGCGCGAGAGCATGTGGTGAAAATTTTGCCAGTTATTGAAGAAGCTCTGCAAAAAGCTGAATGCACTTGGGCTAATATTGATGCAATTGCAGTAACAAAAGGACCTGGTTTGTTGAGTTCGTTAATTGTAGGAACAGCAACTGCTTCTTTATTGGCAGATATTTTTAACAAACCTTTGATACCAGTAAATCACATTGAAGGGCATCTATACGCACCATATTTGGGGCGCACAGAGCCAATTAAATTCCCTTCTTTAACTTTAACTGTATCTGGCGGACACAACGAAATTGTTTTAACTCGAGGTCATGGCGACTACGAGGTGATTGGTGAAACGCTAGACGATGCGGCTGGAGAAGCTTTTGATAAAGTGGCTAAAATGCTTGGACTGCCTTATCCAGGTGGACCTTCTATTTCAAAAGCGGCTGTAAATGGTGATGCAAAGGCGTTCAGCTTTCCGCACGCTTTAAATAAAAAGGGTAATTTTGATTTTAGTTTTTCGGGTGTAAAAACTTCTGTGTTGCAAACTGTTCAAAAAGAAAAGGCCGAAAAAGGTGAGTTGAGCCAAGAATTTATTGAAAATTGTTCGGCGTCTTTTCAAGAAGCGGTTTGCGAAACTTTATGCAAAAAGTTTTTACAGGTGGCAAATGTTTACGAACCGGTTGAAATGTATGTTACTGGAGGCGTGTCCGCAAACCGCCGATTGCGCGAGATGATGCAGAAACGAGCAACAGATGAAGGTTTCAAAACACATATTAATTTTCCAGAAAATCTACAGTATTGTACAGACAATGCTGCTATGATTGCATGCGCGGCTTATTTTAAACTTCAAAAGAATCCGCAAGTTACTGTAAACTTAGTTCAACCTGATCTCTCATTTCAAATTAGTTAAATTTTAATGAAAAAGTTCATCGTATTTATAGCATTATTGGTAGTTGGTTTTGGCCTTTTAATAAGGTTAATAATGCATACTGGCATAGACAATATAATTCATGCTTTTCAACAGTTTAGCCTTTTTCATTTTTTTATACTGTGTCTTTTAACCGCTTTTAATTTTGTTTTATACGCTTGGCGTTGGCAAATAATTATAAAAAAGTTTGCACCAGAGAGTAAAGTCCCTTTTAAAACACTTTATATGACTCGCACTTCAGCCTTTAGTATTGGCTATATGACACCGTTTTTACAGGTTGGCGGTGAACCAGTACGGGTTTTCTTTTTGGAGAAAAAAGGTGTGGGTCGCAAAAATGCTATCGCTTCTGTAGTGGTAGATAAAACACTCGAATCAACTGCTTTTGTGGCGTTAAGTGTAATTGGCGTTGCTCTTGGATTTCATTTTAACTTATTTGAAGGCAAACTAGGAGTTGTACTTTGGCGCAGTTTAATAGCTGCAATTATCTTTTTATTTACCCTTTATTACGCCATTTTCTTTAAATCTGGATTCATTAGCAAAATCATTCGCGTACTTCACTTAACAAAATTTAAAGCAGTACATAAATTCGAACGCAAAGTGGCTGAAATTGAAGATTTAATGTCGGATTTTGTGACTGGCAATCACTTAAGATTCTACTTTTTGATGTTTTTATCCTGCTTAAATGTTGTTGTTTATGTATTTGAACACTTTCTTTTAGCATTATTTCTTGGAGTAAAGCTTACTGCGTTACAAAGTTTTTTGGCGACTTCAATTCCAAATTCAGCATATTTAATACCAATTCCGGGGGCTTTGGGTGCCCTAGAAAGCTTACATGTTGTTGTTTTTGCACTCTTAGGAATTAGCATTAACGCCGTTGCTTTGGTGCTTGTTCTCCGCATTAGAGACTTCTTATTAGTGCTTGTGGGCATGCTTTATGCCTCGGGCCATGGAGTTCATCTTATTAAAGAAGCATTTCAAAAGTCACCAAAATAATTAGCCGACTTGCTAGTTTTTTGTCCAGTTGTTACAATGGCAGGCGTATCTTAATCGTTTTAATAAAGACTTATGAGCGAATTAATCAGTTTACCGAAGGGAGTTCACGATATCTTGCCAGATGATCATGTTTTTCATACTTTTATTAAAAAAGTTGTGCGTCATAGGCTAAGACAAGCTGGTTTTCGTCGTATTTCTACACCAATATTTGAATTTACACAGTTGTTTCAAAGAGGCATTGGCGATGATACAGACATTGTTTCAAAAGAAATGTATACCTTTGAAGATCGTAAAGGTCGCAGCTTAACTCTAAAACCAGAATCGACAGCAGGCATTATGCGTGCTTATTTACAAAGTGGCATGCAACAGCTTCCACAACCCGTTAAACTCTTCGCTATCGAACCTCATTTTCGCTACGATCGTCCTCAAAAAGGAAGATACAGGCAGTTTTGGCAGGTAGATTTTGAAGTAATGGGCGAAAGTGATCCTGTTTTAGATGTTGAAGTAATTGAGCTTTGTCACAAAATAATTGATGATATTGGGCTTGGACATTTGTTTACTTTGCAAATAAACAGCATTGGTACAAAAGAATGTAGAGCTACTTATATTCAAGCATTGCAGGATTATTACTTTGCTAAACAAAGATCTTTGTGTGAAGTTTGTAAATCGCGTTTAGAAAAAAATCCTTTGCGTTTGCTAGATTGTAAGGAAGAAGATTGCATGATTTTGTCTGAATTAGCTCCTGATATTAGAAATTTCTTGGATAAAGATTCAAAAGAATTTTATGAAGATGTGAAAATTTATTTAACAGCATTAAATATTCCTTTTGTGGAAAACCCTCATTTGGTGCGAGGTTTAGACTATTATTGTCATACTGTGTTTGAATTTTGGGACAAATCTGATGGCGCACAAAACGCAATTGGTGGTGGTGGTCGTTACGATGGACTTGCCGAAACCATTGGTGGTAACGCGGTTCCTGGAGTTGGCGTTGCCTTTGGCATAGAACGCCTAATTGCAAATATGAAAAAGGAAAAAATTCGTGTGCCTTCCAAAGACACACCCCATGTTTTTGTCGCTCAACTTGGCAAAGAGGCAAAACTAAAGTGCCTGCCTTTAATTAGCGAAATGCGTGACCGAGGCATTAAAACGGTTGGTGAACTTGGTAAAGGTTCCATGAAATCACAAATTGGTTTAGCGGATAAATTTGGTGTAAAATACACAGTGATTTTAGGTATTACCGAAGTGCGTGAACACACTGCAATCATTCGCAGTATGGACAAAGGCACTCAGGAAATTGTTGGTTTTGATGAGGTACTGCCTAGATTAGTTAAAATGATTGGTGAGGATAAGCTTGATACTTACACGCCAGGCGAGGTTATTACTAGCTAAATCTTGAAACAATTTTTATGAAAAGCTCCATTAAAATCAAATTATTGTCATTGGGAATGGTGTTGAGTTTTGCTTTAGGAGCTACCACTACTTTGGCGGCTTCGTTTAGCGATGTTGCAGATACTCATCCTAATTTTCAAGCAATTGAATTTTTAAAACAATTTAATGTTGTTAATGGCTATGCCGATGGCACGTTTCGTGCCGACAACAAGGTGAATCGTTCGGAGGCCCTTAAAATGATTTTGTTAGCCGGGGGCGTACAAACTACAGCGCAAGGTGAAGCCAATTTTAAAGATGTTCAAAAGGGAGTTTGGTTTTACGATTTTGTACAAACTGCAGTTACAAAAAAGATTGTTGCAGGTTACGACGATGGCACATTTAAGCCCGACAAGCCCGTTAATTTAGCTGAAGCCATGAAGATGAGTTTTCAAGCTTATAACATAGCTAGTTTGCCTACAAATTTCGAAAATCCTTATCCTGATGTAAGTAAAGACACTTGGTTTGCGCCTTATGCCAGCTTTACTGCTTCAAAAAACATTACACAAGTAAGTGATGATGGATTTTTGCATCCAGAAAAAGAAATCACTCGTGCCGAGCTAGCAGAAATTTTATATAGATTTCGCTATGTAGCAAATCACAGCATGCAAAGTGTGCCAATAAATTTTCAATGGAAAAGTTACCAAGATGCAGACTTAAACTTTCAAACTCTTTCGCCAACTGGCTGGGATTTAATTATCAATCCTCGTTCTGTTGTAATGTGGAAAAAAGATCCAGCTTTTACAAATGTTCATTACGAATGGGTTTATCCTAATTCGGCTAACATTACTTTTACAACCTACGAAAACAAAGAAGGCTTTAGTAAGGAAGATTTTTTTGAGCAACTTAAGTTGTCGTCTACCTACGCCTATGACAGTGTAGAAACCAAAACGCTCAAGATAAATAATTTATCTGTTTTGGAAATAAAAAAGAAAAATGGCCATGCTGCAACGCACATTTACGAGATGCCGAATAAAAAGTTTTTGGTAATTTTTAGTGATTATGGAGGCGGATTATATGCGCCAAAACTCTTACAAATTATTCAAGAAGTTATTAACAATGTTGCTTATTTTGAAGGTTCTGTAACAGATGCTAAATCGGCGAAAGCTAAAATATTTGCTAATGTTTTAGTAAAAGGTAAGTCAAAAGAAAGCTTAGACTTACTAAAAGACGAAATTTTAATTGAAACTGATAGTGTTGGTGTAGGCACTGGGCCGGTAGATTACTACTACAGTGCATATATTGGTATTACTATTAAAATTGAACGCAATTCGTCAACAATTTTAGATACTCGTGATGGCGAAACTAGCGCTTTTTAAATAGATTTATGAAGATAATATTAATCGCTTCTGCATTTGCTTTAATGTTAATCGGTTGCAATGCACAACAAGACAATCCTACTAATTCATCAAATCGTGAATTGATGAATTCGGCATTTAACAGTTCGCAAGTTTCTCTAACTATTAAAGAATCAAAATGAAAAAACTAGTTACACTTTTATTAGGCGTTTTAATTTTAGTAAGTTTTTCTGGCTGTTCATGGTCTAATTCATCAAATACAACAATCGAAAATACTAACGATGGCCCTTCGGCTGTAGGCCCACAAAGTCTGCCCGATTTACGAGGCCCTCTTAAACCACCAAGCGAGTAAACTATGGATTATTCACAAGAATCACTGGACCTACATTTAAAAATGCACGGCAAAATGGAACTAGTTTCCAAAGTGCCTTTAAATAACATCACCGATTTAAGTATCGCTTATACTCCTGGTGTAGCTGCTCCTTGTAGAGCTATTTTTGAAAATAAAGATGATGTTTACAAGTACACCATCAAATCGCATTTAGTGGCTGTAGTAACGGATGGCTCGGCTGTGCTTGGACTTGGAAATATTGGACCTTTAGCAGGTTTGCCGGTTATGGAAGGAAAGGCAATTTTGTTTAAACGCTTTGCCAATATTGATGCTGTGCCAATTTGTTTAGATACGCAAGATGTTGATGAAATTGTAGAAACTATTGTGCGCATTGCACCTTCTTTTGGAGGTATAAATTTAGAAGATATTTCGGCACCCAAGTGCTTTGAGGTAGAGAGAAAATTAAGTGAACGCTTAGATATTCCTGTTTTTCATGACGATCAGCATGGAACAGCAATTGTGGTATTAGCAGGCCTAATTAATGCTTTAAAATTGGCCGGCAAAACCATTGATACCATTAAAATTGTCTTAAGTGGTGCCGGCGCCGCCGGTACAGCCATTGCGCGACTATTGCTTTCTTACGGCGCCAAAAACGTTGTGGTTTGTGATACTCGCGGAACAATTAATAAAGACCGTAAAGATTTAAATTGTGAAAAAGAAGACCTAGCCAAGCTAACAAATCCGCAAAACTTAAGTGGCACTTTAGAAGAAGTTATTAAAGATGCAGATGTGTTTATTGGCATTTCGGCGCCAAATATTGTGTCACAAGCAATGGTAAAAACCATGGCAACTAAGGCTATCGTTTTTGGAATGGCAAATCCTACTCCCGAAATTATGCCAAACGAAGCTCATGACGCAGGCGCATTTATTGTAGCAAGTGGGCGTAGCGATTACCCAAATCAAATTAACAATGTATTGGCTTTCCCTGGTGTTTTTAAAGGGTTACTTCATTGCAAAGCAAAAAGTGTAACTACTAAAATGAAAATTGCTGTGGCAGAAGCAATTGCAGGCTTGGTTAAATCACCTTCTGTTGATAAAATCATACCTGCACCTTTTGACGAAGGTATTGCAGATGCAGTCGCAGATGCAATTTGTGAATCAGTTTAACTATTTTATTTATGTCTGGACATTCCAAATGGCACTCAATTAAGCACAAAAAAGGAGCTGCCGATGCAAAACGAGGTAAAATCTTCACCAAACACGCAAAACTTATTGCAATTGCTGCTCAAAGTGGAGGCGATGCGAATATGAATCCAGCTTTAAGAGCTGCAATAGACAATTCCAAGGCGGATAATATGCCATCTGCAAACATCGAAAAAGCTATTAAAAAAGGAACTGGCGAAGACAAAGAAGGTTTAACTATTTTTGAAGTTTTATACGAGGGTTATGGCCCAGCAGGTACAGCAATTTTAGTTGAAACACTTACTGATAATAAAAATCGTACTGTTGCTAGCGTTAAACATGCTTTTTCAAAAAATGGTGGAAATATGGGCGCAGAAGGAAGTGTGGCTTGGATGTTTGATAAAAAAGGTCAAATTACAATTGATGTAGCCGACAAAAATCACGACGAAGTTGAGCTAGAAGCCATTGATGCCGGTGCGGACGACTTGGAATTTCAGGATGATTTGTTAATTGTGTACACGGATCCCAACGATTTAATGGCTGTAAAAGATGTTTTTTTACAAAAAAACTACTTGGTAAAATCGGCTAGCTTAGTTTATAAGCCAAAAAATGAAGTCCACATTGAAACTGAGGCTGATGCTCAAAAAGTAATGAAGCTTATTGATGCGCTTGAAGACGATGACGATGTAAATGAGGTTTATAGCAACTTCACTATGGGGGACGACCTTTTACAGCTTATGAGTGCTGCCTAATTTAAGGTTAATCACTTTACCTGTAAGTGCGGAGTTGCTTGTATTGATATTACCTAAGTTTACCTTAAGCACATTATCTTCTTTTTTAGTTTCTGCTTCTTTTTTAGCTTGTACTTCTTTGCTTATATTAAGTTCCTTTGGTTTAAATTCAGCGTTTTCTTCCTCTGTCTCTTCATCAACAAGGTTCAATCTATCGGCTTGGTACTTACGAATATAGTTAATTAATTCTGTTTGAATTTGCTCCAAATTGGCATTAGCAATTGTAAATCCTGCTGCCTGTGTGTGCCCACCACCGCCAAATTGTTCGGCAATGTGGCTTGCATCAGCCGATGGAGTTGTTGTTCTCACACTACCAGAAACCACTCCGCCTTCTTTCTCTTTAAGTAGAAAAACCACTTCTGCACCTGGTGCATTACTCATCAATTCATCAATAATATCTCCAGTTTGCTCTACCATGCTATGAGTTTCGGCAAGGTCATTTTGGTTCACAGACGACCAAACCATTCTATATTTATCATCGGTTTTAATTTTAGAAAGCACCCTACCCCAAAGTTTTAGCATGCTTAACTTTTTGGTTTTATAAATGTTACGAATGATTTCTTGCTGACGCGCTCCATAAGAAACCAGTCTTGCAGCTACTGCAAAAGATTTTGGAGTTGTATTAGCATTTTGAAAACTACCTGTATCTGTAATAATCCCTGCCAAAAGCAGAGTGGCAACATCCTCATCAATCAATTTCTCATCTGAGTTTTCTTGGAGCATTTCAATGATTGGCAACAACAACTGTGTAGTAGATGAGGCCATAACATCAACATAATTCAACTTTCCGTAAAAATTATTTGAAACATGATGATCAATATTTATAACAGGAAGCTGAGTAAACAATTCAATATTATCTTCGTACAATTTACCTAATTGCGAATATTCCGCACAATCTACAGTAATAATTAAATCGTAACTCACATCACCATAATGAAAAGAAACATCTTTTTCATTAAATCCGTCTTCTTTTGGAGTAATGATGAGGTTCACTTTATCGTGCTCAATATTACTTTTAATTTCTTCTATTTTGGCTTTGCGACAATCTAAAGTAATAATTAAATCGCGCGATGAAACCATTTTTTGTGCAACAGCTTGAATAGTCGGCAAAAATTTATACACTTCAGGCACAAGGTCGGAGCACACTGCTGTTACCTCTTTATTAAGCTTTCTCAAAGTATTATATAAGGCAAGCGCACTTCCTAGAGAGTCGCCGTCGGCAGGAGCTGAAGCCATAACAAGAATGTTTTTGCTTCTTTTAATTAGTTCAACTACCTGTTTTTGTATGTTCAAAGTTTCCATAAGTTTTTATCGTGATCTTGGTATTATAAAATACTTTTCAAATAAAGTCAACTATTGCGTTGTTGTTTGTCTTTTGCCATAAGAAGTCAATCTAGCAAAAATCTACCCTCTAAGAAAGAGCATTTGTAATACTTTCATTATTTCTGCGTTTAAATAAGTACTTAAACAATATCATGCCAACCAAAAGTCTACTCAATCAGGTGTTTATAGTATATTTACTACTAAGTTTCTTTGTAGCAATTATTGCTCAGGGCGATTTCTTATATAGCTTGATCAAAAATTAATCACAATTGTTACTCTTCAATAGCTATATCTTCTACCTTTAATTGAAGCGTTTCTCGGCCCTTCCAAACATTCGCGTCTAACTGTGCCACAATTTTTATACTCTTGTGACTTCTTAGCTTTTCAAAGTGCTCTCCAAAAGAAAAGGCAATTGCATCAATAAATTTATCCCCTTTTTTAACTTTGATTTTTAGGTGACTACCCGTTGCACCTACTTTATCCACACGATCAATCTCACAATTTTCAATTAAAAAAAGTGGTTTTTTATTTTCAATTCCAAAAGGCTCAAACTGATTTAATGACTTCACAAAGTCCAAACTAAGCTCTGCGCTATTAAGTGTGCAATCAATTTGCAGCTCGGGACCCATCACTTGCTCTTTAAATAAATCATTAAAATATTCATTAATTGCTTTTGTGAAGGCCTCAAGATTTGCCTTTGGCATACTAAATCCAGCTGCGTTTTCGTGGCCACCAAAGTTCGTTAATAGCTCCTTGTGTGCTCGTAAAGCCTCAGTGATATTTACAAAATAAGGGCTTCGGCAAGAGCCCACTAAGTGATCGCCAAAGTCCTGCATGATAATTGCTGGTACTCCGTACCTTTCGGCTGCGCGGCCGGCAATTAAGCCAACAATGCCAATGTGCCACTCACTACTTGCCTTAACAATTACTTTTGGATTCGATAATGAGAGTACAAAATCTGCCAATTCTTCGATGGCAATTTTAGTCATGTTTTGTCTTTGAATATTTAAGCCTTCCAATTTATCGGCCATGCCTTTACCTTTTGCACTTTCCTCTTCTTGTAAAAGTAATTGCAAAGCCAAATAAGGGGTGTCAATTCGGCCGGCAGCATTAATTCTTGGCGATAATTGAAAGCCAATTGTGCCAGTATCAACTGTGTCTTCGCGGTTTATTCCTGCTTTTTGCATTATCATTTCAAGGCCTTTCCAGTGCGTTTTTTGCAGTGCCTCCAAGCCTTTTCTAACAATTAAACGGTTTTCTCCTTTAAGTGGACCCATATCTGCAACTGTGCCAAGGCTAGCCAAATCTATTAGTTTAAAAAAATCTTCTTCGGGTAAATTGAAATGTTGATACAAAGCTTGAGCCAGTTTTAAGGCAACACCAGAGCCAGTTAAACCATCAAAAGGGTAAGTTTCACCTTCAACCTTTGGATGAATAATGGCATATGCTTGCGGTATTTTTACAGGCACTGTGTGATGGTCAGTTATAATCACATCAATTCCTGCTTGATTCATTTCTTCAACTTGATCGTAGTTAGAAACCCCACAATCAACCGTAATAATCACTTTTGCCTCCGCTTCTTTAAACACATCTACAAATTTCGAAGAGAGCCCATAGCCGTCGTCAACTCTGTGTGGAAGCCGATAAGAGACATTAAAACCCAACTTGTTTAAGCAGTTATACAAAAGTGCTGTTCCACTAATGCCATCCACATCGTAATCGCCAAAAATAATTATTCGTTCTCCTTCGGATAGCGCTTTTTCCAATCTATCAACCGCTTTTTGCATGTCTTTAAATAAATAAGGATCGTGCAATTCTGTTTCAGTTAAGCCCAAAAACGCATCTTTTTGTTGAGGGGTAGCCACTCCACGATTTAAAAAAAGCTTTTCCAAAGTGCCTGCTTCTTGCTGGCTATTTTGAATAATCCATTTTTTCCCTAAAAGTGACATAGTGTTAATTTAGTTTTTTTTACGCTCTTTTTCTTTGTTGGCCTTCCATAATGCCAGGGCTTCTTCGGCTGTTTCCGCTTTATCGTCGCCAAAAACCCAGGTGTGTCTTGAAATTATTTTTTCTTCAATTTTGTCTAAAACATTCTTGAATTTCACTTCATCATTGCCAGTTTTTGCACTTTCTTCGCCAGCTATTTGCACGAGTAGCACTAAAGAAAATAAAATATCCCCAACTTCTTCTTCCAAATTTGGATAGTCTTTTTTAGCTATGGCTTCTTCAAGTTCTAAAAGTTCATCTCGCAGATACTTTATCATGCTTTCTGTAGTTTGTTTGCGATCCCAAGGACAACCCTTTTGCGACCTTAAAGTTTTTGCCAACTCAAGTATTTTTTTAATCTGAGGCATTTTTAATTATTATAATTGATATTGTGCCAACTCTTTTTCAACCGATTCACCGTCTAACCAAATAATATCTTTGTTTTTTCTAAACCAGGTTAATTGTCTTTTAGCATAGTTTCGTGTGTTTTTCTTTACTAATTCAATTGCCTCTTCGAGCGTTTTATTTCCATTTATATACTCAGCGATTTCCTTAAAACCAAGCGAGCTATAGGCTGGTGAACTGGTTTTAACATAAGGCAACAAGGCTTTTACCTCTTCTACCAAACCCCGGGCAATTTGCTTGTCTACTCTGGTGTTAATGCGGTCGTACAAAATATCTCTAGGCCATTCGAGACCAATTTGTACTGTTGTGTAGGGTGATTTTTGCTTGGCGTTCTTTTTATTAGCTTGGGTTTGATGATTGATTTCCAAAGCTCTAATAACATATCTAACATTATTAGGATGAATTTTACTGGCGGCTTCTGGATCTATTTTTTTCAACTTTTCATACAAATATTCAATGCCAAATTGCTCATATTCATTTTGTAATTTATAGCGAAATTCAAAGTCTGGAGCCACTTTGTGTAACTGATACCCTTCACTAATAGAACTCATATAAAGCCCTGTTCCACCCACCATCATCGGCGTTTTTCCACGATTATAAATGTCACTTATAATCCGGCCGGCATCCCTCATGTAATCTACGAGGGTATAAAATGCGTTCGGCTCCAAAAAAGACAATAAGTGGTGAGGGATGCCGGCCTGCTCTTGTATAGGTAAAGCATCGGCACCAATTTCTAAGCCCTTATAAAGTTGCCTTGAATCGGCTGAAATTATTTCGGCATCAAGTTCTTTAGCTAAAACCAAAGAAAGCTTGGTTTTGCCAGACGCGGTGGGCCCTAAAACCGCAACTAATGGGTTTTGCGCACCTTTCAACCTGTTTTTCACTTCATTTACTAATTCCAATATCATTTAATGTCGTTTTATTTCACATGTGCGCCGACTATATCACAGTGTTTTAATGTAGCTCTACCCTAAAAATTTGTTTGACTTTTAGTTGTGGCTCCCCTATATTGAGCCTGTCAAAGACCGTAGGCAATCAACGCAAGTTGAGATTAAGACCTGCCGAGACATACAACTAGGTTCAAAAGCTCGTTATTAACGAGTGAGGATCGCTAGTCTCATGTCTTTGACCGCATGAGATTTTTTTTATTTACACTTACTATGCCATTAAACAAAGAGCAAAAAGCGGAGTTACTGAAAGACTTGAGCGATCGTTTTGCACGAGCTAAAGCCGTTTCTTTTTCAGACTATCGCGGTTTGACAGTAAACGAAATGCAAGAATTTCGTCGAAAACTACGTGAACAAGGCGTAGAATATAAGATCACTAAGAAAACTTTGATTCGTAAAGCTTGTGAAAGCGCAGGAATTAAAGATATTCCTAATGAATCTTTGGAAGGGCCTGTAGGAGCTGCATTTGCTTATGATGATGCTATTGCACCATTTAAGGCTATCGCTACTGCAAGCAAACAATTTGATAAGTTAAAGCTTCTTGGTGGAGTAATGGACGGCGCATTGGTATCTAACAAAGATGCTAGTGACCTTTCTAAACTTCCTTCAAGAATCGAGTTACTTGCTAAATTGGTTGGAACAATGGTTGCACCAATTGCAGGTTTACAAGGCACTCTATCTGGAGTTATGCGTAAATTTGTAGCAACTGTAGAAGCTGTTCGTGTTGAAAAAGAAAAAACAGCTTAATTTATTTCGTTTATAATTATTTAATTCTTTTAATTTAATATCATGTCTGAAGAAACTAAAGAAACTGTAGAACTATCAAAGGATGCTGAAAAAGTCCTTGAAATGGTTGAAAATCTTTCTGTACTTGACCTTTCTAAATTGGTTAAAGCTATGGAAGACAAATTCGGTGTATCTGCTGCTGCGCCTGTAATGGCTATGGCTGGCGGAGCTGCTGGTGGTAGCGATGCTGCTGCTGACGATGGACCAAGTACTGTTAGCGTAATTTTGGCTTCTGCTGGTGGACAAAAAATCAGTGTTATCAAAGTTGTTCGTGAATTAACAGGTTTAGGTCTTAAAGAAGCTAAGGATGTAGTTGATGCTGCTCCTAAAGCTGTTAAAGAAGGTATTCCTCGTGAGGAAGCTGAAAAAATCAAAGCTGAATTGGAAGCTGCAGGTGCTACTGTAGAAATCAAATAAGTTTGTTGAAAGGAGGACGGTAAGTGTGAATTCATGATCAGTAGCTCTCTTGATGATCATGAATCTCACACCTCACCATCCTCCTTTTTTTTGTGGGAAAATGTTGCGTATTAAAAATGCGTTTTAATATATTCACCGATCTCGCTCAGACCAAGTTCCTGAGAAGTATTTCCGCTTCTTACATAAAATTTCTCACTTTTTTGCCCATTGATATCCATTACTTCCAAATATAGTGGTTTATTACCTTTGGAAATATTTATAACGCACACTTCTGCATCATTAATTGTCTGAAATGCAATATTCATACATGTAGTTGCGAAAACCTTGCCAAATGTTTTATTCACTAAATTCCGTAAATGCATTTCAAATTCATCTTTAGTTCCATCTAGTGACCTATAGTCATGATCTAACCCCAAAATTTCGCTTTCATCATTCACACCTATCAACAATGTTCCTCCCTCATGGTTACTAAATGCTGATATAGACTTCAAAATTACTGATTCAAGCTTTTTATCAACTTGCTCATTTTGATAATTCCAGCGTAATGATGATTTGAATTCAAGCTCATCACTTTCTCCTTCGGCGATAAGCTCATCGAAAGGTATTTGGATTTCGACTTCTTCCATTGTTGTGATCTTATCAAGAAATGTGTTTAATTCTTCGGCTAACATTTTTCTTCTAAGCTCTAAAAATTCTTCAAAATTCTCCAATTTCCATAAAATTTTGTCTTCTGGGATAACTTGCAACTTTAAGGCTGATGGGAATTTTTCAATTACTCCGGCAAGATAATTTTCTGCTAATTCAGCGCTCTTTCTGCGATTTGCCGTTTGTGTCAAAATAGCGCGATTAGTAATTTCCTGTGCTAGGGCATATTTATGTCGATTGTTTCTATTATATCCATTCTCTTTAAGTACTGAATAAGGAAAAATATGATCCCATTCCAGCGAGTACTTTTTTCCCATGTTCTTCCTAATTCCGTTCCCAGTAGTAAAACAAATTGCGTTTCTACTCTTAAAATACCACCGCATCAAACTAAAAAG
>JBGAUX010000013.1:0-23783 GCA_044228405.1 Candidatus Altimarinota bacterium | reverse complement strand
TATCCCTATAGATTTTCAAACGGGTATCATCAGGATTCAAAGGATCTTCTTTTGCACAAATCAGTGCCTGTGTAAACTGCGGCGTTATGGTGTCCGAACTTGCACCTCCAATGATTTCACTAGTTGATAAAAGTGTCATCTTTAAAAAATCACAAGAAATGAATCTACAAGACTAAAGTACTTGTGTCAAACTTCATTCATGGTGGGCGGTACAAGAGTCGAACTTGTGACCTCAGCAATGTCAATGCTGCGCTCTAGCCAACTGAGCTAACCGCCCGAGGGTGCGTGAGGCTGCAAAAAACTGCCTCATGCCTTTAACGAGCCGATAGTAAGCAATTTGCACAATGAAATCAATTGTTTTTACTGTTTGTTTAGAAAATTTTCATGTTCCTGTGTTTGAATCTTCACATGCCAACACTCTCATTTCAAAAAGCGATTCAACCAATACGAGATTGGTTTTTAGACCTTGCCCTACCCAAAGAATGCATTGGCAAATGTGGTAGCGATTCGTCATATTTTTGTATTGATTGTTTGTGGAAGGTCAATTTGGCGGGTACCCAAGCCTGTCCATCCTGCAATGTGAAAAACTTTTGGGGCACAGTGTGCAATACCGATATTTGCCTTAACAGTAGCCACATAAATCAGCTGTTGGTGGTTTGCGACTATCACCAAAACAAACAAATAAGTGAGGCGATTCATGTTTTTAAGTATCGTTTCGCTCAAGAGCTAGGCCACAACTTGGCTGTTTTAATGGTTAGAAAGTTTTGGCACTTTTTTTCGACCAATAGAATTGTGTTTGTACCAGTGCCTTTACATCAAAAGCGTTTAATGTTTCGAGGTTTTAATCAGGCAGAGGTATTAGCCCATCACTTAAGTGCGTTAACTGGGCACCCAAGTATGGATTTGCTCAAAAGGATTAAATATAGCAAACCTCAAGCGGAATTGGATGGTGCTCAGCGCAGAAAAAATCTAAAAGAGGCTTTTCAAATTAATATTATGCCTCCAACAAATGCAACTATAGTACTTGTTGACGATGTTTTCACCACTGGAAGCACTTTAAACGAGTGCGCAAAAACACTAAAATCAAATGGCGTAGAATGGATTACAGCCCTTACTTTAGCCAGAAGTAGCCCTGGCAGCTAAGGGGTTTTGCTGTAAACACAAATGTCTGCTAGAATGCCCGCGCTTCGAAAAAACTAAAGCAAACCTATGAAATTGGGAATTGATGTTTCGCGTTATAAAAGCGATCAAGCAACTGGCGTAGAATGGTATTCAAAACAGATAATTAATTCTCTTTTGCCATTAGTGAAAGAAGAAAAAGAAATTGAAGATGTGCTGTTTTATAGCCCTCATGATTTTAGTCTACCTACACAATCAAGTAAATTTACTAAGCGGATTATCCCTTTTCCTAGGCTGTGGACTGCCACTCGGCTTTCATACGAAATCCTTACTAAAACGCCTGACATTTTGTTTGTGCCTTCACACAGTATTCCCCTTATTTATCCGCAAAAATCAGTTGTAACTATTCATGATGTAGCGTTTAAACGCTTTCGAAATGCTTACTCAACTCTGCATTATGCACATCTTAATTGGAGCACAAAATTTGCAGTTAAAAATGCTTATCGCATTATTGTGCCAAGCGAAGCGACTAAAAGTGATCTGATGTTTTTCTTTAAATGTGAAGAAGAGAAAATTCGAGTTATTCATCATGGGCAACCAGATTTTATCTATCCAGATGCTGATAATTTTCCAGTCATAGAAAAATTTGGTCTAAAAGAAAACGAAGCTTTTGCGCTCTTTGTAGGTCGCCTAGAAACTAAGAAAAACTTAATTTACCTGGTGGATTCTTTTGCCGAATTTGCTAAAGAATTTCCGGAATGGAAATTAGTTTTAGCAGGCAAAGATGGCATTGGTGCTGATGAAATTAGAGAAAAAATTCAGGAAATGGAATTGAGCAGTAAAATCATTCTCACAGGCTATATTTCTGAAAAAGAAAAATCTGCACTGTATAATAACTCGCAATTTGTGGTGTTCCCTTCTCTTTACGAAGGCTTTGGATTTCCAATTTTGGAGGCGTTTCAACATCGTCGGCCAATATTAACTTCAAAGGGTTCGGCTTGCCAGGAAATTGCTCAAGATTGCGCTTTAATTGTGGATTCGCATGACAAAAAAGATATTTGTGAAGGCATGAAAAAACTGGCTTCGAACAAGGAATATTGTGATGATTTAGCAAAAAAAGGTAATGATAGGCTGCTTGATTTTTCGTGGGATAAGGCCGCACAAGAAACACTGGCCGTTTTAATGGGAAAAGATGAATAATCTTCAAATTGCTAAAATTTTTGAGGAAATTGCTAACATTATGGAAATACAAGGTGTTGGTTTTTTTCGCTTTAATTCATATTATAAGGCATCGCTGACAATAGAAAACTATGCCGAAGAAATGAAGGATATTTATGCAAAAGGCAAAAAAGAGGCACTTCAAAAAATACCTGGGATTGGCAATGCAATTAGCGAAAACATTGAAGAACTAGTTACAAAAGGCGAGATGGAATTTCATAAAGAACTTAAAAAAAGTATTCCTGCTGGTCTTTTAGAGATTTTAAATTTGCGTGGAGTTGGGCCAAAAAAGGTGAAATTATTTTTCGAGCAACTCAAAGTTCACAACATTGAAAGCCTAGAAAAAGCCTGCAAAGAAGGTAAAATTGCCGAGTTGCCTAAAATGGGTGAGAAAAGTCAGGCAGAAATTTTGAATTCCATAAAGGACTATCGTAGTTTTTCTGTTGAAAGACATTTTTTGGACGATGCACTCAAGCAAGCCGAAGAATATATTGCTTACATGAAAGATTTACCTGAAATTAAATTTATTCAGTACGCAGGCAGTTTGCGCAGAAGAGTTGAAACAATTGGTGATGTGGATTTGTTGGTAGAAAGTACAGAGCCGCAAAAAGTTATGCAATTTTTCATTGAATATCCGGAGGTTTCTAGCGTTTTAGGTAATGGTGATACAAAATCGAGTGTAGTGCTTAAAAGTGGCTTGCAGGTTGACTTGAGAGTTTTACCAAAAGAATCTTTTGGTGCTGCTTTGCACTATTTTACAGGTAGCAAAGAACACAATATTCGCATTCGAGATAAGGCAAAAAAAATGGGCCTCAAAATTAATGAATACGGCGTTTTTAAAGGTGAAAAACAAATTGCCGGTGCAACCGAAGAAGATGTTTATAAAAGTGTTGGCTGGCCATTCATCATCCCCCAAATGCGTGAAGACAAAGGCGAAATTGAATGGGTTGAAGCTGGCAAAAAACTTCCTCAAACTATTGAATTGAGCGATTTAATTGCCGATTTGCATTGTCATTCAAATTGGAGCGATGGCAAAGATCCTATAGAAGTTGTAGCGGAAAATTATTATAAAGCAGGCTTTAAATATATGGCGCTAACAGACCATAGCAAAGGGCAAACAGTGGCTAATGGACTTGATGAAAAGCGCTTTAAAGAACAGTTTAAAGTGATTGATAAAATCAATAAAAATTATAAAGATTTCAAAATTTTAAAGGGTGCAGAAGTTGATATTTTAAAGAATGGTGACCTCGATTTGTCGGACGATTTACTGGAAATGTTAGATGTTGTGGTTATTTCAATTCATTCATATTTCAACCTGCCCGAGGCCGAGCAAACCGAACGACTGATAAAAGCTATTTCGCATCCGGCGGCGCGTATTGTGGGTCATATGAGTGGTAGATTAATTCACCAACGCAAGCCATGCGAGCTTAATATGGATAGAGTTTTTGAAGCCTGCGCAGCATACAAAACCGCGATTGAAATTAATTCATCACCGCAAAGATTAGACATTCAAGATAAATACATAAAAAGAGCCAAAGAAGCTGGTGTAAAGTTTACAATCGACTCGGATTCTCACAGATTCTCGCATGTTGATAACCTGAAATTTGGCGTAGATATGGCAAAAAGAGGCTGGCTCACAAAAGATGACGTGCTCAATACTAAGCCCTGGAAGAGCTTGCGCAAATCTTAAAGTTAATGCCCCGTCATTGCATCCATTTTTCCCATGATCCCAGATAACTTTTTTTGCGTGAATTTCTGCGCAAATCAATTATAACATCTTTAAATGAAATGATTGCCCACACTGTATTTAGTGCCACAAATGGCCAACTATTGCCAATCCAGCCGTAATGTATCAACAAAATGCTGCCAATCAAATTGAGAAGGTCGTAAATAAAATATGTGTCTTTCCAAATGTGCAGTTGTCCAAAAACAAAGGCAAATAAAATTAGCCCCGCACCAAGCGAACCGATATAAATAGGATCAATCATTTTTAAAATTAGATTGAGTGCATTATATCACTTGGCTAGACTATCGAGAAATCTCTTTAGTTCATCTCTTAAAAATTCTCTATGACTATTCACTTGTGTTATTATGATTTCTTCGGGAGTTGCAGTTGCAGTTGGAGCTTCGACTGGAACTACAAATTTACTCTCCAAATATCTGCCATAATGCCCACCACCTGTGTTGGTGTTAGAAACTATTCTATGTAATACTTCTTCCCCGATGATTTCATTGAGCGTTTCTCTAATGCCTTCTAAACTAAACTTTTCTTTAATTCTCTGGGCAAGGTCTCTGTTATAAGTTAAGCGCGCGTAATGCATTAGGGCCAATCGCTTTTCGTGGTCAATTTCGCCATTTAAAATCGCTTCAACAACTTGCTGATCATGCAAGCTATAGCGGGTCTCCAAAATAACAATTTCCGCGGCATGTTCAGCACCGTCGGGCACAGCATCAGGAAATCTTATCTTTACAAGAGCACGAGCTGTTTGCGCCAGTTGGGTAAGGTTTGGTGGCCATAATATGTTGTTTTCAGGCACGTTATTTACCATATTCTTCCTTTAAATTATAAAATCTCATCTGCCAAATGCTTCACCTGTGCAATCATAATGGCCGGTTTTAGGATCGATATAACAACCACTTGGTGTAATGCCGTTTTCCATCAAGCAAACGTTATAAATAGAAATTCTGCTTCTTTCTGCTCTTATACGACATTCGTCTTTCGCAATCAATCCGCAAACATCACGCACCCAAACTCTAACACTATAACTTTGATTGCACTTTTCTTGAGCGGTTGCACAGCCACCACCGTATAAAGTCATTGCGCTTGCCACTACTAATTTTTTAAATCCAACACCTAATTTCATGCTATCTAATATTATTTATTCATTTTCCGGGCAAGTAGTAATTGCCGATCTTCCCATCCATTTTACCGATCTTTGACATGCTGGATCTTCACTAGCTAAACAATTCATACTAATTTGACGTCTCACCCATTCAGAAGTGCTAATACAGTTTGAAACTGTGCCCCCTTCCCTTACTACTTGCGGTGTAGCACAGGCTGGGGAGATTAAGGCGCCCAAGCCTACAGCGGCGGCAACTACTGAATTTTTTAATCCTTTTACCATATGAATTGTGTATATCCATTAAATAGTGGTTGATTTTACCTGGCTGGACAATTTAGTCAACAATTTAATTGTGCACTTTACACAAGAAGAGCCCGCCGTAGGCGGGCTCTTCTTAAAACTTTAAATCTATTTAAGCAACTTAAACAATTATTGAATGTTCAATCTAGTTGCTTCTGCTGGGTTTTGCTTTTTCAATAATTCATAAAAAGCGTATTGAGAAAGACTGTTTAAGCTAACCATTTCGTTTGCAAGAGTGTTATCTTTTGGACGAATAGCGTTAACTTTATCATTAAACCTTGCAAATTCAGCCGCATCATATGTACCAATCATTTTTGCTTGAGCGTCTGCATCTAATTTTGCCTTCTCTTCAGCTGTCATTTTTTCTCTTTCAGCACCAATTGCAACATATTTTTGAATATATTCTTCTTTTAAATCAGCAATTTTAGGAGCAAGCACAGCAGGATCCATACTGTCTTCAGCCAACTCTGTGGCTTTGGCAATAACTTCATTCTTTAATTTGGCAATACCTGAACCACTAACATCAACACCTCCGCCTCCACCGCAAGCAGTAAGTGTTAAAGTAGCCACAGCAACAAGTGCTATTGTTTTAAACAATTTTTTCATAAAGAAAAATTAAAAATACTTTGCCAATAATAACACAGGCACTTATAAATCGCCAAGAACTTTAGTTTGATGAACTGTCTGCAATTGCTTCACGAGCTTTACCAACCACTTCCACAATAGGATATTGATTTGCTGGGAGTACAGCTTCAATTTTGCTAAACAGGTGTTCAAAAGGTTTATCCTCAGCACCTTCTCTTGCACTAGGATTACCAGTTTGAGCACCATCTTGAGCAATGCCAGCTACTTCATTAGCAAATGTTAAAATAAATCGCCCTCCATTTTTGGGTTCTTCTACTGAAATTTGCAATATAACATTACCCTCTGCATCATGCTTTATAAATGTGGCACGCCTATTGAAGTAAAATTTAGCATATGCTGATTTATCTTCGACTCTGCTAAATCCCTCTCCTCCATTGAGCCAGACTTCTAATTTATCAAAAATCACCTTAAGTGGAGACTCTTCCACTAATTCATCTACTCCTTCTAAAATTTTTGGTTGTGCAACCATATACTTTTTTAAAATTTACCAGAGCACAATTTATCACTTTGCTTAACAAAGTCAATAAGCTGTTGTAGCGCTAGTAAACCACTTTCATATAGCAGCTCGTGCAATAAATTGGTTGTGGTGTGTTTGGCGCATAGCTTGAATAAACTTGGATGTTGCAAGCTGTGCAATTGCGTTGCCAGAGTTTGAGTGGATTGCGCTTGCTCATGCGGTTTCTGTGGCGGCATTGTGGGCATTTTTTGGGAGTTGGAATTCCAAGTTTTTTGTAAAAATCAATTTCCGAAGAAATTACTTTAAAGTTTTTGCCACAATCACACATTAAAACACCTTCTTGAGATTGTTGATTCTCTGTTTTTGGTTGCGGTGTTTCGGCTTCGTACCATTTAAAACCATTGGCCAAGGCCTGCTCTTTTGATAATGGAAAAGAATCCATAGCCATAGTTTCATTATAGCCAAAAGGGCAAATTTCAACTGGGAAAAACTCTCCGTACTCACCAGTTTTTTTCATGTGTTCAATGATTTTTGCTTTTAGTTGGTGATATTCCTCTTCTGAGTATTTTTTGTTCAAAATGCAGAAGCGTTGCTTTTTCAAACCAATACAGCCAAAACTATCGCTAGTGCTAAAGCATTCGGCGCAATACTCACAATTATTCATATTGGTTTGGCAATTGGAACAAAATTTAAGATTGTAACAATTTTCACCACATCCACTACATTGATACATCAGCTCGGCGTTGTTTCCCCAAGAGTTATAATCCATGCTCGACTTCACCCCTAAACTCAATTTGGCACAATATCTGCAATCTTCTAAATCGACACTATCAAAACAATAGTAAGAATTTTTTGAGTTAGAAAGATGGTCGCCAGAACTATTTTCGTTTTGCTCGCCCATCACTGCTTTATGAGGCTGGGACTGGAAAAACTTCTCACATTCCGCTTTAAGTTTTTCAACACCTTCAATAGTATTTAAGTTAAATCCTGCTTTAAATTTTTCGTAATCTTCTTTGGAATATTGTTTATTAAAAATCATGTATCGTTTTTGGCGCTGATTTATACTTCCAATACAATCCTGGCAAGAAATACAGTTTTGAAGAAAATAACTATCACGGCAATTTTGGCAATCTTGAGAATATTGAAGGTTGTAACACTTGGTGCAATCAATACATTCGTAACAAAGTTCGGTTTCGTAACACACCGAACAATCAACAACAAAATTGCACTTTTTAAGCAAATTTGAATAATAACATTCCTCACAAAAGTCGCTTTCTGCAATTAGGTAGCAGTTTTTCGCGTAAGCGGCACAGTTGTTGTAATCACCGTTTTCAATCGTGCCCATGGTGTTAAAAAGCGAAACATGTGGCACTTTATTCTTTAGCTCCAAAAATTGTTCAAAGAAAGGCCGATTAAAGTCAAAGTCTTGGCCATATTGCAAAGCATCCCAGTCGTCTCCCCACCAAGCCTCGGGACTATAAACAGGAAAAGGCTGATCTTTATGATACTGAGAAAGCGTTTGTTTGCCTGTTAAATCGCAGACACGGTAATAAAGATTTTTTGGATTTCGCTCCATAAATCGCCTAATTAACCTGCAATCGGGGCATTTTTTTGGCGCCGGCACATCAATTTTGGCGTAAAACTCTTGGTCGGCCGGCGCCACATTAAATTCGCGCTGGCATTGTTCACATTTGCGCATGCTCATTATTTTTTTAATGAATCTCTAATTTCTCTCAGTAGCTGAATGTCTTCTGGTGTGGAAGCAGGCTTTGCTTCCTCTTTCTTTTTCAATCGATTAATTTGCTTAATAACAACAAAAATCGCGAATGCAACAATTGTAAAATCAATTACGCTATTTAAAAATACTCCGTAATTAATTGTAACAGCTTCTGTGCTTTCTGTGGCTTGCTTAATAGTTATCGCCAAGTTAGAAAAATCAATCCCGCCTAACAAAAATCCAATTGGTGGCATAATAATATCGGCCACAAATGAGCTTACAATCTTGCCAAAAGCTGCACCAATAATAATACCCACACCCATATCAATTACATTCCCTTTAATTGCGAACTGTTTAAATTCTTTTAGAATAGACATAAATTTTCATTAATAGCCGTTGCCAGAATAACAGAAGTTATTGGCAACGGCTATCTTTATTTTCTATTGCTCCATACTCAATTCACACTCTTTTTGCTCTTTTTTTGCAAGCTCCTTTTGGTAATCTGGAACAGTGTAATCTTTCAACTCACTTGGGTTTTCAATATCCAAATAGCCATAATCTAAACCGTCCAACCAAACTGAAAAACAAGGTGCTGGAGAATTATCTATGCCGTCATAAAGGAGAACTAACTTTGTACCATCTACACCTAAAGTTCTTAACAAGCGTCCTTCTTTTTCTTCGTATAGCATCTTTAAGTCGTTAGTTTTAGTGTTGTAAGAATAAATTTTATTAGTAGATTTCATATCCTCTGTCCATTCATCTGGCAATTGAGAAGATGTTGAAACATAAACCAAATCTTTGTTATCGGCAGATTCGGCAATGTATAAACTTTTTAAATCTTCTCCTGTTTTTTCGTTTATTTTCAAAGAAATATCATTCCATTCGGTGCTGTTTTTTTCGTAACCTAATATGATTTTATCTGGCAGTGGTTCTGATTGAGAATTTTCTTCAATCACAGAAGATTGTTCAGGAGTATTATCGGGATCATTTTCAGGAGATTTTTCCCATAAATACATTCCGCCTGCAACTAAAACAGCTGTAACAACTACAGCTAAAACAATGCCAGCACCATTGCTTGAAGTTTGATTTTCCATAAATATTGATTAATAAGTATAGTTCTTAAAACGCCTAAACATTGAATATCTTACAAAGGAAAAAAATACTTGATCTCTGTGTACGCAATTTTGCAGGCAACAAGTGTAATTAAAATTGTGAGTGTGAGGAAAATTTTTCGCACTATTTTTTCATTTGAAAAATAACTTCGAAAAGAATTGAAAGCAAACAAGAGGCTTCCTAGGGCTGTCATCATTGCAATTTCAAAAATAATAACAAAAAAATATTCGCCATAGGGTACTGCTTCACCAAACTTGTAAGCCGAGGGTAAACAAACAGAAATCCAAAATAACCACAAAGAACCATTTAACAACATAAAGGCTATAATGTGGCCTATGCCGATTTTTTTCTTTCCTTCGTCGTAATTAATTGTGCGAATTTTGCTTATTTGAAAGGCAATATACAAAAGAATCACCACACCTAAAATAGCAAAACTGTGAAAAACATAATTGGGCAATTTAAACCAAGAAGCCGTTACAACTAAAAATAATCCAATAAAAAATTCTGTTAATCCTGCAAAAAATAAGTACATTCTGCCATTTGCTAAGCCCTTAGTTGGCGATCTCAAAACCTCGGCAAATGACATCAGAATTATTGGTCCTGGAGTGAGGCCCCCTGTGAAACCTAATACCGTTGCTGTTAAAATATGTTCAAAAATCATTGTGTAGTTTTTTCTGGTTTTCTTTTAAACAGCAACCAAACACCAATTAGCACTGGTAATATACTTAACACTTGGCCCATGCTTAATGGAAACTCGGCCGGCAAAGTGTGAAGATCTTTAAAGAACTCTAACACAAATCGTCCGCCAAAATAGAGCACCAAATACATGCCTAAAAAGAAAAAGCCTCCCACTTTGCCGGCCTTTCTTTTATAAATCGCAATAAATAAAATCAGAATAAACAAATTCAAAACTGCTTCGTACAACATCGATGGGTGCCGCGGAAAATCTTCGCCAAGTCTTTGAAAAACAACTCCCCAATTGCCATTTGTTGGTACGCCGACAATTTCTGAATTAAAAAAATTTCCTATTCTTACAAACATAGCAGCTACCGGAATTCCAATTACAATCGGATTTAAAAATTTCGTAAAGGGTTGTTTGTGTACTTTGCACCAAAGCCAGTAAGCAATAAATAAGCCTATTGTTGCGCCGTGGCTTGCTAACCCTCCGTTCCAAATTGCAAAAATTTCTAAAGGGTGCCTTGAAAAATAATCCAGATTGTAAAAAATAATATGCCCCAAGCGCGCACCTACAATTATTCCCACAAAAAGATAAACTGTAATGCTGTCGAGATCTTTTATTTCTAGTTTTTCTTTTTTAAAAACCCAAGCAATCAACAAATAACTGAGCAAAATTCCACTGGCAAACATTAGGCCATACCAGCGAATATCCACCGGGCCCAGAGAAACTAAAATTGAAGAAATGTTGTGTTGAAAAATCATTTTTCCCGAATATTTATTTGATTCTAACTGCTTAATCCACAATTAGCTATATTTTTTCTTTTCGCTATAATGTTTTGGCTTAAGCATTTTTAATGACCAAAGTTGCATTAGTTCACGATTTTTTAATCAAACTTGGTGGTGCCGAGAGAGTTTTAAAGGTGCTGGCAGACATGTATCCTGATGCGCCAATTTATACGCTTTTGTATGATGAAAAAGCAGTTGGAAGTGTTTTTCCGCGTGAACGAATTGTTACTTCTTCACTACAAAAATATCCTGAGTTTATTCGTAAAAGACATAAACTTTTATTTCCACAAATGCCCAAGGCCGTTGAGGATTTTGATTTTGCAGGCTTTGATTTGGTAATCAGCTCCAGTTCGGCTTATGCACATGGCATTATCACACCTTTAGAAACTAAGCACATCTCGTACTGTCACTCCCCTATGCGTTATGCTTGGGACTACACTCATCAATATATGGATGAGCAAAATGCAGGTGCTTTAAAGAAAATCATTGCGCAGTGGCTTTTAAGCAAAGTGCGAATTTGGGACAGTTCTGCCTCCGACAGGCCAGATGTTTATTTAGCAAACTCACGTAATGCTTGGCGTAGAATTAAAAAGTACTATCACCAAGATTCTATAATTTTATATCCACCAATTGATATTGCCCGTTTTAAGCCACAAAAAAAGCATGATGGTTATTTTTTAATTGTTTCTACTCTCACTCCATACAAAAAAATCGACCAGGCAATTCACTTGTTTAACAAAATTCAGCGTCAACTTATTATTATTGGCGACGGCCCTCAAAGAGGCTATCTGGAGTCTATTGCCGGCCCTACAATTGATTTTTTAGGGTTTAAGGACGATGAAATTGTGGCTGATTATTTGCAAAACTGCAGAGCGTTTGTTTTTCCTGGAGAGGATGATTTTGGCATGTCTCCTGTGGAAGCAATGGCTTGTGGCAAACCCGTTTTTGGCTATGGAAAGGGCGGACTTTTAGAAACTGTTAAACCAGGAATTAGTGGTGAATTCTTTTACACTCACACTTTGCGAGACATGGAAGATGCCCTTGCGCGCTTGATGTTCAACGAAAAAAAATATAAGGCCTCAAGTATTCGTAAGGAAGCAGAACAGTTTTCTACAGAGCAGTTTAAGAGAGGATTTAAAAAGGTTGTCAAGGGATGAGATTTCGATTTTCAGCTTCTGGTGCTAGAATGTGGTCTCTCGCAAACTAAAACCTATGGCAGAAATTTCTTTATATCGCAAATACAGACCTCACAATTTTAAGAATTTGGTGGGTCAAGATCATGTGCGTACAACATTACTCAATGCTGCCAAAAAGGATCTTATTTCTCATGCTTATTTATTTTGTGGACCAAGAGGTACCGGAAAAACCAGTACTGCACGCCTTGTGGCTAAGGTTTTAAATTGCCTTAATTTAGCTGAAAATTTTGAACCTTGTAACGAATGTGAAATTTGTGTGGCAATTAGCGAAGGACGTTTGATTGATATTATTGAAATTGATGCTGCTTCAAACCGTGGAATTGACGAAATGCGTGATTTAAAAGACAAGATAAATTTTGCTCCTACAAGCGCAAAAACAAAGGTTTACATTATTGATGAGGTGCATATGTTAACAAAAGAAGCTTTTAACGCTTTGTTAAAAACTTTAGAAGAGCCTCCGCCTCATGCATATTTTATTTTAGCAACGACCGAAGTTCACAAAATTCCTGAAACTATTATCTCTCGCTGTCAGCGTTTTGATTTTAAAAGAATTAGCGACAAAACTATTATGACTCGTTTGAGTTATATTGCTCAACTGGAAAAAATTGAGGTGGGTGAAGGTGCAATTGAACTAATTGCTCGTTATGTTGATGGTGGTATGCGTGACGCTATTGGCTTACTGGAGCAGTTAACTTTGGACGGCAAATTGGATTACGAAAATGTGCGTTGCGTTTTAGGTGTAAGCGATCATCAATCTGTGGTGCGTTTATATGACGCGTTAATTCAAAAAAATATGAGCGGCGCTTTAAACGAAGTTCAATCTGTTCATAGCCAAGGTCACGATTTACAACAATTTATCAAATCATTTCTGGAATATTTGCGTGAACAAATGCTAACTTCCACTGCTCAAAAAGAGGCTAAAGGAGAAATGAGTTGGTTTGTTAAAGCAATTGATGCGTTTCAGGATGCAAACAAACAATTAAGGCTAACTGTTATTCCTCAACTACCTTTAGAAGTGGCAATTATAACTTTATGCAGTGATTTTACTGAGGCAAAACAACCGGAAATCACAGCCCCTAAAGCCGTAAAAGAGCCTTCTGCTCCAGTGGCCGAAAAACCTAAAAGTGAGGACCTGCGTGGACTAAAAACTATACCAGAAGAAAAAGCAGAAGAGCCTAAAAGTGCATTGCCGCCTGAGGTAACTTCAAGCGTTACACCACCTGCTATCTCATCAAATACAGGTAGCAATCTCACATTAGATGAAATTAAAGAACAGATGCCTCGCGTTTTAGAGCATATTCTTCAACCTTCAACTAGAAGGTCTTTTCAAACTTCAAACCCAGTTTCGTATGACGGAGTTTTATTAACTGTGGAATTTTCTACAGCTTTTCATATGGAAAAAGTGATGACAGCTGAAATGCTTTCGGATGTAGAACAAGCTTTTAATCAAGTTTTTAATACTCATGTTAAAATTAAAGGCACATTAAGAAAAGTTGCTTTAAAACCAGCAATAGAAGATGTGTTACCGCCAAAGGAAATTCCTTTGAAATCTGAAGACACAAAAAAACAACAAGATATGGCTAATGCAGCCTTGAATATTTTTGGTGGAGAAATTATTGAGTAGAGATTAAGTTTAAAAACTCTTGCTCAGACAACACTGCAATCCCCAAAGCTTGGGCTTTTTTTAGCTTAGAACCAGACTCTTCACCAGCAATTAAAAAGTCTGTTGTTTTACCAACCGAGCTTTGCACTTTGCCACCAAGTTGTTTGATTTTTTCTTTAGCTTGATCACGAGTTAAGCCTTCTAGGGTGCCTGTTAACACAAAAAACTTCCCCGATAGTTTATCTCCGCTTAGTTGTGGTTCTACCAAAACAACATTGGCTTCTTGCAGTTTATGTAGCATTTTGCGATGTTTATCTTCTTTAAACCAACTCGTGATGGATTCAGCTACTTTTTCGCCAATGCCATCGATATTGCAAAGTGCCTCAAAGCTAATTGAGTCCATTGTTTTGAGTAAACTTAAAGGCTTATTTTTATTATTTTCTTCGCCCTCAATTTGCCAATGATGCCATAAGTAGTCGGCTAAATCTTCGCTACCACCTTCCCCTAAAAGCTTGATCCCAAAAGCAAAAAGCAACCTTGGTAAGGCTATTTTTTTTGATACCTCCAAAGCTTCCAATAAATTATTTGCCCGTTTTTCTTTAAACAGCGGTAAAGACTCCAAATCTTCTTTTTTCAAATAAAAAATATCTGAGCCATCGGCAATTAAGCCAGCTTCCAACAACTGTATAACCACTTTTTCACCCATGCCATCAATATCAAATCCTCCTTTACCCACAAAATGAATTATGCCCTCTTGCTCAATTGCATAACAAGTTGGATTGGTGCATTTATGTGCAGATTGTCCTTCTAAACGCTCTACAAGCGAATCACAAACCGGACAATTTTCAGGAAAACTAAACTCAATTTCGTTACCGGTACGCAAATCTTTCATCACTTCAATAACCTCCGGAATAATATCCCCAGCTTTATGAATAATTACAGTGTCACCAATTTTAATATCTTTGCGCCTAATTTCATCTTCGTTATGCAAAGTTGCGCGTGAAACCGTAGAACCTGCCAATAATACAGGTTTTAAATGTGCAACCGGAGTTAAATTTCCTGTTCTGCCAACATGTACTTGAATATCCAAAACTTGGGTTGAAACTTTTTCCGCAGGAAACTTGTAAGCAGCCATAAAACGAGGAGCCTTTGCGGTAAAACCCATTCTTTCTTGTAGTTCAAATTCGTTCACCTTAATCACAATTCCATCAATATCAAATGGTAAATGATGTCTTTTTTCGTGCCAGGCGTTACAAAACTCTATCACCTCTTCTATTGAATTGAGTTTTTTGTAATCGGTGCTGGTTGCCAACCCCATTGTTTTTAACATTAACAAAACTTGCTCCTGCGTTTGTGGTTCTGGCGTAAAAGTGTGTTGTCCAACTGAGTAAAAAATGGCGCTTAAATTACGGTTGGCAGCAATTTGTGGATTTAACTGACGCACTGTTCCGGCTGCTAAATTGCGTGGATTAGCAAAATTGTCTTCGATATTTTCGTTAATTTTTTCGAAAGATTTTTTGTCGATAAACACTTCGCCCGATACTTCCAGGTCAATTTCTTTATCCAAAACAAGCGGTATACTATGAATTGTGCGCACTGTGTGTGTAACATCCTCACCAATTTCGCCATTACCACGAGTTAAAGCTCTCACAAATTTGCCATTCTGATAGTGCAAAGTAATGTTTAAACCATCAATTTTGGGCTCGCAAATAAAGCTCATTTTAGCGTTTTCAGGCACTAATTTGGCAATTCTTTCGTGCCATTCCGTTACTTCTTCGGCCGAAAACACATCCTGAAGGCTCTTTTTTACTGTTAAATGAGCCACTTTTCCCAGTTTTCCCGAAAGCGTACTTCCAACTCTTTGAGTTGGCGAATCAGGTGAAATAAACTCTGGATATTGGCTCTCTAAAGCTATTAACTCCTTTTTCAAGCTGTCTCTCACCGATTCATCAACTTCCGACTCATCCAATACAAAATATTGATAATTGAGCTGATTTATTTTTTCTATGAGTTTTTTTATGCGTATTTGCGCCTCTTTTCGTTCCATAATCATTGAAAATGTTTGGCTTTTCTGCTATAATAACTTGATAATTAATTTAATTTTAGCCGAAGCATGCCAGGTTCACAATCACAGAATGACGGGACACACGATAATGTGCAAAAAACGCAGTTTGTAGGCGACAAAGAAGCTACAAAGCAATTGTTGTCTTTTGCTAACACCAGCGATACAAGTGAGGCTACTAATATGGCCTTAAATAAGCCATTAGCAACTAGCAATCCCTTGGCTAAAGAAAATGAAGAATTTTTGAATTTGGTCATTGGTAAAGTTGATGGTGGAGAAATTATTCTGCACACTCCTCAATCTCTACTAAATCAATCTGTATACACTAAATTAACAGAATCAGAACAGGATCAAATTGATATTTACGCTGTAAATATGCTTTCAACTATTCGCAGAATTAAAGATTTGTGCACAGTTGATGAAAAATACACTTATCAAATGCAAAATTTGATTGAAGAATTTAGGCTGCGCAAAGAGGACACCGAAAAAACTTTTGGTGATGTATTTATAATTTAAAAAACAAAATGGCAGGAGAAAAAGCGCCAAATTCAGGTGTAGCAGAAGCCGGCTCGCAACAGATTGAGGATCCAACAAAAAAAGCTGAGGCTGAGATTTTGGCATTAAGAAAACTGATTGAGCAAAAAGATAAAGTCATAGCTGGCGAAAAGGCTCCTGCAAATGAAGAAGATAGAACTAAAGTTGCTGAAGCACTTACCGCAAGGAATGCTGCTGAAGCGCGAATAGCTGTGCTAGAAAAACGAAAAATTGAGCAAAAGGCTGGAGTTAGTGCAAAAGCGGCTGAAGCAACTACTAAAGTTGCAGAATCGGCAGAGGCAGCGCTTACGGCGCCAGCAACAGCACCCACTGAAGCTGGGGCGACCAATGTAGATGCTAGCAAAACAACGCCGGCTGTTGAGGCGCCTGCAGTCGCTCCCGCGGTGGTGCCTACTGCTGTGGCAGCGGCTAAAAAAGAAAAACCTGATGTTTTTGCCAACATATTAAAAAGTGGCAAAGTTATGGAATGGTTGTCAAAACATCCCGGCTTAAAGCAAATTGCAGAACTGATCGGGCCGCTATTCGGACTTGAAATTGATTGGGGAGCTCATGAGGCAAAAAGCTTAGCCAAAGGCTCTCAAGCCAAACTTAATGAGACTGAATTGAGCGCTCTACAGGCACTTACTTCTACACCGGAACTGAAAGAAGTGGCGGAATTAAAAATAGATGAAAAAGATCAAAATGCACCGTGGAAACACATCGCAAATTTACTGGGCACACCAAAAATTACAAGTATGCCAGATTTTTATTCAATTGCTGGCGCAAAGCGCCAAGTAAACTTGGGTGCAGATAAAGGTGGCACTAAAGAAGTTCCGGACTTTATGACAAGTAATGAAGCACCCAATGGAGGTTACAAAGCAGGCGATGTATTGATATATACAAACAAAGATGGCGACAGAATTCCGGCGGTTGTTAAAGATGCAAGTGAGCCAAATTCACCCATTATTAGCTTTGTAAATATTAAGGGCATTTTACCTGTTGGCCAAAAATTTGATGAAATAAAAGACCTACAATATGCAATAACTGGAACCTTTGATAATGCGAGTGTTAAGAAAGGGCTTGAAGGTTTTGAATTAAACAATGTTTACAGAGCCGCAACTTTGGCAGATCAACAAGAATGGTATGCAGCGAAAAATCCTAAACCAGTGGCAGCGCCTACACCTGAAACAAAGACTAGCTAGTGAAAATTAAGTTTTTCTTGTATAATATTTAAGCTTTAAAAAAACATGACACAACAAATCAATTTAAAACAAGCTTCAGGAACTCAAACAGGCACGCAAGGTGCAACCGCTACTAGCGGAACTCAAACTACTGTTGTGCTTGATCATGCAAATAATCTAGCTTTATCAGAAAAAATTAGAAACTACTGGAAAGAGGTTGAGGCTAAATATGTTATTCCCCGTTTGGTTAGAGAAAAATATCCGGATTTGATTCATTTGATTAAAGAAACAGAATCGATGAATAATGAAGAAAGGGAATACTGGTTTCAAATTTTGCCAATTATGACAGAGGATCAAATTCAAAAATTTGTTGGCATTTTGGACAATGAAAAGCAACAACTTCAAAAACTTGATACCGAATATGAAAAGGAAATTTCACAATTAAACGACAAACATAAAGTTGAATGGAATGCTTTTGAAGCTAAAAAACAAAAAGAGGCAATTCAAGAACAAGAACAAGCTGTAGAGGCACAAGAAACTCAAAAAGAAGAAGATCTCTTGAAACAGTTAAATTCTTTATAGGTCTAAAGTTTTTTTACTTTTGTACCATCTGCTAGGCGCCCCTCAATAAGTTTACCAATAACAATGAGGCGTTTTTCATTTGTACCAATTGGAGTACAAGTAATTAGCGTTAATTGCGAATCGTCAGTTGGACCTAAAACATCAACTTTATCGGGTGTTACCACTTTAATTTCGCTTACTTGGTAAACAAACTTTTCTTGCTCGTAATAAACCGTAATTTCATCACTAAGCTTTAAGCCATGTAGAAGGGCGAACACATCTTTAAATCTACCTGGATCCCACGGAAAATATGAACTGTGCCCTGTTATCACCACATTACCAATTTGATTTGGATATGCAGTGCCAGGATAGTGCACAACTCCATCTTTCAACGCCCCTTGAATATCGTTTTCCAGTGCTGTCCAGTCACGAGCTACTAAATTTGCAGTTGGAACTGGTACAACTGGTACATTTTTACTGATTTTAGGAATCACAATTCGCATATCCGGCGGTGTAATACTCATGTTTAAAATAGGAAGCTTTTCGTTTTGATCTGTCAGCATATTTAAGTCTCCATTTTCCACTACCTCGGCAATTTCGTGATTGCCAAAACGAAATTTTAGCAATTCGGAGATTGCACTCCAGTTTATAATTACATAACCCAGTGTAAAAATTAAAACCGATGCAAAAACTCTGGTAAGAACAAATTTCACATCCTCTTTGCTAAAAGGCTTGGCCGACACTTGTGGCTTGGGTATTACATCCTTCGACTCTGTTAATTTTACCGGCTTGGGTGCAACTTCTTTCTTTTTGCTACTTACAATCCTTCCAGCTTCAACTTCTAAATCAAAATGTTGATCAACCGAAAACTCCGCCTTTGCAGGCTTGTTTTTTGGTTCAATTTTCTTTTTTGAACCGTCCATATCATCAAGATGTGCGGAAAATTGCATAATGTAGTTACTAATGCTAAATTGTAGTATACTCAAGCCAAATTGTCAAAAGATTTAAGCCTGAAAATTCAATGCCAGCAACACTAAAAAATCAGCCACTGATTGGAAAACTTGTGCAAGATATCAGCAAATATCTTCCCACTTTTAATGAAGCGGCATTTATGAAAGCCTATGAATTCGCCAGAGATGCTCACGAAGGCCAAATGCGACAGGCCGATGTGCCTTATATTACTCATCCCGTAGAGACCGCTCTAATTTTAAGTCAGCTTAAAGTTGACTTTGACACTCTGGTTGCCGCGTTATTGCACGATGTACCCGAGGACACCTCTCGCACAATTGAAGAAATTGAAAAAATGTTTGGACCAGATGTAGGTTTTTTAGTTGAAGGTATAACTAAATTATCTAAAGTATACTATCGCCATGACATGCAAAACAGGCAGGTAGAAAGCCTTAAAAAGCTACTTTTACACAGCGCAAAAGATCCGCGTGTAGTTTTAATTAAATTGGCTGATCGCTTGCATAATATGCGTACTCTGGATTTTTTGCGTGCCGATAAAAGGGTGCGAATTGCGAAAGAAACCTTGGAAATATATGTGCCAATCGCCAACTTACTGGGTGTGGATAAAATCAAATCCGAATTGGAAGATTTGTGTTTTCGATACCTGTATCCGGAAAAATATACTGAGCTTCAAACTAAAATTTTGTCTTCCCAGAGAAAGCAAAAAAAGGTTTTGGATAAAATGATGAAATTGGTGAAAAAGGAATTGTTAGCTCAAAATATTAAGGCCGAAATTACCGGCAGACAAAAAACACTATACGGAATTTTTAAAAAAATTCTCGCTCAGGGCAAAACTATTGCGGATGTTGATGACCGCATTGCTATGCGAGTTATTGTGCCCAACCGCGACGAATGTTATGTGGTTTTAGGCGTGATTCATGAGTTATTCAAATCTAAACCAACTCGATTTAAAGACTATATTGCTGTTCCAAAAAACAATGGCTACCAAAGTATTCACACTACTGTTTTTGGTATTGATGGGGTGGTTACAGAGTTTCAAATTAGAACAAATGAAATGCATTTTGAAGATGAGTACGGTATTGCCGCCCACTATTTTTACAAGGATGAAAAAGCTCTAAAAGGTGGTAAAAGTTATACGGATTGGGCGCAAAGAATTTTAGAAGTGCAAAAATCTCAAGCTAATGATCCAAACTTTATGGAGAATTTGAAGTTAGATGTTTTTCAGGATAGGATTTTTGTTTTTACGCCTAAAGGGGATGTTGTAGACCTACCTAAAGGTGCTACCGGCATTGATTTTGCTTATGCTATTCATTCTCAAATCGGTAATCACGCCGTTGGCATGGAAATTAACGGAGAATCTTTTCCTCTTGGCACAGTTATTCCAAATGGGGCCAGTATTAGTATTAAAATATCACCCAAGCATACGGCCCCGGAGCAGAGTTGGCTTAACTTTGCTAAAACCACTCAAGCTAAAAATGCCATTCATAGTGTTTTAAAAAAGCAAGATAGGGAGGAGAAAATTAAACGCGGCTATGAATTGCTTAGCTCGGAACTTCAATTGATTAGTTTAGATACGATTGAAAATGTTAATTTTAAGCGCTTGGATGCTGTTTTGAGGTCTCGTTATAATCGTCATTTCACCGATATGGATCACTTGTTAATGGCAATTGGAGATGGAACTTTGTCCAGTTTGGAGGTAATACAAAGTTTGTATCCCAATTATGACTTAAAGAATTTGGATGAACGCTGGTTTATTAGATTAATTTCTCTTTTTAAAAAACGTAAAAGCAGTTTTGCCACAGTTTGGATTAAAGTTACCAGTCGCGAAAAAATTGGCCAGGCCAGAAAGGTCCTTGGGGCCGTAGCCGACTCAGACACAAACATTATTAAAACCACAGCCAAGAGTTCTAAGTTACATAAGACCTTTATAATGAAGATTCTTTTGGAGATTTCGTCTCTGGAACAGTTGAGTAAACTTTGTACCGCGGTTGAACATGTGGAAGGAGTCTACAAAGTGGAAAGAGTGCCTTATAAACGACAAATTGTATTTGTAATGGCTTGTACATTGACATTTCTACTATGGATTGCACACCCTTTGCTGGTGCACTTTATTTATTTGTACAACTTTGAGGCTGAATTTGTTAGTGGCTTAATGCTGTATGTCGGCTTATTTTCGCCTTTTCTTTTAATCTACATGTTAAGAGTTTTGAGTCAAAAAAGTTTCGTGGGAATAAACTATATGAGAAAACTATGGAAGTATTTATTTGTTGTAATAACGGTAACTGCGTTGACTGTAATAGGTGAAGTGCATATATTGAAATTAGCACTAAATGAAGTTTTGGTGTTTGCGCTTATTACGGGTCTTTACGCTTTGTTCACATCGGAATATTTAAGATATGTTGGCAAATATGAAGATTAATAAAACTTTTCTAGGGTATCTTTGTGGGCTTACAGCAGTCTTTTTTTGGGGTTTCCATTCGGTGGTGGTACGCAAACTGACTCAAGAAAGTATAAACCCCGAAGTAATAGCGGTTTTAAGGTTATTTATTGGCGCCTTTACTGTTTTGGGTGTAACCGCAATTATCCATTTATTTTCAAAGCAAACTAATAAGGTAAATTTTAAGATTAAATATACTTTTTATTTTTGGCTCACTGCCGGCGGATTGGCATTGAATTTTATTTTTTTTCATCAAGGTTTGAAATTCACCTACGCTTCTAACGCGCTACTAATTGAAACTTTTGCGCCTATTTTTGTATTATTTTTTATCATTTTCTTTTTGCCCAGTCGTATCGACTTTTTGCGTAAACGCCATGACTTGGTTACCAGGCTAATATTTATTGTTCTAATTGGCTGTGTAGGATCATCATTACTATTGAGCAGTGGAGCAAAAGATCAATTTATTAAGATTGAAAATAAATTTTTAGGAGATGTGCTGGAATTTTTTGCCATGCTTTTTTATGCAATGTTTTTGGTTGGTAGTAATGAGTATAAAAAGCAGAACATGCATAAAAGTGCCATGTCTACCGCAGGGCAATTTTTACTGGTAGCAGGTTTGATTGTGAGTGTGGTTATTCCTTTTACCACAGATCTCAACGACATTCTTAAAATCACCCTCAACCAGTGGTTTTGGATCGGAATTTTGGGATTCTTTTCAACAGGAATCGCATACACCTTATGGCATATGGCGTCTAAATATCTTCGAGTTATAACTTTGAGTCTTTTATTTTGTTTGTCGGCTGTAGCAACTGTAGTTGTAGAAAACTTAGTTTTTGGAACAACCATCACTTGGCGTATTGTGGTTTCTTCTATACTAATATTATCCGCTTCTATACTTGCCGAACTCACCTACAAAGGTGGTGATAAATGGATCGAAAAGCAAAAAGCCGAAGCACTAGAAAAAGTCGAGACTATAGAGAAATCAGAAGCTAATTAGCCTCACGCAAAGCAGATTTTATAGAGAGTTTTCTTTCATAAAAGGCTTTGCCAATAATAGCAGCGTAAGCTTTATTTCTCTTAAGTATAGTGATGTGTTTTAACTGGGAAACACCTCCAGCGAGGTAGATTTTTTTGCCACTGAGTAAACTTATTTTTTCCATCATGTCATAGTTTGGATGAATCATAACTCCGGAACTAAGCACATCAGTAAACAAAATATACTCAGCAGGGCTTTTTGCCAGTGTGCTTTCTGCAAAATCTAGAGCGTCTTTATTTTCAAATTTATCGGAAACTAATTGATCGTACTTAGTTTTAAATCCGAGTAGTATTTTGTCTGTGCCAAATTTTGTGGTGGCTTCGGTGGCAATTTCCAAAGCCGAAACACCAATCACAACTTGGGCAACACCCATAGCAAAAAGATTTTCGACCATCTTGATATCTCTAACTCCGCCTCCATAAATCACTTTTAATCCTAGAGTAATAACCTCTTTTAACAAATCCTGATTAACGGTTTCTCCACTAATACTAGCGTTTAAGTCGATAAAATAAACCTCTTCTATCCCCTCTTTTTTTAAGTATTTGGCAAAGTGAACTGGCGCTTCCATATAGCTTGAAACTTGTTTCAAATCGCCTTTGTATATTGAAACTAATTTGCCGTTATAAACATAAATTGCACCAATAATTTTCATACTAGTTGAAGTGAAAATGCATGATATCTCCGTCTTTAACCAAATAATCCTTGCCTTCCATGCGCATTTTTCCTTTTTCTTTTGCCGCATTTTCGCCTCCATGCTCAACGAAATCGTTGTAAGCAATTACTTCTGCTCTTATAAATCCCTTCTCAAAATCAGTATGAATTACTCCAGCTGCTTGTGGTGCTAAAACATTTTGAGGCACAGTCCAAGCGCGTACTTCTTTTACACCGGCTGTAAAGTAAGTCATTAAGCCCAAAGTGCCGTAGGCTGCCTGAATTAATGAATGTAAACCTGGTTTATCAAGGCCCATTTCTTTTAAAAATTCGCTGGCATCCTCGTCGCTGAGTTCGCTTAAATCAGATTCAATTTTTGCAGAAATAGGAATAATTTTTCCGTGTTCCGGTAGCTCTAAAGCTTTATGCATAGCCTGTAAATCGGCGTTTGCAATTTCGTTTTCTGCAACATTGGCAATGTATAAAAAGGGCTTTGCTGTAAGTAAATGTAAATCATACAAAGCTTCTTTTTCTTCTTGTGATAAATCCATATCGATAACTCTCTTGCCTGCCGATAAATCGTTGAAAACTTTTTCTACAAAATTAGCGTAAGCAACTTTTTTTGCATCACCTGTTTTTGCGTCTCCTTTAGCTTTATGAAGCCTTTTTTCTACTGT
>JBGAUX010000012.1:0-24391 GCA_044228405.1 Candidatus Altimarinota bacterium | reverse complement strand
TTTTAGTTTTAATTATCAGTTTTTGCTGTTTGAAGTTTATGCCCCATTCTCCTTAATAAAGCATCTAGTTGATTTTGCCTATATGGTTTAGTTAATTTTTCATATGCATCATCATCAGGTATCTTATCGTCCCCCGAGCTAATGATTGCTAAAGCTTTCGGGTATTTTTCTCTTATTAGCCTTATAGCATTTTCTGCATTGCCAACCAGGGCTTCACTACCATTAATTGCAGGTATACCTACAAAATTATTATCACAAATTGCCAAACATTCCCTACTAGAGTCCGCCGACTCTAGTGCCGTGATTAGTTCAGCCATGTCCTGACATATAACAATATTGTTAGTATCAACGCCTTTATCTTCTAAGAGATCTTGTAGTAATTCAGATACTAATTTTTCATCTTCTACAATAAAAATTAGTCTGTTTTTTAGGATGGGAATTTCAGTACTTTCAGCAGAGCCTTTGGGTAAAGTCATTATAAATTTAGTGCTACCGGGTTCACTATGAAATCTAACATTACCCTTATGTAAGTTGCATATTTTTTTCACATTGTACAAGCCAAAACCATGGTGTTGACCGTCCTGTGTTGTGTATCCAATTTTGAAAATCTTTTCTTTAGCATCATCAGGGATACCTACTCCGTTATCTTCAACACTAATTTCAATATTTTCCTTCTCATCATTCACAGTAATTTTTATCTCTGGCTTAAAAGTATCATCATTAGCGAGTTTCTTTTTGAGTGCACTATCAGCATTGTTAACTAAATTAAAAACAGCCCTCCACATTTGCTCTCTGTCAATTGCTGCATCAATTCCGTTATCTTCAATTTTACATTTAACCTTAGATGATTGATCGATAATTGCATAAACTATCTCTTCCAGTATAGAAAGAATTGGTTGATATGTTTTTTCCACAGTTTCTATTCTTCTATCTATGTCGGAAGCAATTTTGACTAAAGTATTTGTTGCACCCCTAATTAATCTAGTAGTCCTTCTTACAGCTACAACATCTGGGTGCAACATACCATTTCCCTTTTCCTCCGTTTCTGCTAGAAAAATATCCAAAGCAGTATCTCTGGCTTGTAGTGACTGCAAAATACGCATGACATCATGTCTAAAATGGTCGGCAAACCGTTGCTGGTAGGCAGCTTCGTCTGGCACAGCCACTGCAGGGATCACACGGAGAGTATCAGTATCAGCTCTTGGAACCATCACATATAGATTATTATACAAAAAGCACACTAGTGCCACATAATACAACTTCAACGACTTTTGTCAAACCTACATTCTAACGCTACGTTCCAACTAAAAAGAGTGGAGCCATTTAAGCACCACCCTTTTTATCAATTTCGCACTAATTTACCCGTTCATGCTCTCTAAATCCACTCTAATCCCCGGGCCCATAGTGGTTGTGAGGGTCAAAGAGTTTATGTATGTTCCCTTAGAACCGGCCGGTTTGGCATCCACAACAGCTTTGTAGTAAGCGACAAGATTTTCTTTTAGCTTATCAGCGCCAAAAGACACCTTACCAAACGCATTGTGCAGGTTTGCTTGTTTGTCTGTTCTAAATTCAATACGACCTTTTTTAAGTTCGGCAATTACTTTACCTGGTTCTGGAGTTACAGTTCCAGCTTTAGGACTAGGCATTAAACCTTTTTGTCCCAAAAGTTTAGCGATTTTACCAAGGTTTTTCATCATATCTGGAGTGGCAACAGCAATATCAAAATCAATAAAGCCACCTTCAATCTCTGCAATTAGGTCGTCAGAGCCGGCTTTAGCAGCACCAGCCTCAGTTGCTTCTTTTACTTTTGCGTCGGGCACAAAGGCAATTACGCGAGTTTCCTTACCTGTTCCGTTTGGTAACGCCACAGTTGCACGCACTTGTTGATCTGCGTGTTTTACATCTACACCAAGATTCATGTGAGCTTCACAAGTTGAATCAAATTTAGTAGTAGAAATTTCGGTCAAAAGCTTTACAGCTTCATCTAGAGTATAAAATTCCTTGGCCTCAACCAATTTCTTTTTCTCAAGATACTTTTTTCCTTTCTTAGACATATACATTGGATTATGTGGTGCAAACGCCGTTTTGCCCTAAAGCAAGCAGGCTCCCACGATATAATAATTATTTTTTTGTTGCCATTTGCCAGTGAGTGTAGAAAACAGCTCCACCAATAAGAATATTGGTAATGCTAGAAGCCCAAACTTGTTTAGCATCAAGCAAAGCGCTTGCGTCAGTACTAAATACATAAGCTGAAAGCACTAAATTGATGATTGAGTATAAACCCATAATCACCATAATTGCGCCGATGAAAGTTACCAAATACATATAAATAGCTTTCATAGCATCAAAAGGTTGAGTAGCCATAGTAATAAAGCGGTAAATAAAATAAAAAAGAACGATAACAATAAAAAACAGAGCGAATACAATAATATATGACGCTAAACCGGATACAAATCCAACTAAACTGCCAAAATTCATCATATTAAAAAAGTTAAGAGTTTATTGTTCTACTTTTACGCCCATACTACGAGCTGTACCTGCAATTACTTGCATAGCCGCTTCAACATCATTTGAATTTAAATCGGGCATCTTTGTTTCAGCAATTTTTTGCAATTGAGCCTTTGTTAAAGTAGCCACTTTGTCCTTGTGTGGAACAGCAGAACCCTTAGCAATACCCAATTCTTTCTTGATCAATTCAGCTGCAGGAGGAGTTTTAGTAATGAAACTAAATGATTTGTCCTCATAAACACTAATAACTACAGGCAAAATATCACCTTTTCTATCAGCAGTTTGTGCATTGAACTGTGTACAAAAGTCCTGAATGCTTAAACCATGTTGACCCAATGCAGGACCAACCGGTGGAGCAGGATTAGCTGCGCCAGCAGGAATTTGTAACTTAATGTAATTTACGATTTTTTTAGCCATATCTCTTTATTAAACTGTTAAAAACTTTGCGCCAAAGCTTTGAAATAACTATTGAATTCCTTTGGATAAGCGAATGAGTAGAAGCTCACACCCTTTCTTATCACCAGAAACGCTGTAGATTGCCTTTTAGAGTCATTCATATAAAAAGAATTATCTCCAAAGGTGTTTGTTTCATTTATTTCAACAGACGAGCCAAAAGCCGCCCTTTCACGCAGTATCCTGTATAGTTCATTTTGCGCACCTTCGTCAACCGAAAATGAGTAAATTGCGCCAAAAACCTCACTATTACTAGCCACATATTGTTTTTTTATTTCAATTGATAAATCAGAAACATCTATTGTTTGAAACAAACTGCCATCAAAATTTGCCGTCACCAAAGTCGCATCCGGAAATTTAGCAAGTTGAAGAGTTTCATTTGTAATACCAGTTTCTGTAATTGAAAGAATCTCGATATCCGCAGGAGTATCAGTGTTTTCTGCTGTCGGCTCGTTTTTGTCTTCTCGCGGAACTTTTTCAATATCAGAGTCTTCAATCAACTTTTGCAGCTCTAAATCATCAATAACAACATCTTCCATTGCAAGTTCGCTATTTGAATTTACAGTGCCGTCATCCGTGCTAACCAAAGAAGGGTGAACCGACTGAGAGGTGAGTACATCCACTTTTCCTTCATCTACATTGCCAAAATAATTACTAAACAGAACTTCGGAGACAACCGTAACCACCACAATTGATAGCACTACTGTAAACACAGTTAGTTTGTTCATGTCCTTGTTTTTTAAATTTTTATTTAGTTTTAACTTGCGTAAAGTCAAGTTCCACAGGCGTTTCTCGTCCAAAAATTGTTATCATAACCTTAACTTTACCCTTTTCTTCATCAATATTACTAATAATACCTTCGTAATTTTGGAAAGGTCCTCCCAAGATTGTAACAGTATCACCAACAACAAATTTAATTTTGAATTTAGGCTCTGCTTGCCCCATATGCCTCTTAATCATCTTCCATTCTTCGTCAGAAATTGGCACAGGTGTTGTTCCTGCACCTACGAAACCTGTTACATTGGGCGTATTTCGCACAACATACCAAGAATCATCACTAACATTCATGTCTACAAGCACATAACCAGGGAAAATTTTCTTTTCCTCAGTTACTGGTTCACCTTTTTTAATAACAATTTGAGTTTCTTTTGGTACCACAACATCAAAAATCATGTCTTGCATGCCCAAAGACTCAATTCTTTGCAATAAAGCTTCTCTCACCGCATCTTCATAACCAGAGTATGTGTGTACTACATACCATCTTCTACCTGTATTACCTGCTTGCTTTGCCATAACTTATGAAATTAAACTTAGGAGATAAGTGTTTCCTAGATTGAATAAATAATCGATTGAGGCAATGAATACCGCCGAAAGTGCTGTGAATGCCAAAACTATTGCTGTAATCTTCAACATTTGCTGTCTTGTTGGCCACGTAACAGCATTTAGCTCTTCACTGGCTTCTCTAACATATTTTTTGAAAATATTTTCTTTCATATTGTACCTTTAAAAGACCTCCCGAAAGAGCCTGTAACTGTGTCCAAAGGAAATATACGAATAAACGCATGGAAAATCAAGCGAAAATTTGCTATAATGTAAAGATTTATAAAGCAAAAACAACAATGTTTGCCAGAAAACAAAAACAAAAAGTACTCTTTGGACTGATATTTGCGCTATTTTTTGTGATGCCAACTATGGTTTTTGCCCAAAGAACAGGGCTTCCACTACCAGATAGTAGCAATTATGGAGATATTATTGCACCCGATGCAGGCCAAACAGGAGAAGAGCAGGCTGTTAGCTTGGTAGAAGGAGCGGTTAAGAATGTTAAAATTATCATTGGAACAGTTGCTATAGCAATGATTATCCTGCTAGCCATAAGAATTTTGTTAACTCAGGGTAACGAAGAAGAAGCAAAAAAGTTAACCAAAGGTGTGCTGTGGGTGATTATTGGCTTGGCTTTAATTAGCCTTTCTTTTGATATCGCTCAAATTTTGGGCCCACAAGATGGCGGAATTATTAAAGATTCAAACACGATTTTGCGCAGAGTACAGCTGTTTGACTACAAAGTTGATATTGTAATTACATTTATTAAATACATACTTGGCAGTATTGCCGTAGCCTTTATTTTACGCAATGGTATGCGCTTAATTACAATTAGTAGTGATGAAGAAAATGTTACACAAGACAAAAAGAATCTAGCTGCTTCGGCTGTGGGATTGGTATTAATCTACTTATCCGACATTTTGATTAACAAAGTTTTATACAGAGTTGATACTAGTTATTATCCAACCACAGGCGGTGTGCAACCTGCGTTCAACGCCGGCGCCGGTATTAATGAGTTGATAGGGTTTACAAATTTTGCAGTTTATTTAACAGCCCCAATAGCTATAGCCGTATTGGTGGCAGGCGGAATTATGTATATTACCGCCGCCGGAGATGAGGACAGAACAGGGCGTGCAAAAAGAATGATTATTAGCTCTGTAATTGGCTTAGTAATAATTTATGGATCATTTGCCATCGTAAATACATTTATACCCGAACAAGTAACCGTACAAGCCGTCCCGGCTCAATAATTATGAATAAAAAAATAGTACAACTTGGGCTCTTCGCGATTGTGACGCTAATGTTTGTGCCAACAATGGCTTTTGCTCAGTACAGTAAAACTCTTGATGATTTAAGAACCGTGGGCGACCCAACTCAACTACCTGGTTTTGATGTGTCGGGCCAACATTCTAACGCCGAAATTGAGCCTGGTGCAGCCGAAATTACCAGTGTTGGATATTATTTGATTGATACGGTTAAATATGTAATTGGAACTATTGCATTTTTACTAATCATCATTTCGTCTGTTAGGCTAATAACAGCAGGAAAAGATGTAGATGACGCTGTAACCAAGCAAAAAGAAATTCTCAAATACAGTGGAGTGGCTTTAATGCTTGTATTTTTGGCTGATCCAATTGTTAAGCAGGTGTTTTTTGGTGCACAGGGCGAGGTGTTTACAACAGAAGCCTACGCCAAGCAGTTTGCCAGTGAAGGCAACAACCAAATTATGGCTGTAATCCGCTTTGTTGAGTATTTTATTGCTACAATAGCCGTTTTAGTGGCCATTGTGAGCGGTTTGGCAATTATTGTGAGTGCAGGTGACGAAGAAGCCCGCACTAAGCATATTAAACACATACTATATGCAGTTGCTGGTTTGATTTTAGTTGGGTTGTCGGAATTGATTGTTAAAGGAATTATCTTTCCGCAACAAGGTGAGCGATTGCCAGATTTAGTGGCAGCCTCTATTACCATTGAAAAGTTAACCAACTACGCAACCAGCTTTATAGCATTTGTGTCTGTGGCAATCGCGATTTACGGAGGTTACCTTTACATTTTTGGAGCAACCAATGAAGAGAACACGCAAAAAGCTAAGAAAATTATTATAGGAGCCGTTATTGGAATAGTTATTGCTCTTGGTGCATTCGCAATTGTAAATACGCTATTACCAGCAGCAGAAGTTTCTACGGCCATTCAACCACCAACAGGCTCGCTGTAAAGCAAAAAGTATAGTAATAATGTTACCGTTTATGGTAAAATAAAACGAAATTATGTCCATAATGACACAAAAAACAAACAAAAAAATCATCATAATGCTCCTAGTGGCTTTTGTAGCCTTGGGCATTACAGCCTTTGTAGGCACTCAAAATGTACACGCTCAGTTTAACAGTGGTGACGAAATCACTTTCACTAATTTTGATGGAGGATTTGATCCACCTACAACAGAAGGTTACGCTCCTGGCTTAACAAGGGTAACTACAGTAAGAAGCTTTGTACTAACCTTTTTGAATTTCGCCCTATCGTTTTTGGGCCTGGTTGCAGTAGCCGTCATTATATACGGAGGCTTTTTGTATGTAACAGCCAGAGGGGAATCGGAGCAAACAGATAAAGGTAAAAAAAGCATTCAGTATGCACTGGGAGGTATCATTATCATTTTAATTTCCTTTGCATTAGTTAACACTTTAATAACTGAACCTTTTGCCAACGGAAACTTACAGGGAGACAATCAATTAAACGGAACCGCGCAAACAGGCAATCAAACTGGTAATCAAGTTGTGGTTTCTTTAAACCCACTTGTAGCAAAAGTACGAACTTCGGCTACAAATTTAAAAACAATGCACACTCTATATAAAGAAATCGTGAGTGATGTAGAAGCAATGACAACTGATATCGAAAAACCTAGTACTGGAGGAAACTACACAAACATTATCAATTATATTAATTCTGTAATTGGAAAAATGGAAAACATGAGTGCCAAGCTAGAAAGGCACCCAACCACTCAAACGATTATTTCTAAAAATAGAAACATCCTTGATGGTAAAAACTTTAAAGCTAAATACGAACAAGCTAAAGCGGAAGCTAACGAAGAGGCTTTGGCCGATTGGGAGGCTGATTCTGCGTTGATTGTGGATATGTTTGCTGAAATTTCAAGCGCAATAGAGGATGACCTTGCTAGTGAAATTGAAGATGCAAGAGCGCGACTTAACGAGATTAAAGCCGAAATACCTCAAGGTGTGGCAGGAGATGAAGCAAAAATTCAAAATTCAGTTCAAGGAATTATTGATACCTTATTAAATAACGATCAATTGGGCTTGGATAGCATTTTGCCAAACTTGCCTGCTTACGATCAAATGAAAAATGTTTTAGACCTTTATGTGCAACTTTATAATGCATTGGCAAGTATGAAGAGTGTGCAAGCTAGTATTGCCGCCGATGTTACAGAGGGCACAGCGCCATTAGTGGTAACATTTAATATGTTGGGCTCTGTGGATCCAACTGGTCAAACTATTACAGATAACCGCATAATTTGGGATCCAGAAGGCTTGGGCGATTGGACTACCAATGGTGCAAACCTAGATAATGCTAGTGGCACATCTTGTAGACCAACAAAAGAGGGAAGTATGAGTTTTGTTACTTGTACATTCAATAAACCTGGCACATACCAGTCGGCAGTGCGTGTTTTAACACCAGATGCTGGCAAATATATGGATGGAATTGCTGTATTACCAATTAAGGTTTATCCGCCAACGGCTACATTAAAATTAGCTGTGGGTAGCGGTAATCAACAAAAAGAATCACTATTTGAATACGACGGTACTGCTCTGCTTTTTGAAAAGAAAAGTGTGAAATTTACTTTAAACGAAGCCAAAGCTGGCATTAAGTTTGACCCAAAAGGCACAGCTGGAACCAATGGTGAGGACAACGAGATTGTTTCCTACTACTTTAATTTTGGCGACAACACCGAAACAGTAGGTAGCGACAACACCGAAGTTACGCATTATTATGGCGAGCCTGGGATTTATAGAGTTGTTTTTGAGGTGAAGGACAACCGTAATAAATTGAATCGTAAGTTTTTTGATTTGATTGTAGGTTCGCCGGTAGCCAGAATTAATGTTTCCCCTGGGCACAAAGTTTTTGTTGGTGAAGATGTGTTTTTTAGCGGAACAGGTTCTGCTAGTGAAACAGGGCAAATTGTAGGTTATGAATGGAGCATTAAAGGTAAAACAACTGGTGCTGTTACCTTAGAAGACAAAACTCAACCAAGTTTGAATTATGTGTTTACTAAAGACGACACCTACACAGTTACACTGCAAGTTAGGGATAGTTTTAACGACCCAGCAGACACAACTACAACTATTGAAGTGACTTCTCAAGCGCCGGTTTCTAAGTACACATATGATATTCCGCAAAGTGCACAGCCATCCACCCTGCATTTTTCGGGTTCAAAAAGCTACGATCCAGATGGCGATATTACTGATCCTTCGTATACATATTTGTGGAGCATTGAGCCAAATAGCGGTTATAAATTTTTGGAAGGAAGTCCAACTAGTTTAAACCCAGTAATTCAGTTTGATGAAAAAGGGGATTACAATGTTTCATTTTTAGTTGCCGATAAAACCAAACAAGGCACAGCATTTGAGCAAACAATTAACATTGATGATGTTTTGGATGCTAAATGGACAGACAAACAAGTTAATTCTGGTCAATTAAATTCGGACGGTGAATCTGAAATTGGCTTTTATGCAGAAAGTAGAAATGGAGTTTCTTACCAAATTGATTTTGGTGATGGCGAAACGGATGGAGGTGAGGTTAAGGGCAAGCAGGTAAGTACAGAACATATTTATCGAGCTGCAGGCACTTTTCAAGTTAGATTAACTATTTTTGATGAAGACGATAACGACCGCACCATTACAAGAAGAATTCATGTTGGTGATGGCACTAGCCCTATTGCCGCAATTAAAGTTTTTGTAGATGGGCAAGAAATAAACCCCGACGACAATCAAATTAACGTTAGCAGAAAATCGGTTATAACTTTTGATGCTGGCGATTCTAAAAACACAGACGGCACAGGCAGATTGCTAACTTACGCTTGGGACTTTGATGATTCTGGTTTTAGCACACAAAAAACAGTTACTCACACTTATAAGGAGATTAAAAACTCATACTATGTAACTTTAAAGGTTGCCGATAAAGATAATCAAACAAAATCGGATCAAGAAAGTATTAGGGTTAAAGTGCAAAGTTTAGATCCAGAACTTTCGGGGCTTACAGCAGTGCCACAAACAGCTTCGATAGCTAATGTCGATGGCTTGCTAACACCTTTAAAGGTAAAGGTAGAAGCGCAAGGTGCGGTGGATCCAGATGGAGAAATCGTACAATATCGTTGGTACTATTATGATACTAAAAATTCAAGCGACCAATTGGGCGTTCAAATTACTGAATCAAAACAGGCCTATATAACTATAGGAACAAGAGGTAAAGAAAACAGCCAAGCAACTTACAAATTTGGTGTTGAAATGGTGGACAACGAAAATAACAAGGTAAGGTCTTCGGAGATTTTAAGTAGCAATGAAATACCAAGTATAAAGGTTACCAATGGGGCAAACGAGCAACCAACAGCTAGATTTAAAGTTGATAGAACAAATGTTTATGTAAATGAAAGTGTTACCTTTAGTAGTGAAGCGAGCGATCCCGACGGAAAAATTATTTCTTATATTTGGGATGTTGATGGCGATGGTTTTTCTAACGACAAAACAACAGAGAACGCTAGTTTAACCTATACCTATAAAAAACAGGCACAAGCGGGCGTTGCGGTGAGATTGAAGGTGATTGACGATAAATACGGCGAGGCAACTTCTGACCCTATTACAATTTATGTACAGAGCAGAGGCGAACCACCTAAGGCAGCATTTACTTTTAAGCAACAAACTGGCACTAAAGTTAGTTTTACAAATAACTCCCAAGCTAGCTCACCATTGAGTATTAAAGAGTATAAATGGGATTTTGACACTGCTTCTAACTTAAATGGTGCAGATTCGGATGGTGATGGCACCAAAGATAATGACAGCGACTCTAATGCCAAAAATCCTGAGTGGACTTTTCCTGACTATGGAATTTATCAAGTTAAGTTAACAGCTATAGATGAAGATGGTAATGAAGATTCAGTGGTGAATTATGTGAACTTACCAAAACCAACTAATAAAGATTTGCCAACTGCAGCCTTTAAATTTACTCGTGTTGGCGACAAAAAAATTGCTTTTCAAAACAATTCATCAAATCCAAACGGTGCTCCAATTGTGAGATACCAATGGGATTTTGATACTGCCTCAAAAGATCAAAGTGCAGATTCGGACGGCGATGGCCTTAAAGATAATGACATCGATTCAACCGAACAAAATCCAACTTTTGAATATCCATTATTAAATAGTTATCAAGTAAAGCTTACTGCTATTGATGCCGCTGGTGCAGAGGACACAGTGATTAATTTAATTGAATTGGCTAAACTGCCGATGGGCCAAACACAAAATGGCACAGGCAACGAGGGCGGAAGTGGCGAAGGTAGTGGTGCAGGAACCGGCAACGGTGATGGCACAAATTCAACAATTATTGACGCCAAATTACTATCTAGCCCAGAAGTGAATTCCAGTGATGATAAAATTCATCTTTTTGGTAGCAGCGGAAAAATAACTTTTGACTACTCTGCTTCTACAGGAAATATTAATAGATATGTAATTGATAAAAATATCTTTTTTGACAGCGACGGTAATGGCATTCCTAATGACGACAAAAATCTTGAAGTTACAATTCCTGGAAAATGGACAACAGATTTTTCTAAATCATGGGGCAAAACAGTAGTTAAATTAACTGTTTACGATCAATACGGTAATTCGGACAATGTATTAAAAGAAGTAGTGTTTGACAATATTGGTGGTGCAGATTTATTTGCTACCAGAAGCCTAAATATTTGGGTGGCACTTGTTTCTTTGTTGTCCTTTGTTATACTTTCATTTGTACTATATAAAAAGACAAAATGAGCGATGAAAATAAAAACCAAAATTCAGAAGATATAGATGATCTAGAAACCGGCGAAAAAACTGCTCCAAGAGTTAATGACGCGCCTTTAAGAGAAATTGCTATTGAGCAAAAACCAGAACTAAAACCAGTGGAGGAAACTGCAAAAGTTGAACCTCTTATTATTACTGGTGCAGTTAATTTTGAAAATGAAGCGCCGGCTACGCCGGCACCCAAGCCAGAAGCAGCAACTCCAGTTGTGGAGGCAAAACCAATTGTGGAGGCAAAACCAGTTGTGGAACCTGCACCCAAGATGCAGGAACCAGTGGTTGTTAAACCAGAGGCACCCAAGCCAGAAGTAGCTCCAAAAGCTACACCTGCGCCAAGTGCGCCTGCTGTAGCTCCTGCTCCTAAAGCGCAGGTAGAAGCACCCAAGCCAGTAGAAGCACCCAAGCCAGTCGTAGCACCAAAAGTTGCGCCTGCTAAGCCTGCTACTCCCACCCCTGCGGTGGCTAGTGCGGTTGCAAAGCCAGTTCCTCCTGCAAATACTAATACCAATGGCTTACAAAGCAGTGTTCAAGTAAAAAAAGAAGCTCAAAACACACGAAAAATTGTTTGGGGTTGTTTTGGTGGAGCAGTTTTAGTTTTTATTGTATTTTTAATTATTGTCTTTATTTTTGTTGGTGGTCCAGCCGATTCACCAAATCCTTTGGCAAAATTGCTTGGTATCGATCAAAATCAATTTGTTAATGGTTTAATAACTACGACAAATTTGATTTTCATACTAGTTGCCTTAGTTACCGTAATTACAGCTTTGGTAGGCTTCTTTAAAATGAGCACAGCCAAAAAAGACGACAAGATTACTAAAAGAAAAGGAGCAACAACAACAATTTTAGGAATTGTTTTCTTTATATTAAGTATATTGATCTGGGCTGGAGTATATTTATATCTAGATTCAAAGCGTACAGCAGTGGCTGAAAGTAAAGCGCTACCTGCCATTTCTACTCAACCAGTGGAAACACTTAATTTAACAGCGCCAGTAACAATTAAATTTGATGCTAGCAATGCGCCAATAGACACTCGTAAATACGAAATCATTTCTTATGCTTGGGATTTTAGCAATGGCGACACTCAAACAGGGCAAATTGTAAACTACGAATTTAAAGACAAGGGTAAAAAAGATGGTCGATTTGATGTGCTATTAACAATTACAAAACGCGACATTAAAACAGGTGAAGAAATTGAAGATCAATTTTCTAAGGTCATTTCTATAGCCAATATCATGGCTTTAGCAGACATTAAGGCTAGTGCGGAAAAGGGGTCAATTCCTTTAACAGTTCAGTTTGACGCCTCGGCTTCAACCGATGACGACGGCACAATTTCATCTTACGAATGGGATTTAGATGGCGACGGATTATATGACGATGCCAGTGGCGAAAAAATTGAACATGTTTTTGAAAAAATCGGCAAATACAATGTTGGTCTACAAATTACAGATAACAACGGACAACACACAGAATCGAGCATAGTTATTGAAGCCGAGGCGCCGAAAGAAGCCGAGGCTGTTGTGAGTGTAAGCACTCAAGGTAATTTGCAAACCAATGTAAGTTATGTTTTTGATGCCAAGAATTCTAAGAGCCCTAGCGGTAAAATCATTAAATATAACTGGAATTTTGGTGATGGTACAAAAGAAGAAACAACTAGAACAACTAGTCATACTTTTACAAAATCGGGCACTTATGAAGTTGATTTAACAGTAACCGACGACACAGGCTTAAGCGACACTACAACTAAAAAAATAGTAGTTGTGCCTTATGTGTCTGATGTGAGCGCTTATATCAGCACAGAGCCAGCGCTTGCAACCGGCAGTACAACTTTAAGCGGCCAAGTGCCTTTTAAGGTTTCTTTTGGTGCAGAAAAAAGCCAATACTCGCCAGACTTAATTGAATACGAATGGGATTTTGATGGAGATGGCACAGCGGATTCTTTTGAACAAGGCGGCCAATACACTTTTAACGAGGTTGGTAGCTACACAGTTAAACTTAAAGTTACTGGTACAGATAACAAAGAATATTCAACAACACTCAGCGTAGTGGCAACAGAACAAGCAATAACAGCGGCCATTAAAGCTTCTGTTATCGAAGGTATTGTCCCTTTAAATGTTGATTTTGATGCATCTGGGTCAACACATCCTTCGTCAACCATCACTGCATTTGAGTGGGATTTTGGAGATGGCAGTGTTCCTAAAAAAGGTGGATCAAAAATCAGCTACAAATACACTAAAATCGGTACTTTTGTAGTAACTGTAACCGCACTTGGTGCCGACGGTAGCTCAGCTAGCGCTCAAGTGAACATAAATGTATTGCCAGTGCCACTTAAGGCCTGTTTTGAGCCATCAGTTTCTCAAGGCAAAGCACCTTTAACTGTTCAATTTAACTCAAGTTGTACAACAGGTACAGTTGTTAAATATAACTGGAACTTTGGTGATGGCGGCTCTGCTTCTAACAATCAACCTATTCATGTATTCGAAAAAAAGGGTTCATATAAAGTTAAGCTAGAAGTTTCGGATAACGATAATGTGATTAGTACTGCCGACAACGTAATTACCGTTGAATAATGAAGCAAAATTTCGATTCTATTAGCGTATTGTTAAGGCTCACTTTGGGCGTAACTTTTTTGTTAAACGGCTCTGCACAAAGTTTTACAGAAATGTGGTTGTACTTCCCCTTAATTCAAACAATCATTGGTGTATTGTTGATATTTGGTGCATTTACTAAAATCGCTTCAATCTCATCAATTGTGTTCAACTTACTTTTTATAGCGTTGAGCCCCCTTCTTTTAAAAAACCCACTGAGTGCAGTTTTACAATTGCACCAAGTTATCGCTCAAATTGGTGTAGCTACAGCTATATTTGTAATTGGCGCATCAAATTTTAGTTTGGATAAATTTTTCTTTCCATTTAAAGCTAAAAAAGAAATTGAACAGAATAAGTTTGAAAATCTTTTAGCCTACAGCTTGGCAATGAGTTTTGCTTTAACCTTTGTGAGTGTGTTTTTGTTTATTAGCGACCAAAATTATGTACTTTTTGAGCAATGGAAGCACCTAGTGCAAAAGGTGCAGTTGCTAAATATGCCTATTTTGGCGTCTTTTATTGCGGTTGCTACTGTAATGTTGTTTTTCAATTTTGGCAGGCGCACAATTGCCTTTGGATCAAGTATCCTTTTTCTTTTAGCATTAGCGGTTGGAAATAGAAATTATGAGGTTTTGCCTTTACTAGGCTTATCTTTAAGCATTGCATTATTCTCATTTGACGATAAAAAACTTAAGATTATACCTAAAAGAACCCCGAAAGAGTACATTTAGAAATAAAATAGTCATTCTGGCAAGAGTATTGACGAGTATATGACATTAGCCAATTGAGAAATTGGTCATTTTTTGGTATAATGTAAAGATTTATCAAAACACAAAAACAAAAATGGTTGATTTAAACACCGAAGGCCAAGAGCCAAAAAAACTGGTATTTGAAAGCCCAAAAGCTGAACAAGATGCAGCTGTAAAGATTGCAGATAGTCCACATAAGCGCTGGAAAACTTTTGGTATTATTGGTGGAGTTTTAACTCTGGTAATTGCAATTAGCATTGCTAGCAACTGGGGTGCAATCAGTCAAAATTTTACAGGCAGCTTTGTTGGTATCGGCCAAGATAGTAACAAACTTAGCCCCGAAATAATTGCGAATCAAAATCTTCCGACTTTAGAAAATCTTAAACTTAATGACACTACTAATTTTGAGCCTATAAATGGCCTGTGTCCAAACGGTTATGTGTTAAATAGAACCAATCAATGTGTAAAAAGTAGTCTGGTTTTGGGGGACACCACTGCCACTGACTCTACTACTAAACCTAACTCTACCAATCAAGTAAGTATAATTGAAGATCAGAAAAATAACACTTTGGGCGCACCTGTAATTACAGGTAACTCTAATTTAAATAACCTAGGGTCTGATTTGATTGATAAAGTTGTTCAAGCTACACAAAAAACTTGTCCAGAAGGACAAACTCTAAAACCTGATGGCGCTTGCGTAATTGAAGTTACACCTGTTAAAAAGACTTGCCCTACAGGGACAACTTTAAACAGCAATGGTACATGTGTTAGCAATGTTATCACTCCCATAATAGAAAAATGTCCTGCAGGTACTGTTAGGCAAAGTAACGGCACTTGTGAGAAAGATAATTTAACCGTATTAAAAACTTGCGCATCCGGTGAGGTGATGCAAAACGGTGTTTGTGTATCTAGCACGGTAAACACAGATATTACATGTCCGCGCGGAACTCAAAAGGTTGTTTCTACAAAAATCGGTACACAGTATGAATGTGTAGCGATTGTTGAAACAACAACCTCTTGCGATGCTGGTAAAACTTACGACGCTACTCTTAAAACTTGTGTCGAAAATTCTAGTAGAGTTTGTACAGATGTAGAAAGCCGCGTAAGTAAATACAAAACTGCGCTACTTCAAGAAAACACACAAAATAAAAGTGCTATTGAGGTGGAATTGTTGGAGTATTTGTTTACTAAGGCAGCACAATCAGGCTTAAGTAAAAGTTGTAATATTAGTGATGACTACAAAAACGCTGCAAAATGTACGGCTAAGGAGTCATTCGACAAAAAAACAGGTGCTTGTAAAAGCGCTCCAGGATACAAAAAAACTGGCAATAATAGCGATGAATTTGATTGTACAGAGCTAGAATCTGCAATTGCTGCTATTGATGTGAAGCTTTTAGAATCAGCAACTACCACAGAAGAAAAATCATATCTTAGTAACTTAAAACTAGATTTAGCCACAGGAAAAACTTTCTGCGCAAATAAACCAAGCACTTCGGGTGGTGGATCAAGTTCAAGTAGTTCCGGTGGTGGCGGTGGCGGTGGAACACCAAAATCTTCCAGTGGCATTAAGGATTTTGAAATCAAAAACATAGTGGTAAACCACGACGAATTTAATCCTTTCTCACAAAAATCGGTTGTATATTTTTTTATAACCTATGACTCCTATGTTTCTTTGCAGGTGTTGGACGGCAATCAGCTTGTGCAGACAATTAAAGAAGTAAAAATGAATGCCGGAGACAGAAGTTTGACTTGGGATGGTAAAAGAAGCCAAGGAGGATTTGTGCCTGAAGGCGACTACACTTTAAGAATAATCGCAAAGAAGGCCACAAATAAAGCAAATCAAATAGAAGAAGACATCACAGTTGCAGTTAAGTATTTTGATCCAAATACAGATTTACCTGTTGATCCTACTTTTGAAGGTGAATCAGGCGCGGTAGTATTTACAGGAACAGGATCAGGAAGTGGTAGCGGAACCTCAAATGGCAGCGGATCTGGAGTCGGGTCTTCTGCAGGGCATGGAACCTCAGGGCCATTGGCACAAAACATTTATGGTCAATCAAATGGTAAGGCTCAAACCTCGGAAACAGGTCCAGAAACAGCTTTATATCTATTGTTGATATTAGCTTCTAGCGCCGTTGTGTTTGTTAGGCCAGTAAAAAAGCACCGCAAATAAGAGTTTCAAGCAAGCTCTGATTACAAAAAAAGTCTGGAAGCGCACTTGTTCACTTGCTATTATAGGCGGGTGAACATTTTTTATGGCTCATCAGACACAAGTAGTTGCATCGCCAGCCCATTCTACACTTACAAATCGTAGTGATTATTGGTGGCTTTCACCACTTTTAATTTTCATTGGGCTTGTTTTAGGATTTGGATATTTAACATGGGCGTCGTTTAATGACATTAACTACGCTTGGGGCCCTTATGTGTCACCAATTTATCACACGCCTTTTGTGCCATCTTGGTGGAAAATTTCCCCGGCATTTTTACTTTTGTGGATTCCAGCAGGATTTAGGCTGAGTTGTTATTATGGTAGAAGAATTTATTACCGCGCTTTGTTAATGGATCCTGCAGCATGTGCAGTAGGGGAGCCTTTAAGGCACAACTACAAAGGGGAATCTAGTTGGCCATTGGTGTTGCAAAACATACATCGCTATTTTTTGTACTTTGCCATTGCTCTAACCGCATTGCATTGGTATGAGCTAATTCATACCTTCTTTTTTGAAGGGACGGTTTATATTGGAGTAGGCACCTTGTTGATTTTGACTGATACGCTAGCACTCACTTTTTATGTATTTGGATGCCACTCCTTAAGAAATTTAGTTGGAGGAAATAAAAGAAAATTTTCTAAATGTGGAGGATGTCCGAAATTGTCATTTAAGGCCTGGAAAGGCGTGAGTTTTTTAAATCATTTTCACGGAATGTGGTTTTGGATAAGCTTGTTTTCCATTGCTTTGGCAGATCTTTACATAAGATTATTGGCAATGGGAATAATAACTTCAGATTTGCATATTTCATTTTAAAACCGAATAATAATGAGTAAGGAAAAATACAAATTACATGAATACGATGTGCTAATAGTCGGCGCCGGCGGCGCCGGGCTTAGAGCTGCTATCGAAGCCACACAAGATAAGTCTTTAAAAGTTGCCGTGATTTGCAAATCACTTTTGGGCAAGGCTCACACGGTAATGGCGGAAGGCGGAATTGCCGCCTCACTCGGTAATGTAGATAGTAGCGACAATTGGGAAGTTCATTTTAGAGACACCATGAAAGGTGGAAAGCTACTGAACAATTACAGAATGGCAGAAATTCACGCAAAAGAAGCACCAGAAAGAGTGCGCGAGTTAGAAAGATGGGGAGCAGTTTTTGATCGCACCCAAGCCGGTGACATTAACCAAAGGCCGTTTGGTGGTCACTCTTACCCTCGTTTGGCCCATGTGGGCGACAGAACAGGGTTAGAAATCATCCGCTCTTTGCAAGATCACGGTATTCATCAAGACTTTGAGGTATTTATGGAATACACAATTACCAAAATTTTTACCGAAGATAACGAGGTGAAAGGGCTTTTGGCCTATAACCGCAATGATGGCGAATTTCATGTGTTTAAAGCCAAATCAATTGTAATTGCAACAGGTGGTTGTTGCCGTATTTTTGAAGTGCAAACTAATTCTTGGGAAGGCACTGGCGATGGTCAAGCTTTGGCATATGAGGCCGGCGCAGAAATTATGGATATGGAATTCATTCAATTTCACCCAACTGGCATGATTTGGCCACCTTCGGCTCAGGGATTGTTAATTAGTGAGGGTATGCGTGGTGAAGGCGCAGTTTTATTAAATTCCGCAGGCGAGAGATTTATGTTTAAATATATCCCACCCGAATTTGCCAATGATGTAGCCGATAACGAGGAAGAAGCCAATCGCTGGGTAGCAGGCGATCGCAAAAACAATCGTAAACCACCAGAGTTGTTAACGCGGGATGTTGTGGCAAAGGCAATTGATTCTGAATTTAAAGCTGGCCGTGGTAGCGAACACGGCGGAACTTATTTAAATATCGCACTTGCTCGTTCGCCAGAATACATCAAAAAGAAACTTCCAAGCATGTATCACCAAGTAAAAAAGCTTAGTGATGTTGATATAACTGTTGAATCAATGGAAGTTGGACCAACCGCACATTATGTTATGGGTGGAATTAGAGTAGATGCCGACAGCACCATGAGTACAGTAAACGGACTATTTGCCGCTGGTGAAGTCGCTTCGGGCTTGCATGGCGCAAATCGCTTGGGCGGTAACTCTTTAAGCGACTTACTAGTTTTTGGGAAACGCGCAGGAGAAAGTGCTACCGAATATGCAAAACGCCGTACTAGCAAAAATGATATCAATGAAACAGAAATTGATTCTGCCATTGAAATAGCACTACTACCTTTTATGGAAAAAGCCATTAAAGAAAACCCATATACATTGCAAGATGAACTGCGAAAAATGATGCATAAACAGTGTGGTATTATTAGAAAAGGTGAAGAAATGGAAGACGCCATTAAGCAAATTGAAAATTTAAAAAAGAGAGCAAAAAATATTTATATAGATGGAGATCGCAATTTAAATACTGGTTGGCACGCCGCTTTAGACTTGAATTGTATGCTAGCAGTAGCCGAAATGGTTGCCAAAGCTTCGCTTGAAAGAAAAGAAAGTAGAGGTGGGCACACTCGTGATGAATTTCCAAAATACGATGAAGTATATGGCAAAAACAATATCGTTTTCAAAAAAATTAATAACGAAATGAAATACGATTTAGTTCCGCTAATGCCAATTCCACCAGAACTAAAAGTAATTTTAGACCGTCTGCAATAATCAACTCATATGAGCAAAAAAGACAACAACAGTAAAACCAGAACTTTCAAAATTTATCGCGGTGACTCCAAAAAAGGGGAGTACAAAAGCTACGAAACCGAAACCGTTGACGGCATGGTAGTGTTGGATGCTGTACACAAAATTCAATCTGAGTCTGCTCCTAACTTGGGTGTCCGCTGGAATTGCAAAGCTGGAAAATGCGGCTCCTGTGCTGCCGAAATCAACGGTAAGCCAGCCTTAATGTGTATGACGCGCCTAAGCAACCTGCCTCAAGACGAAGAAATTGTGGTTAGCCCAATGAAGGCTTTTCCAGTTGTTAAAGATTTAGTTTGCGATGTTTCGTGGAATTACGAGCAAAATAAAAAGATAAAACCTTTTTCGCCAGCGCCAGATACAGATTGGAAAATGCAACAGCACGATGTAGACCGCGTGCAAGAGTTTAGAAAATGCATTGAGTGCTTTTTATGTCAGGATACCTGCCATGTTTTGCGCAACCACGGCAAGCACGACGAGTTTATGGGTCCACGCTTTTTTGTTAGAGCTGCTTCGCTAGATATGCACCCTCTGGACACAGAAAAGCGCACCGAAACATTGCACAAAAAAGGAGGTTTAGGGCTTTGTAATATCACAAAATGCTGTACCGAAGTTTGCCCAGAAGAAATAAATATCACCGACAACGCTATTATCCCAATGAAGGAAAGAGTTGCCGATGAATATTATGATCCTATTAAGAAACTTTGGCGCAAAATGATCAGACCAAAACCTAAAGCTCTTGATGCTGAGGCAAAGCCTGAATAAAGTCTACCAAGTTTGAAATTATTTTCGCCATTGCTGCACGAGTAATTGATTCGTTAGGTTTAAACGAACCGTCTTCGTAGCCGTTTACTACACCAATTGATTTTGCATTTTCAATTATACATTTTGCCCAATGATCCTCGGTGTCGTTAAAGGTAGCTGTACATTCAGTATCGGCCTCCAATTTAAACACCTTATAAACCATTGCCAAAGCCTCGGCTCTTGTTATTTGATGGTTTGGTCTAAAGCCGTCTTCATAGCCTTTAACTAAACCTCTTTGAACAGCGTAGCGAATGCCTCTTTCGGCCCAGTGTCCTTTTGAATCCGCAAAAATTTCACTTACAGTATCAACTTCTCCGCTTGCATCTACATTAACTCCAGCAGAAGAGAGCGCAATCGCCAATAATTCTGCACGCGAGATACTGTTTCCAGGAGCAAAGTTGTTTGTGCCCTTCATTCCGTTTACCACTTTCGCATCTTTTAATCTTTTTACAAAACCAGTGTACCAATCACATTGTGGAGTGTCCTCAAAAGGCACATAACCCTCCTTAAAATCATTTTTCACACTTGCCCTACATTCCATATCAAAGTCGGTGTTAATGTCTGCTACTTCGTCTAATAAGGTGTTTTTAACATCGTCCTTATTAGCATTTTCCAATCTACTAATAATTGAAGTGATTTTTCTAATCCATTTGCCAGCATCTTCAGACGAATATTCATTGGCTTCCAATCTCTTCAGAACATTAAAAATATTTTTATATTCACTTCTACTTAGCTGCTTGGCGTCCAGCAACTCTCCAATCAATTCATGAATTTTTGTTAATCTTTTTAAAACACTCAACTTTTGGTTAAACTGTTCAACCCGTTTTTCCTCATTCATATTTGAATTTTTGTGAAAGCTCCTCACAGCAACTTGTTTGCCGTTGTTTAGGTCGTAAACACCATAAGTGCCGTAAAAATCTTGCAGGGTATAATCTTTAATAAAATCACCAATTCTCACATGGATCATATTACTTTCCTCTCTAGATTCAGGAACAATCTTTACAATTAAACCATCCCAATGGTTGGTAGTTTTTGTAATTGCAGAAATCTTATTTGCGTCAATTTGCTCATCCATTTTATCAATTCCCTCAAACAAAAGGGGATCGCCAATTAATTGCACCTTGCCACTATCAATCCAAATTTCCACCTTCCAGTTTAATTCCGTAGCATCAGTGGCATTACCGTCAACATTTCCCCATTGCAACATACTATTAAAAGCCATTTTTCGTGGATCTTCCTCACTTGGTAGGCTCCCAGCTTTGCTAAATCCTTTGCGAATTCGTGGATGGTCTTTTTCATTGTCTTCTGTGTCGGCACTGTCCTCTACTTCTGCATTTTCTTCTGTAGAGTCATCCGTCACATTTTCTTCTTGAGTGTTTTCTGTGTCAGTATCTTGATCTGTATCTTGCGCCAAAGCGGAAGGCACAAAACTAGTTACAAGTAACAAAATAAACATTGGCGCTAAAATCTTGTTTAACTTCATATAGAATTGTTATAAATTACTTGGCTATTATAACCCAAAATCATTTACTATAAATAATTATCGTCCATTAAGGCTTTACAGTTTTTTAAAATGGCTTGTCTTTAGCCACCTTGAAAAGTAAATTCAAGCCACATATACAAGCAACACTATGGGGCGTAAAAAATTGGTTCGCTTTGCCGAATTAAATGAGTTAGCAAATGTTTTTGAATTTCCAAGCGACATAAAAGGCAAATGGAATTTAGAAGTTTTTAAAAATAATAATCCCATAGTTTTAGAATTAGGCTGTGGTGCGGGCGAATATACAATTGGTTTAGCCAAAATGCACCCAAACAAAAATTTTATTGGGGTAGATATTCAAGGCGAAAGACTTTGGTATGGTTCTAAGAGCGCAACCAGTGAAGGTCTCAATAATGCGATGTTTTTGCGTACCAGCATTAGCCAACTCACAGATTATTTTAGCGAAAATGAAATTAGTGAAATTTGGATTACCTTTGCCGATCCACATCCTCGTTCTGGCAAAACTAGAAAGCGTTTAACATCACTATTCTTTTTGAATATTTACAAACAAGTTTTGGCAAAAACCGCACCAATAAATTTAAAAACAGACAGTGAGTTGCTATACAAATACACTCTTGAGCTTATTGATGAGCAAAAACTGGAGATATTACAAAATCTGCCCGATATTTATAGCTTGCCAAAGCTATCTCCAGAGCTGCAAATTCAAACTTTTTACGAAAGAAAACACTTAGCAATGGGCAAAAAGATTAAGTACCTCCAATTTAAATTGAATAGTCTTTAGAAATTGCGCCTTCCTTAATTAAGCGTTCTCTTTTTTGAGCCAACCCACGATTGTAGCCAGTTAGCTTTCCTGTGCTGCCAATGACTCTGTGGCAAGGAATATTCTCATCGTAGTTTTTTGACAAAATTTGACCAACAGCCCTAAACGCTAAAGGGCTGCCGGCCTTTTGAGCTACTTGTTTATAAGTTAAAACCTCACCTTTGGGGATATTTTTTACAACCGCCAATACTTTTTGTGTAAAAGTTTGCATAAATATAGGTAACAAATATTTTAGCTAAGGCAAATGGCGCTTACTATAGCTATGGGCGCTGTTTCTGTGCGTAGGATTCGGGCACCCAAGCCAACAGAATTAAACCCAGCCTTTTTCATTAGCTCAATTTCATTTTCATCCCATCCTCCTTCCGGCCCAATAAAAATGTTTACAGTTTTTGATTTTTTGATATCACTCATCACATTTGTAAGCATATTTCCCGTCTCTTTTTCGTATGCAAGTAAGTTAAAGCCACCCGGAACATTTTCCAAAATATCATCTACACTTAAAATTTTGCCCAAGCTTGGCAATTTAACCGCTCCGCATTGTTCAGCCGATTCTTTAATAATTGCTTCCAAACGAGGCACATTGCGTAAAGTTCTAAGCTCGGTGCGTTTTGTAATAATTGGAAAAAAACCTCTCACTCCCAACTCTGTGCACTTTTGCAACACTAGCTCCAGCTTAGCTAAATTTTTTGGGATAGCCTGATACACAAAAATGTCATTGGCTAACTCCATACTGCTTTTAATAGGCAGTTCTTCAATTACTTCCATTTCTGCTCGCCGCTTATTTAAACTTTTTATCACAGCCAAATTTTCCGCTCCCTCAGTGCCAATTAGCACAACCTGCTCGCCGACCTTCATCCTCAAAACATGCAAAAACTGATGAAGCAGTTTTTCATCTTCTAAAACAACTTCTTTCCCTTTAATAGCCGACGGATCAATAAAAAATCTATGCATATGCCAACTTTAAATCATCTTGAGTAAACTGCAAAGCTTAGCTTACAGGTTTTCGTAGTTTTTTAATCTCACTATGATGCTTTTTGTCCGCCAAAACTTTTTCCTTGGCTCGCTTTGATCTTTTTTGTTTTTGTTTGCGCAATTTAAATAACTTTTTTGCTCTATCCGACTCCTTTCCCTTTACCTGATCTTCAATTTTTAGTATTAGTAGTTTATATGCCGAAAGACGATTTTTGCTTTGTTCGCGATGTTTTTGACACTTTACAATTGTTCCGGTGGGTACGTGTTTAAGCATCACACAACTAGCCGTTTTATTAATTTTTTGGCCACCTTTACCGCCGCCGGTAATCCATTTTTCGTCAATATCTTCAGCCAAAACTTTAAGCTCCTGAGCTTTTTTTAGCAAACCAGGTGATAATTGTAATGGAAATGGCATTTTGAAAGTAAAACTGAATACAGCATAACAAAAGCAATTTGCAAAGTCACCATTGGATTTTTTTTGTTTTGCTGTATATTTGGGCGACTACAAATTTGAGAAAAATATATGAAAGATTTTACGCAAGGATCAATAGTTAAAGCGCTCGTAACATTGGCGGTTCCAATTGTTATGACCAATTTACTACATACCGCCTACCAGCTGGTAGACACATTTTGGGTAGGCCGACTTGGAGCTGAAGCCATTGCTGCCGTATCGTTAAGTTTTCCAGTTATGTTTTTAATGATGACATTAGGAGGAGGTTTTTCCATTGCTGGAACTATTTTAGTAGC
>JBGAUX010000011.1:0-25640 GCA_044228405.1 Candidatus Altimarinota bacterium | reverse complement strand
GATACTTTCGTTAGGGCTCTCCAATATGAAAAAAATTTTACTATGGGTACTAATATGCTAGCGTGGCTTTTAACTATTTTAAGGAATCTTGCTTTTACCCACTTTAGACTTAAAAAAAATGGGAATACTCTTCAGTTCTTTGAAAAAACCGATAGTTTACATGCAACAAACCCCTTTGTACCAGCTGATGTGGTTTTGGAGCGCCAACAAACTGTTGGCGAAGTGAGAAAAGCAATGAGCTTAGTTCCAAATCAAGCTCATGTTGAGACTACATCTATGTTCTATGGTGGTGTTCCAACTCGTGAAATAGCGCAAATACAAGGTGTAACTGAAGCAACCGTTGCAACACGCTGCTTTAGGACACTTCAAGCAGTTAAAGTTGAGCTAGGCGATTATCCATATGAAGAACTAGATTTTGAGCGGGGAGCTAAGCCACCTTCAAATGCTGGTCGAAAACGCAAAGCAGCACCCGAGCCCCTAGAATTAGAGTAGTTTTTTTGCTATAATACTAGCAATACAAAACAAAAATGCCACTCCTAGAGAGCTTAAAAAATATTCGACAAATGCTGGTTGCCATTGCGGTAGCGGGCGCTTTTTTTGCACTCAACATCTACACAATAAAAAACCTCCCAGGGGCAGGGGATTTGTATTGTTCTATTGGCGACGCATACACTCCAACCAATGTGCTTTTTAGCGCTATCATCAGCTTATCGGCTGGTGTGATGGCTGCCGGCATATATCAACTGTTTCAAATTCGCAAAACCGTGGCAGTGCTAAAATCTAGCTCCACAACGGTTTTAGGCTTAGTTACAGGGTTTTTTACCGCGTTTTGCACAGCTTGCACTCTTCCATTTATAACCGTTTTTGGCGCATCAATTAGCCTTACTTTTATTAGTGAATACGAAATTGAGTTCAAACTCTTGAGTTTGGTGTTGATGTTTCTTGGCCTCTACTTGCTAAATAATCAACTCAAAGGTTGTGAGGTTTGTGCAAAGTAATTTTTTTTATGATTGTTTAGAAATTCTTAATCTTTATGGATTAAGTTGGTTTTAGTTTCCTGCGCACCAGCTGCATTGAATTAGCAAAACAGCCATTTAGCAGCCAATAAAAACGGCGCGCAGGACACATTTACTAATTGTAAGCCTTTATGATAGACTCAATAACGACTGATAATAACTATCATATGTCCACAAAAACTCCTGTTAAATATTATGAAGATAAAAATGGCAACTTCGGGCTTATTTTTAAAGGTGGTATGGACGCACGAACAGTGCTGGCTAAGCTAAAAAAAGCTTATAAAAGTAATAAACAAACTGCCAAAAGACATAGCACTAATAGTGTTGTCAGTAGTCTACAAGATAGAAAGAAATGATTTTGAAAATTTAGACATCAAAAAACTTGCGGGCGTTAAAAATACATACCGCTGTAGAATTGGTAAAATAAGAATCATTTACAAGGTAACCTCAAGTGGAAATAGAATCCTAAAGATTGGTTTTCGTGGCAACATTTACTAAACCACCTCCTCTAGGCGTTTCACCAATCTATCCATGTACACACCTCGGCTTGCTGATATAAAAACAGGTTTAAATTGAGCATATTTTTTTGCCAAGCGCTCCTCTTTGCGCTTAATGCAATTATCAACCTTATTGAAAATATAAATTTTTTCCTTATCGCCTGCGCCCAGTTGCTCCAAAATCTCCTCAACCACTTCAATTTTTTTCTCTACATCAAAATCACCGCAATCAATAACATGCAAAAGCACATCTGCCTCAATGCTTTCGTCCAAAGTCGATTTAAAAGCCTTAATCAAATCGGGTGGCAGGTCGCGAATAAATCCAATTGTATCCGAAACCAAAATCTCCTTATTCTTCTCTGGTAGCCATAATTTGCCAACGCGCGTATCCAGAGTAGCAAACAGCTTATTTGCCGCATAAGCACCTTTTTTAGTTAAACGATTTAAAATTGTCGATTTACCGGCATTGGTATAGCCAACCAAGGCAACAGTCTTAAAATTTTGCCTCTTTCTTCGCTTTCTGTGCCCCTGCCGAACAATTTCATAGTGCTTCAACTTATCCGAAATTCTATCAACTTGTTTGCGCAAATGACGCTTCATAATTTCGGTATTTGTTTCACCAATACCACGACTCGCCGTAGAACCACTTGTGCCGGTAGCACCTTGGCGCGAAAGTTCCATGCCCATACCAAAAATACGCGGACCCATGTGTTTAATACTCGCCAACTCAATCTGCAAGCGGGCTTCGGTGCTTTGCGCATGCTTCGCAAAAATTTTCAAAATCAAATCAACTCTATCCCAAACCTCAATCTCAAATGGTCGACAAATTTCAGACAGTGCATAAACCTGCTTGGGCTTTAACATATTGTTTACAATCAACAATTTAGCGCCAACCTCCTTTGCTTCAGCGGTAATTTCATTCAGTTTGCCTCTGCCAATATAGGTTTGATAATGCGGATTATCACGCTTTTGAACCTTGCGAACCACCACAATTCCACCAAAAGTTGTTACCAAACTTTCCAGCTCATCAAGACGATTTTGCGCCTCATCTTGGTCCATATCGGGCTCAATTACGTCAACCAAAATGGCCTTTAATAATGTGTTATTCATATTTGAATTATAGCGCACAAGAGTATAGCGCACAAAAAGTATAACGCACAAAAAAAGCCCGCCGTAGGCGGGCTTTTAAAAGTTTTCTTTATTTCATTGCTGCTAATGCTTTTGCCAATTGAGATTTCTTTCTGGCAGCTGTATTTGGGTGCAACATTTTCTTTTTTGTTGCAGTATCAATCATTGAGTAGGCTTCAGAAATCGCTTTTTGAGCATCTTCCTTCTTGCCTTCTTTTACTAACAACAACATTTTCTTTGTATAAGTTTTAGCCTTAGAACGAGTCGCTTTGTTTCTATCACGACGAACTTCATTCTGTTTCATTCTCTTCTTTGCTGATTTAATAATTGGCATTTTCTTGTAAGTTATTGTAATTGATCAACCCCACTTGGGCTATTGCGCCTGCAAAATATATTGAAGGTTGGGCTTTGTGTCAAGCTTTGGGTGTTTCGCGAGGTACAATTGTTAATGTCAGGTCCTTTGGCATGCCAAAAGCGCTTATCCTTACGCGCCCATCTGGTTGTACTTTTGCCTCAAAGTAGCCTCTTCCAATTGTAAAAATGCACTTTTTCCCTTGTGTAAAAGGTGTAAAGCTCTCACAAGGCTTGGTATTTAGAGGCCTATCAAATCGCACATCAGCTCCTTCAACGAAACAATTTCCATTTAATTCATAAAGGTTTACATTCAAAGTTGGATTTGTAAGTGATCTTATTTTTGCTACTTTAATTACTCTTAAATCTATGAGATACGAATTTTCACTGAGTGGATTACTCCCTTCGGTCATTTCTGTGCACATGTGTTTTGATTCGACTTCCATAGTACTCTCGGAGATATTTGTTAGACGTATTTCACCTGTTGGCATAAGTTCAATTTTAACATGCTGACGAGCCACGCTCGGTGGTAATGCTCCCATTGCACTGCCAAATAATAACGATCGACTTTCCATGACTAATGCAACCACATCGGTTTTGTACAGTACAACTACATTCTGATCATTTCTCAATACGTAAAAATCCACATTGGCCAATTTTATAACCGCATTTTCTTCTTTATCCATTACTAAAGTACAAACTTGTGAAGGAAGAATAGTAGTGAAATGCTTTGGCTCTTTGGGTACACCATTCAGAGCCAAAGCAATTTGTTGAGCAACTTTGTTGGGATATTGATGCAGTTTTTGCGTTTTACTATGAGGTTGACCATCTGCATTTTCTGTAGCAATCAATCCGCAGTTTGTTGGTGAATTTCTGAGCATAAGCATATTACTTAATTCAACAGGTATAATGCAACACTATTCACTTATTGTCAAACAGTTTACCCTGGCACTTTATAGGTGTATATTTTCAAATATTATAAGCTATTCCTCTATGCTCATTTTAGCTTCTGTAAGCCCAAGAAGACGCGAATTGTTAAAAAACTGCGGGATTAAATTTAAAGTGCAACCAAGCACCTATACCGAAGACCTATTAGCAGAAACACCAGAAAAAACGGCTCTGCTACATGCAATTATGAAGGCACGCCAAGTAGCACAAACCGCTAAGGCAAGCAAAAACCCACAAGATCCCACACTTATTTTAGGTGTAGACACAATTGGCGAATATAAAGGCGAAATTCTTGGTAAACCGCGCGATTTGCAGCACGCCAGCAGCATGATCAAACTTTTAAACGGCAGTACACATAATGTAATTTCTGGAATCTGTCTCATCAACAAAAACACCAACCAGGAATTTTCGGCTACAGTAAGCACACAAGTTAGTTTTGAGAAAATGACTAAAACTGAAATTGAAAACTACCTTAAAACGGGGGAGTGGCAAGACAAAGCCGCATCTTACGCAATCCAGGGCTATGGCGCCTTTTTTGTGAAAGAAATAAAGGGCGACTATTTTAATGTGGTAGGGCTACCTTTAAATGCGCTGTATCAATTGTATAAACGTGCAGGCCTTCAAATATTATAAATCAAAATTTAAACTTGCAAACATCAAATAAAAGTACTAGTATCGCACCTTACCTATATAAAAACGATTATATGACTTCAAAATTTAAGAGAGCAATCTCATTTGTAGTGAGTGCGGTAATTGTAGCTACAGTTATGGTTACACCGGCAAGTACAGCTTATATCAATCAACAGGCGCAAGTTGCCCCAAAAATTACTCAGTTTGAGGCAAACGGTACTTATGTAAATTCACAAAGCCAAACTCTACGAGTAGCTTATTACCTTAACGAAAAAGCATATGTTACAGCTACTATTGTAGAAGGTGGAACAACTATTAACATGCTTTTTGCTAACGATTTTCAAGGAAAAGGCTACAACAGCTTTACTTGGAATGGAAAAGACGAAGACGGCAATTATGTAGATGACGGCGATTACACTGTTACCTTATATGCTTATAACGACCAAGGTTCTTACACATACAAGTACGATTTCCATGCTGATTACAACTCACACAACAACTACAACGGTAAAAAATATTACGATCCATCAAACAACAAAAGCTACGGTGAAGATGAGGATTATGATTACTACAACTACACAAACCCTTATTCCAAAGACACATATTTAACTTTGCAAGAAGGTTCTGCAACTTATTTCAACCCGTTAAATAACGATTACAAAATTAAGTTTGAACTAAACCACAACGAACAAGTTAAAATAGATATTTTAGGTACAGGGCAAGTTGTTAGAAATTTAATGGGCAACACAACTAAAAAAGCTAACACAGTTTATACGGCAGTTTGGAATGGTAAAAACAATTCCGGCAATCTTGTAGAAGAAGGGCGGTACAAATATCGTATTACTTTGGGCAACGGAAACCAATACTACGGAGATATTGTTTTAACTTACGAAGGTAAAAAAGTTAAACTCGATAATACATACTACACAAACGGAAACTACGACGAGGATTACTATTCAAAGTACGACTACAAAAACTACGACAACGACTACAACAATAATTCAAGTTTGAATGTTTACGGTCAAAAAGCGGTGCCTTCAACTTTCAATCCTAAGGCTTCAAAAGACTACAGCAAAATTTCTTATAGCCTTTCTGAAAGCGCTCAAGTTACAGTTTCCGTAATGAAGAAAAACGGTGCTAGAGTTAGATATTTGATCAACAATAAAACTCAAAGCAAAGGTTTAAATTCTGTGAATTTTGATGGTCGAGATGATGACGGCGATTATTTGCCAGAAGGTTTGTATACAGTTGAAATTAGTGCAAGAAAATCAGGTGCTAGCGATGCAGAAGTTGTTAAGGTAGAGCTTGATTACGGTATTTATAGCAATCCAGGCAACTACTACGGCAACGGCTATAACTACAATAATAGCGACCCTAAAATTACAAACTACAAAGCTGATCCAAAGTATTTTGATGCTGAAGAAGAAAAAACAAAGATTACATACCACACAAATACAGATGGTTATGTAACTATGAAAGTTATGGACGGTAGCAGAGTTGTTAAAACTTTAATTGATAACGACTATAAAGATAAAGGCGATCACGCTCAATTATGGGATGGAAAAGATAGCAATAACAGATATGTTTCTAACGGTGTGTATCAAGTTGCAACTTGGTTTTATAACAACCGAGGTGATGACTACGAAAAAATAAATGTAGAAGTTGACTACAGCAAGTACACAAGTACATATGTTGATCCGTATCCAACACCAAAAAAGATTAAAGTAGCAGCAGCCGATAATAAAACCTACTATAACGATTATTACGACTACAATTATAGCTACAACAACAATTATAGCTACAACAACAGCTACGATTACCCAACAACAAAGGTAAAAGTGCTTTCAAACGCAGACACTTATAACTACGATTACTTTGATTATAATGCTCCTGCAGCAAAATGTGCTGGATTTAACGATGTAAACGAATCTTCAAAATATTGTGATGCTGTAAAATATGTAAAGGATAACCACATTTTTAACGGTTACGATGACGGCTCTTTTTACCCAAACAAAGCCATTCAAAGAGATGAAGCTTTAAGAGTTATTATGCAAACATTTAAGTTGAGTACTACGCCAGCCGATGGCACAAACCTAGGTTTTGCTGATGTTTCACCAAACGCTTGGTATGTTCCTTACTTAAAAGCTGCAAAATTCTTAGGAATTATTAGTGGCTATCCGGATGGATTATTTAGACCTTACCAAAGCATGAACCGTGTAGAATTCACAAAAGTTTTTGTGGAAACAGCCCAAGATGCTCATGGAATTAGTATTCCAAATTGCCAATACAAACCATATGTTGATACGCCAATGACTTGGTATACAGACTATGTTTGTTACGCAAAAGCAAACAACCTAATTAACACAGTAGACGCATTTCACTACCAACCTGCAAAATTGATTACCCGAGGTGAAGTAGCTGAATTTGTTTATAACTACTTTGGAAAATAGAGAAGAGTGATGAAGGCGAAGTTGCAGTATGCGATACGGAATAGAGCTCTCTTGAGTATTCCTATATCGCATCACTCCAACTTCGCCTTTTGCATTGATGACAGAATGTAGCTCGCTTTAGGACGCCAAAATACATACACGACACCCTTTTTTTTGTAGAAAAGAATTGTGAAGATGTGTAAAGTTTGTAAAATTTGTTCAAGAAGCTTATACTAAAATACAAGATAAGCTATTTAATTTAACACAAATTATATGAAAAAAGGTCCATTAGGTTGGTTAGTTGGAATAGTTACTGGAACTTTAGTTGGTGTTTTATTTGCGCCAAAAAAGGGTGATGATTTACGAAAAAATCTTCAAAAAGAAAGAGCAAAAGGCGGAAGCGGTGTTGATACTTTAAAAAATGCATATAAAGGTTTAGGCAAAGAAATTGCAGGTAGTGCAAAAGATGCATACAGATCTGATGAAGTGCAAAAAGCTGTTAGTAAAGCCAAAAAGGGCTTAAATAAAGTAAGGAAAGACGCTGAAGATTTTATTCATGAAAGCATGGAGCAAATAGAAGGAATGGCTACGGATGCAAAAAAGAAGGGAGAAAAAATAGTTAAGAAAAAAATCAACACTGCTAAAAAAGCAGTTAAAAAAGTGGTGAAAAAAGCTCCAAAAAAGAAGTAATATGACGGTAAAAACATCTGCAAAACCCATTATTGGAATAGTTGGAGGTAAAGGTAAAATGGGAAAACTTTTTGCAGACTTTTTTACTGAGAACGGTTTAAAAGTTTTGATTTCCGATACTGATACAAAGCTTAGCAACGAGCAACTCGCCCAAAAGGCAGACATCGTGATTGTTTCGGTAAGTATGGGAAGCGCCGAAAAGGTAATTAAACAAATTGCACCTTTTGTGAGGGAAGGGGCTTTGTTAGCGGATATTACCTCTATTAAACAACGGCCCATGCAGGCCATGGCAAGCTGTAAGGGCGAGGTGCTGGGCCTCCACCCAATGTTTGGGGCATCTAACCCAATCCCAGGTCAGCTGATTTTGTATTGTGAAAGCCAAAATCAGCCTGTTCCAAAAGTAAATTCGCCTAAAGCGAAACAGTGGTCACAATGGCTTTTGCAATTTTTCAAAAAAAATAATGTTTCTTTAGTAAAATTATCAGCCGAAGAGCACGACCAAATGATGGCTTATGCTCAAGGAATTATCCATTTTTCAGAAATTGTTTTTGCGCATGCACTTTGCAAATTGGGTCAACCAGTTAAAGAAATTCTAAAATTCACAGGTATTGCCTCAGATATTCGCGTGTTACTTGCCGGGAGAATTATTTTCCAAGACCCAAATTTATACGGCAACATTCAAATTATGAATGATAAAAATGTGCCTGTAATGAAGCAGTTTTTGAGTAGTGCAGAAGAATTGATGAAGATTGTGGAAAAGAAAGATCTTAAAAAATTCACAAACTATTTTGAAAAAGTAAAAACTTTTTTTGGCAAATATGGCAAAGAATCTTACTCAGAATCTAGCTGGATTATTGATCAAGTTTTAAATGCGCGTAGAAGTAACAAGTTGATTTCAAAAAAAACACCAGTATCTAAAATTGTATTAAACAAAAATAAATCGGTAGCTGTTTTAGGGCCAGAAGGAACTTTTTCTGGCATCGCTGCTCAAAAGTTTATCAAAAAATCTGCTACTAACACCACTGCCAACCTCACCTCCAACCTTTCACCAGTTTACTATAATTCTATTGAACAAGTGTTTGGCGCAGTAGCCAATAATGGCTTAAAATGGGGGATAGTGCCAGTTGAGAATAAAATTCATGGTAGTGTGCGCGAGGTGCTAGACAACCTGTTTAAGCAAAATGTAAAAGTAGTTGGTGAAGTGATTTTGCCAATTCAACATTGTTTAATGGTGTTGCCTCAAGCAACCAAAAAAGACATACAAAAAATAATTTCGCACCAGCAGGCATTGGCACAATGTAATAATTTTCTCAATAAAAATTTTCCAAAACGCATTGAAGAATCTGTTGCCTCCACCACTACTGGCGTTCAACAATTGTTGGTTACTCAAAATAAAGAACTTGCTGTAATTGGCCCTCGCGAAATTGCCGAAAAAAATGGACTCAAAATTATTACCGAAAATATTGAAGACGAAAAGGGGAATGAAACAAGATTTTTCCTTATTCAAAAAGGCTCGTTTACTGCTAATGATGTACAAAATTCTTTTAACAACATCTCTATTGCCTTTCATTTTGGCGAAAATATGCCCGGAACACTTTTTTCTGTATTTGAAGTTTTCGCAAAATTCAAAATCGATTTAACAAAAATTGAGTCCCGCCCTACAAGTAAAAAGTTTGGCAATTATGTTTTTTATCTCGACTTTAAAGGTAAATTTAGTGACTCCCATATTCAAAAAGCTTTAAAAGAAGTTTCTAAAAAGGTAAAGAAATTAAAATTATTGGGTGCGTATTAGCCTCGAATCTGCTTCATCATATTAATGCGCTCATCAATCAGTTCTTTTTTGCCAATATCTGCTCTATGAAAAACAGGGCCACTCACATTGGCAATTGCTTTTTCTACCAATTGCTCAGCTTCGTCGGTTGAATTAGCTTTGGCAATGTAGGCCAAGGCTCGTGAACCACTTAAATGCAAGCCGTCTTCACGTTCATCCACCGAGGCATAATATATTTCAACGCCATCTGTAGCTTCACCAATTTCAATTTTTACATCTTTTACTGGTTCGTCTGGATAACCATTTGGCACAACATATTTGCAAACAGTAGCCAATTTTTCAAACTCAACATCGGCCTCGGTTAATGTTCCACTAATAGTTCTGTCGCAAATATCAACAAAATCAGACTTAAGCAAGGTAAACACATTCATCGCCTCGGGATCACCAAAACGCGCATTATACTCAATTAATCGCACACCATTTTTCACAGCCATAAAACCACCATACATTACACCTTTATATTCACTGCCAGTCTCTTCCTTTAATGCTTTTACCACAGCCAAAGTGATTTTTTTTGCATCCTCAACATCCTTTGCGCTCAAAAATGGCATAGAATGATCTGCGCAAGAATATGTTCCCATACCTCCAGTATTAGGCCCCGTGTCGCCAACCCCAACCCTTTTATGATCCTGAATTAATGGCATAAACACACTGTTTTTCCCGTCGCAAAAACTCATCAAACTAAATTCCTGCCCCACTAATTTTTCCTCAATTACCACTTTGCCAACTTCCTCCAAACACTCTTTTGCATATGCCATGCCTTCTTCAATTGTGTGAAGGTGATCGCCAGAAACCATTACACCCTTGCCACCTTTTAAGCCGTCTGCTTTTACAACATAGTTGCCTTCTAGCTCTCGCAAAAAATCTTCCACCCCTTCTTGAGTGTGAAAAACCTTAAATTTAGGATTGCCTTCGATGCCGTATTTTGTAAGCAGGTCGCGGGTAAAGGCTTTAGAGCTTTCTAAGCGCCCAAGTGATTTTGTAGGGGAAACGCAAGGCACATTTACTCCCTGCAAAGCATCCACAACACCGGCCTCTATTGGTGCTTCTGGCCCAATAATTGCGAAATCAAATTTTTCTTCATTGGCTAATTGCAAAATTAAATTCAAATCCAAAATATTGCCTACTTCGTAACGCACACACAAATCTTTTATACCAGGATTATGCGCAGTGCCTAAAGTAACCAAAGCTACACTGTGCGCACTTTTTTTAAGCGCTACTGCAATTGCATGTTCACGCGCGCCACTGCCAATTAATAGTACTTTTTTCATATTAAAATTTAAACCAAACTCATTTGTTCTTCGTTGTCACCTTCACCCTCAATTTCATCCATGATGCCGGTTTTCACTTTGTGTAAGCGTTCTTCCTCCACTTTACGCAAGTATTCATCTGTTACATAACGAGTTGGATATTTGCCTGTAAAACAAGCAGTACAATAATTTTTAATCTCAGGATTACCCTCTTTAGCTGAGTTAACCAAATCCTCATTGCTTTGATAAAACAATTTATCTGCACCAACTTCTTTCTCAATTTCTTCAATTGTGCGATCATAAGCAACAAATTCTTGTCTGGTTGGCATGTCCACACCGTATACACAAGGGCTTCTTAGTGGGGGAGCGCAAGATGCAACATAAACCTTTTTGGCGCCAACACTACGCACCATTTCAATAATTTTTTTCATAGTATTACCGCGCACAATACTGTCATCAACCAACAAAATATTCTTATTTCTAATTTCCAGTTCAATTGGATTCAACTTAAATCGTACCGATTGCTTGCGCGCTTTTTGTCCCGGCATAATAAAAGTTCTGCCAATGTATCTGTTTTTTATTAAACCTTCACGCAACTTAACTCCCAATTCATAAGCCAAAGTTACGGCTGCAGTACGAGAAGTTTCGGGAATTGGAATTACAGTATCAATTTTTAAGTTTGATTTCTTGATTTGCTTGGCAAGTTTTTTACCCATTCTCAAACGAGCTTTATACACACTCACTTTATCAATTACTGAGTCTGGTCTTGCTAAATAAACATGTTCAAAAATACAAGGTGAAGGGCGTTGAGGCCCACAAATTTGCCTGTGCACTTTACGCTGCAAATCAATAAAAACCGCTTCTCCGGGTTGAATATCCGAAACCACTTTGTAGCCTAAAGTGCCAACAGCAACCGTTTCAGAAGCCACAATATATTCAGGTTGAATTTCATCTTCGCGTATACCTAAAACCAATGGTCTAAAAGCGTGAGGGTCTCTAAAGGCCAAAACGCCGTGGCCAGCAATAATTGCGATCACCGAGTAAGAGCCCTTTAGGCGTCCATAAACAGCTGTAATCGCTTTAAAAATATCTTGAGGCTTCAGTTTGATTTTCCGCAGCTTCAAAATTTCATCAGCTACCACATTTAGCAAAACTTCCGAGTCGGACCCAGTATTAATTTGTCTAATATTCAATTCCGCCACTTCTTTACGCAGTTCTTCTGTATTAGTTAAATTACCATTATGAATAAGACAAATCCCAAAAGGAGTGTTCACATAAAATGGTTGTGACTCTTCGGCATTGTCCGAATTTCCCGCAGTGGTATAACGAACATGCCCCAAGCCAATATCACCCTTAAGGCGCATCATATTCTTTGTGTGGAAAATTTCGCGCGCCAAGCCGTTACCTTTTTTAAGGTGAAATTTGCTCTTGTCGTAAGTCATTATTCCGGCAGCGTCTTGTCCTCTGTGTTGTAGCACTGTTAACCCATCAAACAGCTCTTGAGCCACATTCCCATTTCCCATAATCCCTACAATGCCACACATAAGTAAAGAGTTAGTTGTTAGTTTGTCTTTCGGTTGCCCTTAAAACATTATCAATTAAACAGGCTATAGTCATTGGCCCTACGCCCCCGGGTACAGGTGTAATATACGACACTTTATCTTTTAATGCATCAAAATCAACATCGCCACAAATTTTACCGTCTTCTGTTCTATTAATTCCCACATCCAAAATCACAGCTCCTTCCTTAACCATTTCAGCATTAATAAATTTAGGCTTACCAATGGCAACCACCAAAATATCAGCTCTTTTAGTGTGATCTGCCAAATTTTGCGTTCTTGAATTACAAATTGTAACTGTCGCCTTGCGGTTAGATAACATAATAGCAATTGGTTTGCCCACAATGTTACTTGAGCCCACAACCACAACTTCTTTTCCGGATACCGGTATTTGATAATATTCAAGCAGTTTGATCATGCCTTTTGGTGTGCAAGGCGCCAAATCTTCGTAGTCAGTACTCAAAAACACTTTTCCAGTGTTATATGCGCTAAAGCCGTCTACATCCTTGTGAGGATTAATAGCTCTAATCACTTTTGGGGCTTCAACATGCGCAGGCAAAGGTAGTTGTACCAAAATACCATGCACAGATTTGTCTTCATTTAACTCTTCAATTTTAGCAATTAGCTTTTCTGTAGTCATTTCATCGGCTGTATAAAGCAGTTTTTGTGAAATAACGCCTGTTTGCTCACAGGCTTTTACCTTGTGTTTAACATAAACCTCGCTGGCGGGGTCTCCTCCAACCAATATAACAACCAATTTTGGCTCTATACCTTGCTTTTGAAAATTTTGAACACGCGTTGCAGCATCTTTTAGCATATTACCGGCAACTTCGCGTCCGTCGAGGAGAGTCATCAAAAGACATTAATAAGGCGCAAAAAAGATAGCAAGGCTTAGTGGGGAAAGCAAGACCAATGCGAGGAATAGCAAAGGCGACAATACAAATGTTTGACATCTCGCTAAAAAGACTGTAGTGTCAAATAGCTCTGATCTATCTTTTCCTTGCATTAACTGTAAGCTCAAGAGACAAGTAAAGAGGCTTACTATTTAATTGCTGAATATGGCAAAAAAACTTTTCGTAGGAGGTCTATCCTACAACACAACTGAAGATTCACTACGTGACGGCTTTTCAAAGGCTGGAACTGTTGAATCGGCAGTAGTAATCACTGATAAATTCTCAGGCCGATCTAAAGGATTTGGTTTCGTAGAATTTGCTTCTGATGAAGAAGCTAACGCAGCGATTGCAATGTTCGACGGTCAAGAATTTGACGGAAGAAAAATCTTTGTTAGCGAAGCTCGTCCACAAGGCGAACGAAGCAGCGGAGGTGGCAGATTTGATCGAGACTAATAGTCAAAGTTAAATTAAACAAGAAGAGCCCGCCGAAAGGCGGGCTCTTCTTGTAATAGGCTATACTTGATGTCCTATATGTGTGTTGTGGGCGTCCATTTGTCATCTTTGGGTCTATTCTTCTTTCTTCTTCCCGCAATACCAACAGCTGCACCTGTGAGGCCTAATGCCGAGAGTGCACCTATTCCAAATCCAAGCTTGCCTTCTGGTTCAGCATAAATTCTTGAATCAAATATAGCAGTATCTCCACATTCAAAAAAGTTGCGAGTCCTATCCCAAACTTCCCACGGAGCTAGTGTCTCCTTTTTTGGGTCGTGCTCACTTAAATTCCTTTGTATCTGTTCGCATGTCTCTGTTTGTACACGTTTAACTCCAGCTGTGGCTAACTTTGCGCCCATGACTCCGCATGCCAACATTGAAGCAGCCACAAATGCAATATCTAATTTACTTGGTGTGTTCATCGTGAGTCTTTTAAATAATTTAAAGAAAGTTACTTTACCATTGAATTGGTGAGAGTCAAGTTTTGTTAAATTGAGTGCTCCACCCAAAGTTTACATAAAAATAATTCTATGTTATAATCTACATATGCTAAATGAAGGTTTACAACCAGATGAAAATGGTCCAGTAAAGGCTGCGATAGTAGCAGCTCTTGATAATGGTGCAGATCCAAACGCATTAATCCGAATGATTATTGAAGAAAGCGGAAAAAGACAAAGTAGGGAATCCAAAGAAGCTGAAGGAGAAATTAGAGAAACCTTAAAAGCCTACATTGACGATCATAAAGTTCAATTATCTACTCAGGAAGATTTTGAAGCTCTACGGCAAAAACGAAGAGAACATAGGAATTGGAGAGACATTAAAGATACTAACGTGCTCGAGGGGCATGTTAATTACTTTTTCAAAGAGTGGGTAGAAGGAGAAGTGGGAAAAGCATATCTCAAATCAAATGACGAATCCAAAGTAAGGATGCTTTATAAAGGGAGCAACAACGAGTTATTTGAAGTAGAATTCGATCTAGATCGTTTTTTGATAAATGGCGAAACAATAAATCGCGATATACTACAATTATATTTAGAAAGATATGCTCCGTTTAAAACTATAGTAAAAACTTCCGATTGGCATGGCAGGGAGGGAGATCCAAAGAGTGCTAGTTTTATAAAATTTGTTGATGCGTTATATGCCACTTGTGAGGAAAGAAAAAAAGTAGAAACCAATAAGGTAGCAAGAGAAACTAGAGAAGAACTTGCCAGAGAATTTCAACTTTAAGAAAATTTTCGTTTATTCAGCGAAATAGCGCAAAATCTCAATACAAGTATTCGTAATATGAATATGTTTTTGGTGGAGCTGAGGGGATTCGAACCCCTGACCCCTGCCATGCCATGGCAGTGCTCTAGCCAGCTGAGCTACAGCCCCACGAGATAAAATCCTCAAGGTAGAACGCATCAAAGTTACTCAAAAAGCAGCTAGCCGTCAATGTGCAAAAAGCCAGTTGTTATTTGCCAAATTAGCTTGAATACATCATCAATTCCGCCTTCTACTTTTACTCCTTTCCAGTTGTATTTTTTAGCCAGCAATTCATAAACTTCAGCGCATTTTTTCATTAAATCGTCATTGCTTTCGTGAATATGGTCACTTTCTTGAGCCTCAGTAAAGCGGTTGCCATACATATAAATCACAAGGTCTTCTTTTAAAAGGGGAGCGTTGATGGCCTCCAACCACTCCAGGTCGGCGCCTTTTGCCGCACCCCAAGCGATTCCTGTGCCAATATAGTCTTCGGCAACTACCGTAGTGCCAGATTCGAGAGTATCAATTAAAGTGGGCTCAAAATCTATGCGGTTTTGTACAAAAATAGTTTGAAGTTCTTCCTCGCTAATATTCTGCTTTCCTCCACGCAAAATGTCGTTTAGCAAAGGGCCAGTAGGGGCTAAATCGTAAATAGGGTATTTGATATGAACGGCTTTGTGGCCAACTTCATTAAGCTTTTTCACCAATAAACCGGCTTGGGTGCTTTTGCCAATATTATTGATGCCGTACAATGTAATAAGTTTGCCTTTCATGCTGATTTTTAACCTGTACTACCAAAACCTCCTCGGCTTGCACTAGTCATTTCATCCACTTCTTCCCAATCAAATTTATCAATGTGAACAAACACGCCTTGTGCAATTCTTTCACCTTTTTCAATCATTACAGCTTCGTCTTTAAAATTGAAAACCTGAATGCCAATTTCATCGGTTGGTCCACAATAATCGTGGTCTATAATGCCAATTCCATGCGGAGTTAACAGGCCTTTTTTTCGCGGTGTACTGCTGCGTGAAGCCACGACAAGCATATAAGAAGCTGGAACCTCTACCACCACATTTCCAGGGATCACGCCAACACTACGCGCCTCAATAGTCGTGGCTTCCCGCGCCACAAAATCAAAGCCAACAGCGCCGTCGGTTTCGTACTTTGGCAAATCCAAAGTTTTATCTATGCGTTTTATTCGTACTTTCATAATTTTAAGTTAAATCTGCGTTATTGTAGCCTAACTCAAAATCGAAACCAAACAAGATTTAATTTGCCACAAAATAAGTTGCGCCTCACCAAGATAAATGTAAAATTTAATTATGACTCAAATTAATCAAAAATGTCGCTTTAGTAAGGTAGATTTCACTATAGATGAGCAAGACCAAGCATTTTATCGACGCATAAATGTGCCCCTCCCCACGCTTACACCTAACGAGAGGCAAAGGCGTAGAATGAGTTTTCGTAATGAACGACATTTGTATAACCGTAAGTGCGATCTTTGCCAAAAACAAATAATTTCCGTGTATCACAACGAATCTCCATTTACGGTTTACTGCAATAGCTGTTGGTGGAGTGATAAATGGGACGCTATGCAGTTTGCTCAGGAAATAGACTTTTCTAAACCATTTTTCACACAATACAAAGAGCTTCAACTTAAAGTACCGCGTTTGGCTTTGCACACAAAAAATAATGAAAATTCGGAATTCACCAATCATACCGAATCAATTAAAGACTGCTATTTGTGTGTTGATACAGGCTATTGTCGCAATGTTTACTATTCAAAATGGCTCATCAATTGCAATGATTGTATGGATTGCCACAACATAGAAGACAGTGAGTTGTGCTACGAGGGCATGTACCTATCCAAAGCCTATAATAGTATTTACACTTTTTGCTCAGATAGCGCTCTCGATTCTGCCTTTTTATACTTTTCGCGAGCCTGCAAGAATAGTTTTATGTGTAGTAATGCTTATCAAAAACAGTATTATGCATATAACAAACAGCTCACAAAACAAGAGTACGAACAGTTTATTTCAAAAATAGATCTTGGTTCCTATGAGCAACTTCAAAAGTACCAGGATCAATATATTCAGCTGATCAAAAATAGTCCTAAAATGTCTAATTTGATGGATGTTTGTGAAAATTGCACTGGCGATACTCTTTATCGGTGTAAAAATGTGTTTGATAGTTTTGAGGTAATAAAATCGCAAGATGTTCGTTATTGCTATGATGCCGGCCATTTAAAAGATTGTTATGACGTATACGAGTCGGCTTTTGAATGCGAGCTACAATATGATTGTCACGCATGTAATCGGAGTAAATTTGTTAAATTTTGCAATATCTCTTACGACATAAACAATTCCGAATATTGTGAATTGTCCCACAATAGCAGTGACTTATTTGGCTGCATATCCCTTAGGCACAAGCAATATGTGATTTTAAACAAGCAGTACACAAAGGAGGAGTATCAAACTTTAAAGGGCAAATTGATTGAACACATGCGTAAAACAGGGGAATATGGAGAGTTTTTCCCGGCGCAATTGGCGCCTTTTGCCTACAATGAAACAATTGCTCAAGAGTATTACCCTCTCAATAGTGATCAGGCAAAAAACATGGGATATACCTGGAAAGAAGAAGACACAGATTATTCATATCAGGGCCCAATTTATGATTTGCCAGACAATATTAAGGACACTCCCGACGAGGTTACAAAAGCAATACTTAAATGCAAAACATCAGGAAAATTATATAAAATCATACCTCAGGAATTAGAATTTTATCGAAAAATGAATTTGGCTTTGCCTAGGGAAAGTCAGCATCAACGCTATTTAAATCGTTTGCAGAGGCAACATAATCGGCATTTGTTTGATCATCAATGTGCTGGTTGCCAAGCACCACTGCAAACTCCCCACGACCCTAAACAAGAAACGGTTGTATATTGTAGTGATTGTTATGTAAAATTAGCTAGAATATGAGAGAATTACTAAATAATCATGAAGTATTTTCAGGTGATCGTGCCGCATGGCGACGAGGTTAAAAAAAAGGAGAGTGTTTTTCAGGAGATGTTGGTGAACCTGCAAAATACTGTTAAAAACAAAGCAGTTTCTTTGGAATTAGTGGGTTTTGAACAACACACTTATTTCTTTTTTGCAGTTCCAGACAACCTATACGAAACAGTTGAGGGGCTTTTGTATTCGGCCTATCCAGATTGTGAAATTAAGCAGGTTGATGATTATGTAGATAACTTTACTCGGTCAAATTTGCAAATTGCAGGCGCAAGATTGCAGTTAAGATTTGGTGATATTTATCCTTTCAAAACCTATGATGAATTTGAGGAAGATAGCCAAAGTCGTTTGTTTTCTGTGATTTCCAAAATTGCAACTGGCGAACAGGTTTGGATTCAAATTGTTATAAATCCGCAAGAAGAAAGCTCAGGTTACCATTTGAGTAGAAGGGTGGGCTTGCGTTGGAATCAGTTTAAAAAAGGATTTAGTGTGCGTGATTGGATGCGTTTAAAAGAAGAAAATAGTGTAATTAATCAGCGGAAAATTTTAGCTATCGAAAAAACCAAAACCGAACCCTTTTTAGTGAGTATTAGAGTGGGTTACTTGGCAAAACAGCAAGCCGATGCAACTCGAAAACTAGAGGCGATAATTAACAGTTTTTTTCAATTTAATAAAACAGATATCCAAGATTTTACAGCAGTGCACCTTGGGGATAAGAATTTTTTGAGTGAGTACAAAAACCGAAAAGTTAATGGAGCCTATTTGCTGAGCCCCAAAGAATTGGCTACACTCTACCATTTTCCCAATCCAGACTTTGTTCCGCACATAGTTTATGTTTTAGCGCGAAAAGCCGAACCACCTCAAGATATACCAAAAAAAGGGGAGCCCGATGTAAGTTTATTTGGTATGACCAACTATCATAGTAATTTTGATGTTTTTGGAATCAAGCGAGTTGATAGACGCCGACACCTTTATGTTGTTGGTAAATCCGGCTCGGGTAAGTCTAAAATGCTTGAGTTGCTGATTAAAGAAGACCTCGACGCCGGTAAAGGTGTCGGCGTGCTAGATCCTCATGGTGATTTAGTGGATTCGGTAATGGAATATGTGCCAAAGCATCGTATTAAAGATGTTATTTACTTCGATCCCGCTGATGTTAATTTCCCGATCTCTTTTAACCCCATGGAAAGCGTTGATGAAGCCTTTAAAATGCAGGTAACAATTGGCTTTTTGCAGATTTTCAAAAAACTTTTCGGTTCAAACTGGACAGACCGACTTGAGCACGTACTGCGTTATACGGTTTTGGCGCTACTAGACAGCCCAAATACCACTGTGCTTTCAATTTTAAAAATGCTTACCGATAAAAATTATCGGCAGAGTGTGGTGTCTCGAATTAAAGATAATGTGGTTAAGAATTTTTGGGTTTCAGAATTTGCCGGTTGGAGCGAAAAATTTGATGCAGAAGCCATTACTCCCTTGTTAAATAAAGTTGGACAATTTGTGGCTACCAACATGATCCGTAATATTATTGGCCAACCTCAAAATAAATTCGACATTCGAGAAATTATGGATGGCGAAAAGATTTTATTAATGAAAGTGTCTAAAGGCTTACTGGGTGAGGAAAACAGTGGTTTGTTAGGAGCTATGATCATTACAAAAATTTATCAAGCTGCTATGAGTAGGGCGAATGTAAAAGAAGAACAGCGTAAAGATTTTTACTTTTATGTAGATGAATTTCAAAACTTTGCTACCGAAACTTTTGCCGAAATCCTTTCTGAGGCTCGTAAATACCGCCTCAACCTAACCATTGCACATCAATATATGGGGCAGCTTTCGGGCAGTATACAAAGAACTGTATTTGGTAATGTGGGGTCTTTGGTTAACTTTAGAGTAGGTGCGGACGATGCTGGAATTTTAGCTGCGGAATACAATCCGGTATTTAAAGAGCGCGATATTATCAATCTGGGTGTACGCGAATTCTACTGTAAAATGTCTATAAATGGCGAAATTCGTCAGGCTTTTTCTGGCAAAACCATAAATGTGGCACCTGTAAAAAACAGCTTTGTGGATGAAATTAAAGACAACTCTCGTAGTACATATTGCGAACCGCGTGAAAAAGTTGAGGAAATGCTTGCCAAATGGGACGAAGCCGGCGAGTTTGATTTTGGCCCTGGCGGAGGAGACGCACCTGTTTTTGAAGCGCCATTGATTTAAACGCCTTAATTTAAGTCTTCCTTTTTCATCTCTTTCACAATTTTTTTGTGATATTTTTCCGATGCCTCCCAAGCCAATTCAAAGGTCTGTTTAAAAACTGCCACAATCTCTTCACTTTCAATGATTATGCCTAGTTTTTCCTTCCAGTCGGCTATCATCATTTTATTGTTGAAGAAATTCACCTCTGGGGCAAAGTCTAGCTTGTTTTTCGGCAGAATTCGGCTTTTGCGTAGCTCCTCTGCGTCTAATTTGTGCCTAACCCTGTCTTGAGGCGTATCTGGAAACAAAGCTCTTATAGGGATGTTTTTGGCTGCTCGGCGCTTGTAGTATTTGGGGAAGTACCAGGGAATTGCCTTTTGATTAGCCTGATCGCTTGCGTATGCCAAAATTTCACCTTCAGACTCTAGAGTTTCTTCGTATACGCGTATTAAACCTTCATCCCCCTCGTAAAAGTAGATTTTTGGCTTGTTTGAAGCTGAATAATGCTTGTGCAGTTCTGGCAAAAGCTCACTGCCTTCTTTAGCTAGGCGGGCAAATTTATCGCTTTGCTCCTCTAAATAGGCTACCAATTTACCGGGGGGCAATGTTTCAAAAAAAATATTACTCTTATGTGTGTACTTTACCACTACACCTTTTTTATCCAAATTCTCCAAGATATCGTAGGCTGTTGTGCGGTTAATGCCAGCCTTTTTAGCAATCGTAGATACGGGAGAAGCCACGCCCAGCTCTAAACAAGCTAGGTAAATTACCGCTTCTTTTTGTGCAAACCCTAGTTTTTGTAGTTTCTCAAGCATGTGTGGAAAAGTTTCGTCACAATCAATAATACAGCAGTTTGTCTTTTAAATAAAGGCATATTTTTGTCTAGATTAGTCGTCACAGCTTGACGGGAAGTGCCAGAAAGAGTATTGATTTAGACCAATTTAAAACTTTTTAAATTAACTTATGTCAACCAAATGCCAAAAATGCGATGCCAACTTTGAAGTTGGAGAAAAAGAAAAGCAACTTTTGCAAAAACTAGCAGTAGTTTTCAATCAAAAAAAATACGAAATACCACAACCAGCTAATTGCCCAGATTGCAGATTGGCGACCCGCACAGTGCACCGCAACGAGCAAAATTTTTACCAGTCAAAGTCCAGCCTTAGTGGTAAACCTATAATCTCCTTATATTCTCCTCACACGGAGTGGGGAAAGAGATATAAAATTTACACCCACGAAGAATGGTGGAGCGATCAGTGGGATCCAATGGAATTTGGCGCTGATTTTGATTTTAACAAAGGCTTTTTTGAACAGTTTTATGATTTGAGTTTACAAATACCAAAGGTGAATTTAATTCAGTTAAACAATGAAAATTGTGAGTACACAACCGGCACAGGCTATTGCAAAAACTGTTACTTAATTAACTGTTCCGAAAATTCGGAAGATTGTTATTACGGCAAGCTTTTGCAGGATTGCAAAGATGTTATGGATAGCAGCTACGCCTACAATTCCGAACTTTTGTATCAATGTTTTTACACAACTAAATGCTATAATTGCGTTTATGTTTTTAACAGTCAAAACACTTCTGATAGCTGGTTTTGCGACAATTTGCGTGGCTCTAAAAACTGCTTTCTTTCAACAAATTTGGTTAATAAGGAGTATTATTTTATGAACAAGCCTTTCAGTAAAACCGAATATGAAGAAAAGGTGAAACAGGCACTTTCTTCGCCAGAAAATTTTAAAAAAGCACTGGAAATATTCGAACAAATGCGCAAAGAACGCATTTATAAGTATGCCAACATCGTGAACTCAGAAAATTCTACCGGTGATTTTTTAACCAACTGTAAAGATTGTGAAGATTGTTATGATGTAAACGACAGCGAAAATTGTCAGTATATTACTGTGGGAGTGAATATTAAAGATGTTATTGATTGTTCCAACATGTATTTAAAGCCTGAACTTTGTTATCAAGTTTTGGGCACAATCGAAACCTACAATGTGATTTTTAGTCTCTATGTTTTTCATAGTAGTGATGTTATGTATTCCGAATTTTGCTTTAACTCGAGCAATTTGTTTGGTTGTAGTGGACTTAGAAACAAAAAATACTGCATCTTTAACAAGCAATATACGCAAGCAGAGTACGAGCAACTTGTGCCAAAAATCATTGAACACATGCAGAAAACTGGAGAGTGGGGGCAGTTTTTTCCAGCCTATCACACAGCATTTGGCTACAACGAAACGGTTGCCCAAGAGTACTTACCATTAAATAAAGAACAGGCGCAGGCACAGGGATATCGTTGGAAAGAAGCCGATAAAAGAGACTATTTGCCACAAACTTACCAGGTGCCAACCAGCATTAGCGCGGTTACAGACGAGATTTTAGCAAACATTCTTGCCTGCAAAACTTGCAAGCGTAACTATAAAATTATCCCTGTAGAACTTGCAAAACTAAAAAAGCTTGGCCTTGCAATTCCAAGTGAATGTCCAGATTGCAGACACAATCAAAGAATGACACTACGCCAGCCTCGCAAGCTATACAACCGCAATTGTGCCAAGTGCTCATCTGCTTTTAAAACGCCCTTTGCTCCTAGCGCCCCCGAGATTATATACTGCGAAAAATGTTATTTGAGCTCGGTTAGTTAGCGTTTGGCTAGACGAGAAATTGGTCAAAAACGGCTCTTTGGGGTACAATGCAAAAAATTTATCCTAAGTTTTGTATATGAAAAAAGAAAATATCATCGTTATAGCAGTAGTAGCTATTTTGGCCGTAACTATAGGATACGGCATCTACAAAGCAATAACAGAAGTAAGCATTCCACAACCAATTTTAACATTGGATAAACCGGACGACAGTGACTGGATAGAAGGCAACAAAGATGCCAAAAATATACTTGTTGAATACAGCGATTTTCAATGTCCAGCGTGCCGAGCTTTTGCCCCATTTATGACACAATTACACGAAGACTTTCCAGATGATTTAGTGATCGTCTACAGACATTATCCGTTGCCACAACACAGACAAGCCGATTTAGCCGCAAGAGCTGCGGAGGCTGCTGGTATGCAAGGAAAATTTTGGGAAATGAATGATATGTTGTTCCAAAATCAAGCTGACTGGTCGGGCAATAGTGGCGCGCGTGATTCATTTATTAGTTATGCAACCAGCTTAAGTTTAGATGTAGATAAATTTAGATCCGATATGGATTCTTCTGCAGTTAAAGCTAAAATCAAGAATCATTTAAAGAGTGCTAACGAATTTGGAGTAAGAAGCACACCAAGCTTTTTCTTGAATGGTCAAAAAATCAACAATCCAACAACCTACGACGATTTCAAAGCATTAGTAAGTAGTGCTCAATAATTATATGTACCTTAAAAAATTCTTTCTTAAATCTTTTTATTTAATTTTACTAGCCGGTAAAATAGATTTTGCGGTTGGCGGCCAAGCTTTAATAGAAGGCGTAATGATGCGTTCGCCAAATCATATTACAATCGCTGTGCGCAAAAAAGATGGGAGTATTATTCAAAAACAGGAAAGATTTGAGAGTATTACAAAGCGCTTTAAATTTTTAGGATTACCTCTTATTAGAGGTGTAGTGAATTTGTTTGAAATGATGATTGTGGGAACTAAGGCATTAAATTTTTCAGCAAATGAATCAATAGAAGAAGAGGAAGAAGCCTCCAAAAATTCTAAAAACTCCGCAAGCGGAACCGAGCAGATGAAAAGTGGCAAATTTTTCAGGTTTTTTGAAGTTCTTATGTTTGCTGTTTCACTTGTTGTAGCCCTAGGGTTTAGCCTGGCTTTATTTAAATTTTTACCCCTTGGAATTACCGAATTTATTAGAACAAAGTCTTTGGCTGTGCAAAATAATTATGTTTTATTTAATGTTATCGATGGCGTGATTAAAACGACACTTTTTGTTTCCTACATCTTCTTGATTGGCTTAATACCAAGCTTTAAACGCGTTTTTCAGTACCATGGAGCCGAGCATAAATCAATTTTTACCTACGAAAACAACCTTGAGTTAAATCCCGAGAATGCAAAAACACAAAGCCGTTTTCATCCTCGTTGTGGTACAAGTTTTGTGATTATTGTCTTTGCCATTAGCATCATTGTTTACTCATTCGTGCCCCGTCACGAAGAATTTTTCTTTAACTTCCTACGAAGAGTCGCCTTTTTGCCTTTAGTGGCTGGCATAGCCTATGAGGTGCTTAAACTTAGCGCAAAATACATACACAAGGTGTGGATTCGAGCAATTATTCAACCAGGTCTATTATTTCAACGACTTACCACGAAAGAGCCAGATAAAGCACAACTGGAAGTTGGCTTAAAGGCTTTAACACAGGCATTAACTTTAGAAAAAGAAATTTTGTAAGTTTTTTCTATAAGTGCCGTCTTAACTACTGAACAAATACAAAAGTTATATTTCTTAACCCCATTTGTATGTACACTCAAACTCTTAGCATGAGCCGGATAAAGGCTTCATTTGCGCTGTTAGCGGCGATGGTATTATTACTGGCAACATTATTAGCACCATCTACACGGGTACTAGCCACTAATGGTGACATTACAATTATTAACGAGGATTCGTTAAAAGCAACTCAAGAGATTGATTTGTATGTTGATGATTTATTGGAATTCACAGTAGAAGGTTACGAGGAATCCACTATGGACATTGTAGTTTCACGCTACAATTCACCTTCTGTAACAGAAAAAACAGCTATGACCACTAATATTAGTCTTGCTGTAAACGATAGATTTCAATTACCTTTATCAGTAGTTGAAACAGCCACTGCTAACACAAATTTCACAGCAGGACTTTATGTTGTACAAGTTTTAGATGCAAGCGACGAGAATACAGTTTTGGCCTCAGCTGACTTTAAAGTACATGTAATGAATACAGCTGAAGAACAAGAAGAAGACGAAACACCAGTTTTGAGTACAAATGCAAGTTGTGGAGCATCAGTTGACGGTTTTGAAGATGCAGACGGTCACTGGGCTGAATTTTATATCACACAGTTGGCTAAAATAGGAGCAGTAAGCGGAAAAGCAGAGGCAAAATTTGAACCAAACTCTGTTTTAACAAGAGCTGAAGGTACAAAAATAGTTTTATGTTCACAAGGTTACGAAGTTGTTGAAGAAATGGAAAATGCTTTCCCAGATATTCAAGGAAGTTGGGCTGTTAGTATTATCAATACAGCAAAATCATTAGGTATCATCGCTGGTCATTCGGATGGGACATTCAAACCAAATTTACCAATGACAAGAGCTGAGATTTTAGTAGTACTTTTAAATGCAAAGCATGCTGATTTAACAACTAGCCCAGCAGCACCATTTAGTGATGTTGATCAAAACAGTTACTATGCTGGCGCTGTAAACTTTGCCTACGACAACAACATCGTTGTTGGTTACGGAGACGGAACTTTCCGTCCTCATGGCAATGTAACACGAGGCGAAATGGCTAAAATGGCTTTCCTAGTAATGAGCGAAT
>JBGAUX010000010.1:0-26880 GCA_044228405.1 Candidatus Altimarinota bacterium | reverse complement strand
TAAATTTCAAAAGTAAGTAGATAGGCAAAAAGGCGCCCTAACCACGGGTGCCTTTTATTCATACATATTTTACCGTTGTGCCGTCAAAACCTTACAACTGACCCCCTTTGGGACCAGGTGGGTGCTCACACGAACCGGAAACATCCAGTTCAGATATCGAACTCCCGAAAACATTTTGATAGAGAGAGTAGCAAAGCTTTTAACGAACAAAACAGATGCCACAATCATACTCATTGAGGCCCGTTTCGTCAACAATATGTCAACTGTTTTTGGCTTGCATAAGCCATACAACCACTTGTGTCTCGCCTTCACCCCAACATACAACATCAAGTGCTTTTAAATATCACAAATTTAATGTAATCCATGATTATGCCCAAGAAATGCCCAAAAACGGAGTATCCAATAATAGAAGGCATCACATAGATGTCAAAAAGCAGAATTATTATGAAATATGTTGTACTTCTATCTAAAAATTTCAAATATTGGCCATGAAAACGCTTTGGCACAATCAAACCAATTATTTTTGAACCGTCCAAAGGCGCCAAAGGCAAAAAGTTAAACAAACCCAAAGAAATGTTGATATAAAACATCAACCATAAAAATTGTATTAAGAAAACCGGCAACACCCCGCGCAAATATGTAAGCAAAAAAGCGCTTATTAAAGCCAAAATAAAGTTAGAAGCCGGGCCCGCCAAAGCTGTAAAGCCCCCATCTCTCACCGGATTTTGAAAATTCCCGTAATTCACCTGCACCGGTTTTGCCCAGCCCACAACGGGTAAACCCGAAAACATCAGCAAAATCGGCAACAAAATCGTACCAAATAAATCCACATGCACCAAAGGATTTAAACTCAATCGTCCTTGATGCTTTGCTGTAGGATCGCCAAACGCATAGGCCACAAGCCCATGCGAGGCCTCATGTATAGCCAAAGAAAGAAAAACCGCAACAATTGTTAAAATAATTTCCACCATGCTTTTATTGTAGAGCAAAATGCTTGAAGGTACAGTTTAAAAATGATAAACCTTGAAAGCGATTTTTTACAAATCCTCAATTTTAAGGAGAGATGGCTGAGTGGCTGAAGGCGCACGCTTGGAAAGCGTGTTTACTCGCAAGGGTAACGAGGGTTCGAATCCCTCTCTCTCCGCCAGAATTTTATTCGGTGGCCTTGCGTGCAATAATACGTGGACAAAAGAGTTTTAATTTAGCTCTATTTAAAACTTGCTTTAGAAAAACGGCTGTATTCTGCCCCCCATTACTAGCTGGATAATGAAAACTACCACTCACCGCATAAGAAGAAGGAGGTATAACTCTATCCGTGCCACTAAATTGTAGATTTTCTTCGTCGTCAAAGCAAGAATCTCTACCTGACATTGTTTGACGGCTACCATCTACCAAACTAGGGTAAAAAACCTCCCGAAGATTTAAATTGAAATTACGTCTATCGGTTCTTATTTCAGCCGGTGTTGGCACTTGTTGTCCACCATCTAATCTTCGTACATATAAAGAAGTCTGTTCTATATCCGGGCGATAACCAAAACTAAAGCGCACTGTGTGTCCTGTTGAAAAACCATTAAAAACCTCTAAAAATAATTCTGGTTCGCTTATAGCACGCATAACAGCTTCAGGAGTAAGAACCTGGTTACCAAAAGTCCGCTCATGTTCTGGAATAGCACTTATTTCTTTAACCAAAAGAGCCCTTAACTGAGCTTCCGCACTTTGTTCAACAACCGCATCAGCAGTACCAGTTACAGCATTAGATGCATCTAGTTCTTGCAGAGTAATACCCAACAACTTTGCACCTTGTGTGCGAAGACCATCCACCAAAGCTTTGCTGTCATCCCCCTCTCGCATAGGCATCTCCACAAGTGGCACCTGCTCTCTAGCAAGTCTTTGGTTCATTCCTGTTAAAATAGCATCATCAGAAGGAGCAATTCCCCCTCTATCTGTGCCTCGTCTTTGTGGTTGATTATTCATTTTACGATAAGTTAATTTTTTTATAAGTAGGTAGTATCAACATGTTTTACATAAAAGTCAAATTTATTTTTTGTAAAGGCTTGCTATATACTTCCCCCATGACTAATAAAGACATCGCTACAAATTTTCTCCGTATGGTTATTGAAGGCAACATTGACCAAGCCTATAGCCAATATGTGTCGCCTACAATGCGACATCATAATATGCACTATCCTGGGGATGCACAAAGTTTGCAAAAAGGCATGGCCGAAAGCCACGAGAATCTTCCTCATAAAAAACTTGAAACCAAAAGAGTAATTGCCGAAGGCGACACGGTTGCGGTGCATTCACACTTCCGCATGCAAGAAGGAGATATTGGCTTTGCTGTAGTGCATATTTTTAAAATCGCCAACGACCAAATTGTAGAAATGTGGGATATTGTTCAACAAATTCCAGAAGATTCTCCAAATGAAAACGGCGCGTTTTAACACACTGCTCACCCCTTAAGAACCAACATAAATTTCAAAAATCATTCTAGCGAGTGCGATACTTAATAAAATTCCACCTTCCACTCGACCCAACCGCCATTTGGTTCTCATAAAAACAAGTATCAAAAGTACAGTCGCTATTAACATTAATTGTGAAAACATAAAGTCTGGAACTCCAAAAACCTCATGTTGGCCTTTTAAATGAATTTCCCTCAAAACCGAACTAATTCCAATAATACCTAAGGCATTAAAAATATCTGATCCAATAACATTGCCTAAAGCCATACCGTATTTTCCCTTTATAGTAGCTGTTATCGAAGTTGCTGCCTCTGGCAAACTTGTTCCTGCTGCGATAATAGTTGCGCCAATTGCCCAGTCGGAAACTCCAAAAGATCTAGCGATATTAGTAGCCGAAAGTACAGTATAATCTGATGATTTCATCAAAATTGCTAAACTAGCTGCAAATATAAAAATATCTTTAAATTTATCGTACTTACCACTCAAATCAGGCGTTTTTGGGCTTTCATCAGCAGTTTCTACATCTTTAACCATAAACAAATAAGCACTGTAGGCTACCAACATCAACAACAAAATAAACCCTTCAAAAAAAGTAATTTTATAATCCCATACAAAAATCAAAATCAACAGCGAAGACCCCAACAACACAGAACCATCTCTATAAACCATTTTTTTTGCTATTGGTTGCGATTTCACCAAGGCAACCAAGCCTAAAATAAATCCTAAATTAAATATATTTGAACCAATAACATTACCAACAGACAAGTCTCCATGCCCATTTAATGCCGCTGTTACAGAAACTGCAATCTCTGGCGAAGAGGTGCCCCAAGCAATAAGCGTTAAACCAATTAATGCCTCCGACAACTTAAAATGCCTTGCGATTCGCACACCAGAACCAACCATATAGTAAGCAGAAAAAGCCAACACTGTTAACGAAACAAGTAAAATTAGTGCTTCCAAACCCATTTTGTATAATTAAATAATTGTCACACTTCTACCACAACGTCACTATAAAACAAAGCAGAGCCTCTTTATAAACTTTAGCTTTTTCAGTATAATTCAATTATGAAAATAAAAAACTTCTTCCAAGCGCTATTAGCAATTTTACTCTGCCAAAGTGCCGGAATCATAGGATCATTTTTTACAGCAAACAAGATTCAAACTTGGTATGATGCCTTACAAAAACCGTTTTTCAATCCACCAGGTTGGATTTTTGGCCCAGTTTGGTTTACGCTTTACTGTTTAATGGGCATATCACTTTATTTGCTTTGGCAACAACGCAAAACCAATCCCAAAGCCAATAAAGCTGTAGTAGCTTTTTTAATCCATCTAATTTTCAACGCCACCTGGAGCATTGTGTTTTTTGGGTTAGAAATGCTCGGCCTCGCTGTACTCAACATTTTAATCATCCTCGGCTTCATTATTTACCTAATTAAAATTTCCTACGGCATCAATAAAACCGCCAGCTACCTTTTAGTGCCATACCTAGCTTGGGTTTCATTCGCCACCCTACTCAATATCGCAATTTTAGTTTTGAACTAGTGTCTAGTCACATCAGATTTTGCCACTCTTAACCACCTAGGTAAAATCAACTGATCTTTTGGTGTTAATTCACCATTAGCTGCCATTTCTTTAACCAAAGCTAAATGTTCCAAGCTAAATTTCCCATAGTACAAATCTGTTAAATCGCCGCCTTCATCCACAAAATCGCGAATCATCTTAAAGCCCTTCAAATATTCTTGATCTTTGGCAAATCCACCGCCTCTATATGCTCGCATAGCAAGCTGAAAGGCTGCAGGCAAAGAAAAGTTATACTCCATCAACTCATCAACACATTCACTAAAACTTCTTCCTTCCATCATGGCACTAACTGCAGCTACTCTACCGGCATAATTGCGGTAATTGTTAACATTTAAATAACTACCAAACTTATATTCAGAATAAACTGCTAAGCCCTCCTCTGTCGCCACGTAGCCAGGAAAACCTCTTCTAAAAATATCCCATGGTTGCTTAGCTCCATTTGCGCCCCTCAAAGCGTGAACACCCACTTCGTGCACACCTAATTTTCCAGGTGACTGAGCGCCATAAGAACCATTTTTAGCCAAAATCACAGCAGTTGTAAAAATATCTGTCTTTGAAGATGGCACATCCTCCCTTAAAACTTGCCACTTCAACAATGTGTAAAAATCCAACTCCCCTCTTACAACTTCTATACTTTCTCCCAAATAATCTTTTCCGGGCACAGATGACACTTTAGGTAGTGCTCTTAATTCATCTAGAATTGGATCATTATCCGTCAATACGCTCTTTGCATAATCCAATAAAGCATTATTTGGCGCTCCATAAAGCTGTTGATTCAACTCTACTAAATGCTCTTTATCGCCTCTAGCTTCAAGCATTTGCAAACTAAGTTTGAGTTCACATCTACTATCGTTTATTATTTGACCAATAGCACTATCTGTTGGGATTTCCAATTCATCAATCTGTTTTATGGCCACAGAGGGATCAATACCCAAATCTGGGTACTGAAAAATAGGCTCTACAATTTCACCTCTTTCTCTAGCTTCAATGTATAAAGCCTTTTGATCACCTGAATCTACAGGGCTCATGTATTTGATCAAACTACTTTTAGCAGCCAATTCGCCCAAAGTACGGTCAACAACATGTAAAGCCTGAGGTTGCATAAATAAATCTAAAATATCAAGTTATTACGATACAACGCAAATCCTCTTTTGTCAACAGTATGGCGCCTCGCTAGTTTGTACTTTTGCACTAGAGGTTTATAATCAATTCATCTAAACAAAATCATCATGAAATTACTCCCATCACTACAAACCATAAAAACAGAAGGCGCTAAAACTTTTCTACGCTTTCCCATGGCACTATTAGTTGGCTTTACAATTACAATTTTAGGCATATTGCTAATTGAAATGCCTTCTTTAATTACCTACGACACACAAGAATATTTTACCCAAACAATTTTAAGTTTAATTTTTAGTTTCCCGCTTTTTGCTTCGCTCGCACTAATTGCAGAAAGGAAAAAATTCAGCACAAGTAAGTTTTTGTTAGCAAATCTAGCAGTTTTGGCTTTAACAATCATTTATTACACATTTATATTACCAAACCCAGCATACGCCACAGAAAATGGTTGGCCAGATAGCGTCTTTAAAATGATTATAGTTCTCAACCTATGTTCAATTTTATTTGCAACTTTTGCACCTTTTATATACAAAAAAGAAAATCTCGGTTTTTGGCAGTACAACAAGCATATTGTGATTGGTTTATTTATAACTTTTGTATATTCATTAGTACTTTTTTTAGGAATATCCTTGATTTTAGGCACTATAGACACGCTTTTTGAAATCCAAATTGACAGCGAAACCTATGCGGAATTTTTTGTTGTGATAGCAGGAATTTTTAGCCCAATCTTATTTTTCAGCAACATTCCTCATAACCTAGACGCGCTCAATCAAGAAAAAAGTTTGCCAAAAATAACTAAAAACTTTGCTCAATATGTACTAACTCCGCTTATTAGCGTTTATACAATTATCTTATATTTTTATGGAGGGAAAATTTTGATTACCCAAGTGTGGCCAAATGGCTTAGTGAGCCTCATGGTGATTGGTTACGCTATAGTTGGAATCATCAATTTAATTATCCTTCATCCATACTCAGATTTAAGCGAAAACAAGTGGATAAATGTATTTCGAAAACTATTTTATATCTCACTAATACCACTTGTGTGGCTACTTTTTGCAGCTGTGGGCATTCGTATAAATCAATATGGAATCACCGAAAATCGCTACTACGCCCTATTATTGGGTGTTTGGTTAACCGCAACAGCAATTTACGCCTTATTAGTAAAAGAGAAAAACCTAAAACTAATTCCCATTTCAGTTTCAATCATTTTGGTACTCTCTTTATTTGGCCCGTGGAGCGCATTTTCCGTTGCTACTCATAGCCAAACAAATCGTTTTAATCAAATACTAGATAAATATAATTTAGTTGAAGAAGGCAAATTAGTAGCTTCTATCGATACAAAAACCCTTGAAAAAGAGGATGTAAATGAGCTTGGTGCAATTATCAGCTACTTTTCAGGCAACCACAATTTTTCTACTATATCACCATTAGTACAAGATGCCTTGCCGGAAAATTTCACCACCATAAGAAGGTGGGGGCAAGAAAGTGCTATATATGAAGCTTTCAATATCCCGGCCTATGACCGAAATAGCACAATTTATAAATACAATTATAATATTTATAGAAACAATACTAACGCGACAATAGACATTCAAGGATTTAGCAATCTAACTTTTATGGATGCGTATTATGGCAACGACGCTTCAAAAATAAGCATCAATAATGTGGCGTACTTGGTAAGCTTTAACGGCCTAACAATCGACTTAAAAAACGGTAATAAAACCTTTTTAAGTCTTAATCTTGAAGAAAAGTTGCGCGAGTTAGTGGAATCTGGAGAAATTAGCAACGACTATGAAAGTAAAACACTTGAACTTACAAAAGACAATATTTCAATTGAATTTGAAAACGAAAATGTAAAGGGTAAACTTTACATCAACGACATGATATTTGACCTAACTCCCGATAAGGAAAAAATAGAAAGTTTTTCCGGCACGATGCTAACTAATTTAAAGTAGTTTTTTTAGAGCGTCCCCACACCAAAAATATAATTACTATAGCAAAAATAGGCATGTGTCCTAGCACTTCATGAGGACCTAAAATAATAGCTGTACTAATAAAAAAGAAAGATGTAGCCAAAGTGTTAATTCTGGTTACCCAACCAGCAACAAATAACAAGCCAAAAAGCAGTTCGGTAAAACCTCCTGCTAGCGCAAAATATCTATCTGAAAACGCCGAAAGATGAAAGAAATCTTTCATAAAATTCCAGTGATGCAGGCTCAAAAACTCTTCACTTAAAATTGGAAAAGACAACTTTTCCTGCCAAGCTAAAATAATTAAGGCAATTCCTGTTGAAATTCTCAAAATATCCACGCCTCTTAAACGAATCTTTTCAATAAATTTAAATTTCCTATAAGGGAAATCATATAAAAACATGAAAAGAGCTATGCCAATAAGATGAAAATGTTCAATCATGGCGGTAAACCCATAAAAAAACATCGCGGAAGCATAAACAAAAACTAGCAACACCGCCGATATCCAAATTCTGTAATTAAAAATCATCATCAAGCCTGCCAAAACCGTTATTGCACTCAATGCTTTTTCGGCAAGAGTGGCCACAGCAAAAATGGGCGCAAACAACATAGATTCATAAGCTGTAATGAGTAAAAACAAACCCACCATAATCTGAAAAATCTTCAAAATAAGCTTTTCGTATCTATCTGCAAAAACCTTCAGCCAATTTGGTGTTTTAGTTTTTTTATCAAGCCAAAATGCAATCAACAATATTGCTAATATAGCACCCACACCAACTTGCACAGCAGGATCTGTAAAAGAAAAATCTATCATCTTCCCTTCAGTTAATTCCTCAAAAGGAACAAACCACTTAACATGTCCAGAATAAATCATTTTAATTATTTAATTTTCACTAAGCTACAATTTTAATTACAAAAGTGCAAATGCATGCAAAAGTTAATACACTAGACTACACCTTAAAATAGTCGTAAAATTTGTACACAATTTAACCAAACAGTATGAAAAACTTAAAGACTACAACATCAATACTAGCTGTAATTTTACTCGCAATTGGCTTAGCTGGTTGCTCATCTAACCAAACTACACCAGATAACAGCAAAGCAACGGAAGTAAGCAACAGCTATGATGAATTTCCGCAAGTTACGGTAAAAGCGGGTAACAATTTTAATTTTGACTACTATGTGACAAGTACCAAAATTAGCGAAACCATTACAGACAGCATCCTTCAAAAAGAACTAAAGCCAAAAGGCAAATATTTAATTGTTGAATTTTCGGCTACTAATAAGGGAAAAACTGAAGAATTCGGCAATAAACCGGTAATGCAATTGGAGTATAATGATCAAGTTGTTGAGGCAGATGTAGCTGCTAGTGCGGCCGAAGAAGAAAACATTGGGCTAAAAAGCTACACCACTGAAAAAGTTAAAACAGATCGTAAAGGTAAATATGTTAAAGTATTTGACCTGGAAAACTACGACAGCAATGTTAAAACCGCTAAATTCAACATCATGTTACCGGAAGAAAAAGCATCGGGAAGCATAGAAATCACCGTTCCTACAATTTTGGGCATGGAAAGCAACACGGAAAGCGCACAAACTCCGGAAAGCGCAACAACCGTTGAAGTAACGGAATAATAAACAAAGTTAAACATAAAAAGCCTTTACTTTCATAGTCAAAGGCTTTTTTATGGACTACATACAATCAAATTAAATGAAAATTCTTAGCAATAACAAAAAGGCATATTACGACTATGAAGTAATAGAAGAATATGAAGCGGGCATTATGTTAACGGGGCCGGAAGTTAAGGCTACCAAAGATGGCCGTTGTAATTTAAAAGGTTCGCATATTCACACCACCGAAAACGGCGCTTGGCTAAAAGAGAGCCACATTGCTAAATATTCGCACACTTCCGACCTCAATTATAATCCCACAAGAGAACGAAAACTACTTTTAAACATGAAGGAAATCGTGAAAATAGGTAATCAAATAGCCACAAAAGGCATTACCTGCATTCCTCTGGAAATTTACTTGAAAAACAATATAATAAAAGTCAAAATAGGAATCTGTAAAGGTAAGAAAAAACACGATAAACGACAGGTTTTAAAGAAAAAGGCTCAAGACCTTGAAATAGCCAAGTCACTCAAACGCTTTAATTAAACAGCATGGAAGTTGGAGAAATTTACAACGAGTTAATAAAAGGGATTCAGGAATTTTTCAAAAAAACTGGCTTTCAACACGCAGTTATAGGTGTAAGTGGTGGTATTGATTCTGCTATAACGCTTAAACTAGCCGTAGATGCGCTGGATGCCAAAAATGTTACGGCAATAATAATGCCCGAACTGAATGTTAGTGGCGAGGAAAGCATTCGTCACGCCAAAGGCTTGTGTGATTTTTTTGGCGTAACAACCTTTTATCAACCAATTAACAGTTTTTTAATTGATTATGGGTTAACGAGTTGGACTCAAAATCTTAAAGCGCTAACCAACACCAAAGCCCGTATACGCATGACTTTGCTTTATAACTACGCAAATAGTACCAATGCGCTTGTTTTGGGAACATCAAATAAATCAGAATTGCTCCTAGGCTATGGTACCAAATTTGGCGATTTAGCTGGCGATTTAGAGGTTATTGGTAGCTTGTTTAAAAAAGATGTATATAAACTGGCGGAATTTATGGACATGCCAATAGAATTAATTGAAAAAGCACCTTCTGCAGAGCTACAAGAAGGGCAAACCGACGAAAAAGAATTAGGTGGAACTTACCCAGAAATTGATCCTATTTTAATACTATTTTCGCAAGGCAAAAGTGCGGAAGAGATTATTGCTAAAGGTCACAAGCCACATTTAGTAAGAAGTATTTTTCAAAGAATCAAAGCTAATGCGCATAAAACCGAATTAGTTTACACAATTCCAATCAGCCTTACACATACAGATAAAGACCTGCGTCCTGCCAAAAAACCTGTTATTATAGAGGAGAAAAAAGAAGAAGAAATTGTGGAAACAACAGAGGACAGCCCTGCAGATCAAGCTCCAACTTTATTTTAGTAAGCATTAAAATGCTACAATCCGCGCTTTATATAGGCCGTTTCCAACCTTTTCATTTAGGGCATTTATCAATTGTAAAAAGAGGTGTTGCCGAAAATGAACGCCTAATTATTGCGATTGGTAGCGCCGAAAAAAACTTCTTGCCCGAAAATCCCCTTACTGCAAGCGAGAGAATAGTAATGATTGAAGAAGTTTTGCGTGACGAAAAAATACCAGCCGAAAAATACTGTATAATCCCGGTGAACAATATAAACAATTATGCTTTATGGGTGAATCATGTAAATTTAATGGTTCCACCTTACGACAAGCTATATACTGGATCCAAAATTGTTGAAATTTGCTACCGACACAATCCAAACACTTTCCAAAAAATTATAAATATAGAGCGAGAAGAAAATATTTCAGCAACACAAATTAGAGATTTGATGCGCACAGACAGGCCTTGGGAACATCTTGTACACCCAACTGTGAGCAAATTACTAAAGGCTTGGGATATACCGCGTAGACTTAAAAACACCTACGGCATGCACGATATAACTATGTATAACAATAACTACTAAAACCAAAATGAAAGTAAATCCAAATATTTTTCGAGCCTACGACATTCGCGGAATTGCCGATCCAATAAACAACGAACCAACCGATTTAACACCAGAAACTGTCTACCTAATTGGCCAAGGAACTGGCACCTATTTGCAAAAACACTACGGCAAAAATTTAGTTGTAGGACGCGACAATCGGCTAACTGGAGAAACGCTTCAAAAAGCTTTTATAGATGGATTAAAAAGCACAGGTTGCAATGTTACAGATGTAGGATTATGCACTTCGCCAATGCTATATTGGGCCGTTTGCTTTTATAAATTCGACGGCGGAATTAACATTACTGCAAGCCACAATCCTAAAGAATACAATGGTGTTAAAATTGTAGCAAAAGATGCACATTCGGTGTGTGGACCAGACCTTCAAACTATTTTAAATATTATTGAAAGTGGTGATTTTTTAACAGGCGAAGGCACCGAAACAAAGAAAGAAATTTTTAAAGATTATGTTGCCGACACAACCTCGCGCGTTGATGTAAAAAGAAAATTAAAAGTTGTGGTAGACGCAGGTAATGCCACTACCGGAATTTTTGCGCCGGCCTTATTAGAGGCTGTAGGATGCGAAGTTATTCCTTTATTTTGTGAGTTAGACGGCACTTTTCCAAATCACGAAGCCAATCCGGAAGAAACAAAAAACATGTTGGATTTAATGGCAAAAGTAAAAGAAACTGGAGCAGATTTAGGTATAGGTTTTGATGGCGATGGCGATAGAATTGGTGTTGTAGATGAACTTGGCGAGCATTATTCAGCCGATTATTTATTGGTTTTATTGGCTCGGGATATGCTTTCTCGCAATCCAGGAGCAAAAGTAGTTTTTGATGTGAAGGTTTCGCAAAATGTAATTGATGACATTAAAAAGCATGGCGGTGAGCCAGTTATGAGTAAAACCGGGCACTCGTTTATTGAGCAAAAAATGAAAGATATTGGCGCGCTGTTAGGTGGAGAAATTAGTGGGCACATGTTTTTTGAAGAAAATTATTATGGCTTTGATGACGCATTTTTTGCAGCTCTCAAAACACTTGCCATACTTTCTCAAGACACAAAAACACTGTCCGAGCATTTTGCCGATATGCCAAAAACCTTTATTACACCTGAATATAAAGCGTATTGTCCCGATGATAAAAAATTTCAAATAGTAAAAGAAGTTAGCGAACATTTTGTAAATCTATACGATTGCATCACTATTGATGGCGTGCGAATTAATTTCGACGAAAACTCTTGGGGAGCGGTGCGATGCTCAAACACAAGCCCAAATTTAACTCTAAGGTTTGAATCAACTAAGTCGGAAAAAATTGATGAAATGAAAGAAATTATGGCAAAAGTTTTAAGCAAATACCCTGAAGTTGATTTAAGTTGGAATAAAAAATAAATTTAATGGAAATTATCAGAACTCACAAATACTGGCGTTTATTGGAAATACTTCCCGGTTTAACCAGTTGGTTAGCCTTAATATTACCGTTTTGGTTAGCAATGTATTACCCAATAATAGTGGCCAGTATAGCTATTACTTATGCCGTTTTTTGGTTTTTCCGTTCAGTAAGATTATCCGTTTATCTGCTACTTTCTTACAGCAAAACCAAAAAGGCCTTGGAAACAAATTGGCACACTTATTTAAATTTAGTTGATAATCCGCAAGAAATTGATGAGGCAATAAAAAATTCTGTAGATATTTCTGAACAAGAAACATTCAAAAAATTAAAAACAACTATTGCCAAGCTTAAAGCCAATAACGACTATAAAACTTCCGCACAAATTTACAATTTTATTCTTTATGTAACTTATAAAGAGTCGCTATTAGTAGTTGAAACTTCATTAAAATCATATATAGAAAGTGATTTTGACACCAAAAAAATGGTCTTCGTGTTTGCTGGTGAAGAGCGTGACCAAGCCAATGTGGAGCAAATGAGTAAGTATTTGAAAGAAAAATACGGACATCATTTTCACGATTTTATTACCACTATTCACCCTAAAGATATTGAAGGAGAAATTAAGGGGAAAAGCGCAAATGCTACTTGGGCAGCCAAAAAAATCAAGGCTTATGCAGATGAAAAAGGCATAGCCTACGACGATATTATGGTTTCAAATTTTGATGCCGACACAATTACACATCCCTCTTATTTTGCCGAATTAACTTACAAATATATCACCGAATTAGATCGCAACAATCGTACTTATCAGCCTACACACATGTACCATAACAACATTTGGGATGTGCCGATTATTGTTCGTATGATTGCTTTAATGGGTACTTTTTGGCGTATGGCCGAAAGCATGGACGAAGATAAATACCGCAGTTTTTCCAGTCGCTCTTTAAGCTTAAAAACCACTATAGATGTTGATTATTGGGACCCAGGAGTAATTCCCGAAGACTCTCGACAATATTGGACAGCCTATGTGTTATCCAATGGAAAACATAAGTTGGTAGCCATTTACTCGCCGTTATACATGGATGCCGTTTTGTCTGCTTCTTATGTAGAAACATTTAAAAGTCAGTACATTCAGCTAAGGCGATGGGCTTGGGGTGCCTGCGATTTTCCTTTTATCGTACTAAATTTAATGCAAAACAAAAAAATCAAACTTTGGACAAAAATTTACCAAATCTATCATATATTTATAGCTCACTTTTTTTGGGCAACTGCAGCGATTTCAATTACCATTTTAGGGTGGTTGCCAGGGCTTTTAAACAGCGAATTCCGCAATACAGTGCTTGCACACTACACACCAAACATCACCTCGCTAATGCTTAATTTAGCAGCCATAGGTATGATTGTTTCCACAGTTATAAGCTTAGTGTTAATCCCTAAAAGACCAAGCGGCAAAGGCATTTGGGACAACATCTCTTTAATAGTCCAATGGGTATTTATCCCCATCACCAGTATCTTTTTCAGCGCCATCCCCGCTTTAGACGCTCAAACTCGCCTCATGTTTAACAAGCGCCTTGAGTATAAGGTTACCGAAAAAGCCCGCAAGAATTAATTGCTTTCATGGCAATCAACTAAAAGTTTGGTCGCACAAAGGCACCGCCGTTTTTAACTTTGAATAGAGGATTATTTGGGTCTGGTTGTTCGTATTTAATTACTACTGGAGCGCTGCTGAAAGGAATTAAAGCGGGCGCACGCAATTCTTCACCGCTTTGATTTACGGTAATTAAATCACCACCACTATCTTCCTCTGTATCAAAAGTAGGGTCATATTCCAATGTAGCATCAATATCATAACAAGTTGGCCTATTTCCTGCATTTACCAATTGAGCCTGTTGCTCCACAGAACACGCCTTACCTCCACACTCAACTTGTGGCTTATTTTTACAAAATTGATCGATTACAACGCCGTTATATCTCTCCAAATAGAGTTTAAAGCGCCTCAAGTAGTTTAAATCGTAAACTCTCGCCAATTCTTGATCGCTGGTAAATTGTCCATTGCCAAGCACATAGGGTTTTGTCGGGTCGGTTGCGCCCGGTCGATTTGCAACCTTCAAAGACCCACCAAAAGTATTCCACGAAGCCACACTACCTAAAATATAAAGTTGTTTTTGCAAATCCTCGTCGGTTAATTGAGTTTTCGGCCTGCCATCAACCTGAAAATTGGCTTCGTTTTTCTCTCCTTGATAAGAAAACAACGATCCATCCGCCATAATATTAGCCTGAATATTTTGCACTTCTTTATTGATGTAAATATTTCCACCCTGTTTAAACGATTCAATTCCATAATTAGAGCGCAAAGCAACGATTGTCCACTTACCTCTGCCTTGTTCTGTACTAAACAAATTAGCATCAATAAACACATTTCCACCTTTCACAACCACAATGTTGTTTCGTCTGCCACAATCCATTTGCCCACCCGCGGAATCACCTAAAATCACATCCTGCCCTTGCACATAATAAAACGAGTCATTGCCCATTTTAGAAGTTGCTTTATTGTCGTTAGACGGGCAACTATTGCTAATAATCAGGTCCTGAGAATTATTTAAATTAGTTGTTGGCAAAGACGCCAAATTAGCCATTACCGTATCTCGCAAAACATTACTTGTTAAATTACCTGTTGAATAATACTTATTTGCTTCTTTGGGAATATCCAAAACTTTTGAATAAATCAAACCGACAATATCCGCACCGGGATTAAAAATTCCTTCACTTTGAGTGTCCGGCAAAGCATCCGGCAAAAACAAAATATTTCGGCCCGCCCAAGTATATTTAATTAAACCAATTAAAGAAGTTTGCCCGGTATAATCTTCGGTATTTTCCACATCGGCACCCAAGATGGGGCGTGTAGCAAAATCCAACAAAACATCTAAAAATCCGCTTACACTCGGCAAAGTTAAAATAGAATCTTCCACAGCGGTCGGGTCGGCAATATTGTTTATAGAACCGGTTCCAGTATCTAACCATTCATAAATAAATTGATTGCCCGCATCTGCAAATTCATAAGCACTAATCAAAAATTCAGCAGCAATGTTGTTAGCTGTAAACACTGCGCCGGCACCACCCAAGTAAGTTATTTCAGCATTAATATCAATATTAACACCGCTTATAGCTTGAATATATCGCTCACCTTGTGAAGTTAATTTTTTAAGCAAAACAATAGGTCTAAAATTCAAGGGCGTGCTTCCATTGTCACCGCCACCTCTTAATTGAGCTTCATTGGAAACCAATCCGCAACTGGCAGGATCATTGCTCAAAATACAAGAACCGGGTTGCAATTCATCATCTTTAATAATTTTATCAATTTTAAAGCGTAGTAACTTCAAACTATTGCCATTTAATTTCCATCCCATACTAGGATTATCAGCGTCCACAGGATCCAAAATAAAAGACTTTGGTTTAACAATTAAAGTACTCTTTATACCTGTAGTCGGCACAGGCGATTTAACCGTTGCTACCCAGCTATTAAACAGCAGTCCTTTATCATCTGTTTTATAAAAAGTGAAAGGTGTAACAAGTGCATTTGGACCAGCCTTCATGTCAGCCCAACTTAAGGCAGTACTAGAATCAGTTTGATCTGTATATAAACTAATATCCAAAAAGCTTTGCAACCAATCATTGGGTGCCGGCTCATAAGTATAATTCACATCATCATAAACAGCGCCTCCCACACCCAAGTGCAAAATTATTCTATATTCAGAATTTCCATCAGCAACAATAGGGTTGCTATAAGGGTTAGGCACAATTGTTAAATAGCTTCCATATTGAGGAATTTGCAAACATTCCTGCAAAGTAGAATTCGGGTCATCACAATTTTCTGGCCCCTCTATAGGATCATCCCAATCATTACAATCCAAATCTCGTGGTATCTCCAAATCTGCATCAGCATCCAAATTATAACCCATATCCATTTGGCCATCACCGTCATTATCTATGCCGTCTCTACATTGAGGCACAGATTCAGAATCATCATCACCAAACGAACACTCCGGATCGGGCTTTATACTTCCCTTGCCATTATAATCAATAAATCCATCACCATCATTGTCACTCCAATCGTTACATTGTTTATCCTCCTCACTATTATCCATAGGGCTATAACAACCTCTCTCCGGATAATCAGTTAAATTATCGCTGTCATTATCAACTCCATCGCTACAAGCCGGCACAGGCACAACATCATCACTCTCGTCGTTGTCTTCATAAGTTTTACAACCTAAATCATTTGGAAAATCAATTTTGCCATCGCCATCGTTATCAATTCCATCACTACAAGCAGTTGGTTTTTCACTAGGATCAGCCGCCCCCCAACATCCATCATCAGCAGGAAAATCGATTTTACCATCAGCATCATTATCAACTCCGTCGCTACAAGCAGGTGGCAAAGTATGTGATTCACTTCCACCTTCTGGGTCTCCCTCACAACCAGGATCTAACAAATCTACCAAACCATCACCGTCATTATCTTTTCCATCGCTACAAGCAACATCATTTTCAATATTGTCATGAGGCGCAAAACATCCGGGATCAGCCGGAAAATCAACTTTCCCATCGCCATCGTTATCTATTCCGTCTTCACAAGCAAATTGCATTACAGGATCGTCGCTTTCATCATCATCTTCAAACGAGCTACATCCCGAATCATTGATTCCCACTTTCCATGGATAACCATAATCACTTACTCCGTCGCCATCATTGTCTATGCCATCCACACATTGAGTTGGACCTTCTTTAGTATCGCTGGCATCTCTACATCCCGAATCGGCTAAGTCAATTTGTCCGTCACCGTCATCATCAACACCGTTCGAACACTCAGTAACATTGCCATTTAATGGCTCTCCAAAAGGAATTCTCAAACCATATATATCAAACCACCCTACAGAATCAGCCCAAGCATGTCTTTTTATATTTGCTGTTTGAAGATGAAAGTAAGCTTTATCAGAAACAATACCTTCCGTTGGAGGTATTGGATTTTGCAATAAGGGATTAGGTGGATTTGGTGTGTTTTCTGTTTGATCAACTTCCAAACTATAATCAACAACACCACAATTAAACTGCTGACCATCCATATAATTTTTCCCGGCTCGGCAATAAAAACTAATCCACCCTGCAGTATCGGCATAGGCAAAACCTTGTAAGCGCCCACCTTGAGTCATTTCAACTTGATAATCCACACTATTGCTCGAACAGTCTTTACCCATATTTTTTCCATTCTTACAAGCCCAGCTAACCCAACCTAAGTTAGAATCAACTGTCCATCCTTGAAAAATATATCTAATCGCATTGTCCGAAACCTGTGGACCTTGGTCTATTACACAAACTCTCTGCGCAGGATATGGCACCGACTCAACATAATCACTCTCTGTAATTGAATAACCTTGCGAAAAATACATCCTACCCGCATTTTCGGTTGTAACTAAAGGATCATTAAGTGTTCCAACTTCAATTCCAGAAGAAACACCTAAAACAGGTATACATATAGAAGAAGGTCTTTGCGCAAAAACGTCGTTTTCAGAAGTCTGATAAACCAGAGCCCCTACTAACAACACGCCTACCAACAAAGCTAAAACACCTTTACGCATAGCTTAAAATTTTTTCTACGCCAGTATAACATAACGCAAAAAAAACGCCAACAAGCCGACTTTATTCTTCCTCTTTTTTCTTGCGCGGATCTTCCCAACTGGCGTACTTACATTTTGGATATTTACTACATCCAAAAAATAATCTTCCGCCTTTTTTAGTTCTTTTTTCAACTAAATCACCTCCACAATCAGGGCATTTAACACCAATAGGACTTATAATTGATTGAATGTTCTTACATTTTGGATAGCCAGAACATCCCAAAAAGTAACCAAAGCGACCTTTTTTAACTTCCATCGCTTCGCCACATTTATCACAAACTTTACCTGCAAATTTTGCTTTTAATTCATCCATTTCAGGACTACTCACGGCCGGTCCACCAGTTGCGCCTCCACCTTCCATAGGTTTTGCATTTTTACATTCTGGGTAATTTGAACAAGATAAAAATTTTCCAAATCTTCCTAACTTAACAATCATTTTACTTCCGCATTGATCACAAATTTCCTCGGTTTCATCGGTAATTAAATCTTCTTTTTTCAATGTTTTTTCTTTCAAAACAATCTGATCATGAAAACCTGTGTAAAAATCTCTAATCAAAGGAACCCACTTTTTTTGGCCCTCCGCCACAGCATCCAAAGAATCTTCCATTTCTGCAGTAAACTTATAATCAACAATATTTGAAAAATGAGCCACCAACATATCAGTTACCACAAATGCCAAATCGGTAGGTTTCAATTGTTTTTGCTCCTTTTCAATATATCCACGAGCAATCACTGTAGAAATTGTTGGCGCATAGGTACTCGGTCGGCCAATTCCCTCTTCTTCCAGTTTCTTAACCAAACTCGCTTCAGTATATCTTGCAGGTGGTTTTGTAAAATGCTGTTCAGGATCAATTTGTTTTTTATCAACTTTTTCACCCTCTACCAATACTGGCAACATTCTATCTTTAGATTGTAATTCTTCTTCCGGATCATCAGATCCCTCAACATAAGCACGCATAAATCCAGCAAAAACCACTCTTTGGCCATTTGCTCTAAATGTATAAGCTTTTTTATCTCCTGTTGAATTTGCAGCAACATCCACAGCCATAACGCTTAATTGCGCCTCTTTCATTTGGCAAGCCAGTGTGCGTTTCCAAATCAATTCGTATATTTTCATTAAATCTGGAGCCAATTGACCTTTAAGCGCCTCCGGTTTTAAAGACAAATCAACTGGTCTAATAGCTTCATGCGCTTCTTGTGCATTCTTCTTACTCTTAAAAAGTCGTGGTGTATCCAGTGCAAAATCCTTTCCAAATTCACTTGTAATAACTTCTTTTGCTTGAGCCAAAGCCTGTTGAGATAAATTCACAGAATCCGTTCTCATATAAGTAATCAAAGCTGTCGGTTCACCATTAATCTCCAAACCTTCATACAATTGCTGAGCCAACATCATGGTTCTTTTTACCGAATAACCCAATTTTCGCGAAGCCTCCTGTTGAAGAGTTGAAGTAATAAAGGGTGGTGCAGGATTTCTCTTTTGAGTCTTTTCCTCCACTTTTGCAATATCAAAAGTAGCATTTTTAAGTGCCTCCACAACCGCATTTGCATCATCTCCATTATCAATTTCAAATTTCTTTTTTTCAATTTTAAAAAGTTCAGCCACAAATTCTTCACCATTACTCTTAGTAAAAATAGCTTTTATACTCCAGTATTCTTTAGCCACAAAAGCTTGAATTTCTCGCTCTCTATCAACAATTAAACGAACCGCTACACTTTGCACTCTACCAGCAGAAAGCCCGTATCTAATTTTTTTCCATAATAAGGGAGACAGCTCGTAACCCACCAAACGATCCAAAATTCTTCTCGCTTGTTGCGCATCAACTAAATCTTGATTTATGCTTCGAGGCTTTTCCATAGCACCCTCAATGGCGCTCTTAGTAATTTCATGAAATACAATTCTTTTAATAGTAGTTTTTTTAGGATCAACTTTTAAAGCAGCCAGTAAATGCCAGCCAATAGCCTCCCCTTCGCGATCATCATCAGTCGCCATCCATAATATAGTGTCTTTTTTGAAAGACTTTTTTAAATCAGCAACCACCTTCTTCTTATCTGCTGTAACAGCGTAAGAAGGTTCAAAATCGTGCTCAACATCAATACCCATTTGAGATTTTGGCAAATCTCTTACATGCCCCATAGAGGCTTTAACTGTAAAACCCTTGCCCAAATAACGAGCAATAGTTTTTGCTTTTGCCGGGGACTCAACGATAACTAAATTGTCAGACATAAAATAAAAATCAATAGCCCATTATTTATTCATTTTTAGCTTACTGTCAAAATTTTCGTAAAAAAACACCTCTTTTATGGTCTTATTTAAGCCAAAAATGCTTTACAAATTAGCAAAACAATGGCGAAGACCATACCTTTTTAAAATAAAATTGTATGAATAAAGTGCAAAAGCACAGTTTTGTCCACATATAGAGTTTTTGGCTTCAAATAGCGCTTTAAATAACTTTTTCCGCTGCAAATTTAATGTACATATACGTCAAAAGTGGCTCTAGTAAACAAGTCCCCCTTGCCAAGCGCTCAAGTACGCCTATAATTCATAATGCTTTTATCATTAACAACTTGCACTATGACTAAGCAAGACCTAGTAAACGGCGCGGCTCAAGCTGCTGGCGTTACAAAAAAGGCAGCTCAAGAAGTACTTGACGCTGTTCTTTCTCATATTTCTGGAGCCCTAAAGAAAGGGGATAGCGTAACCATCACTGGTTTCGGTACATTCCGTGTTTCTAAAAGAGCTGCTCGAACAGGTGTAAACCCAAGAAACCCGTCTCAAAAAATCAAAATCCCTGCTATGAAAGTTCCTGCTTTCAAAGCTGGTAAATCTTTGAAAGAGGCAGTTAGATAAGCTTTTACAGCTTAGTTAACAAATAAAAAGACCCCGCCGACGGCGGGGTCTTTTTATTTGCCAAAAATCCCAAAAATAAGTAGCATTAGCCGAGCAAAGCTAACTACAGTTATGGAAAAACAAATTTCAGAAATATCTTCACAGGCCGAAAAAGAAATTAGCCAATGTAAATCTTTAAACGATCTTAAAGAAGTAGAAAATAAATTCTTAGGAAAAAAGGGATTACTAAGCGAATTATTAAAGGCTCTTAAAGATTTACCCGCAGATCAAAAACCTATTATTGGCAAATTTGCTAACGATCATAAAGTTAAACTCGAAGCACTTTTATTAAACAGTAAGCAAAATTTAGAAAAAGAAAAAATTCGCCAAGAACTAGAAAAAAGCGATTTTGATATTACTGTCCCGGGAGAAAAAATAATACTAGGGCACATTCATCCGCTTTCACAAGTACAAAGAGAAGTTGAGGAGATTTTCAGCCAAATGGGATTTATGATTGCCGATGGACCGGAAATCGAAAGTGAATACTACAATTTTGAAGGTTTAAACATTCCAGAAGATCACCCAGCGCGCGATTGTCAGGACACATTCTTTATTAAAGAAAAATTTGATGAAAAACATAAAAGAATGGTTTTACGCACGCACACTTCACCCGTACAAGTGCGTAGCATGGAAAAATATGGCGCTCCACTGCGTCTAATTGTACCGGGAAGAGTGTTCCGTTACGAAGCTACAGATGCCTCACACGACAGCACATTCAATCAGGTTGAAGGTTTATTAATAGATAAAAATATCTCCGTTGCTCATCTAAAAGGTGTGATGAAAGAATTTTTAAGTAGATTATTTGGCAAAGAAGTTACAGTGCGATTTCGCCCGGGCTATTTTCCCTTTGTAGAACCAGGTATAGAATTAGACTTTTCTTGTTTAATTTGTGAAGGAAGTGGATGTAGAGTTTGTAAACATACTGGTTGGATTGAATTTATGGGCTCTGGCATGGTGCATCCTAATGTACTTAAAGCTGGTGGTATAGATAGCAAAGAGTATCAAGGTTGGGCATTTGGTTTTGGCATTACCAGACTAGTTATGATGAAATATGGTATTAGCGATATCCGCCTACTTTTAAGTGGCGATATGAGATTTACTAATCAGTTTTAAATGAAAAAATTATTATTAACATTAGTTGTATTAAGTGCACTTTCAGTTACAGCATGTAGCAAAGTTATGGCTCCTGGTGATGAAAATTTACCTGATGAAGTTCAACAAAAAAACGAAGTTTCAGAGCAGTTAAAGCGCGATCAAACTCGAATAGCAAACTTACACAACCTCACATATTCCTTAGCCAAATACCAACAATTGCATGGCGACTACCCAAAAGCAAACGACACTTGGTGCGCCAAAGATATGATTGAACTCCTAAAAACAGAGGTTCAAGCTAACGATGTTGTAGATCCAGCTGTACAAAAAGTAGAAGGTCTAGAATGCGAAAAAGTTGGTATTTACTATTTTTTCCGCGAAAACAATCCCGATTACTACACATTTGGTATTAAATTAGAAAACGACTATATGGGTAACAGCTACCTAAGTCCTCAAGAATTAGCCAAATTACCCGTAGAAGATTTGCTCCAAATTCGACTAACTCCAGAAGGGATTAGAGGTAACTATTATTATATTATTGGTAACTTTCCTATAGAGTTATTGCCAGAAGAAACTAACTAAACTTATGAAAATATCGCTTAATTGGATTAAAGAATTCGTTGATTTAAACATCAATCCTCAAAAAGCTTCTCTAGAGAAAGTGGTTGTAGGATTTGTAGAGTCGATGGAGCAACACCCCAATGCAGACCGTTTACGAGTAGCACAAGTAAATATTGGTGACCCTGAAAATATTCAAATAGTTTGTGGGGGTGCAAATTTAACTGAAAAAACTTTTGTACCAGTTGCATTACCAGGGGCAGTTTTACCAGGAAATTTTGCCATCAAAAAAAGCAGCATAAGAGGTGTGGAATCAAACGGCATGATTTGTAGCGAAACAGAACTCAACATTGGTGATTGCGAACCTAAAAACATAATGATTTTAGATAAAAAAACTTCTGCAGGCACTGCATTTAGTGAGTATTTAGGCTTAAAAGGCCACTCCCCTCATCATCTTGCCAACCTGTTAACTCTAAAAACAGCCGAAGTAGAAGAAGTAGTTAACCTTGGTGAAAGTTTAAAAAATATTGTTAGCGGAAAACTAGAATCATTTAAAAAAGTTGCAAATACAGACACTCATCACGAAGCGATTATTGATATAGGCAAAGAAAAAATCACTGTAGTGTTTGGTTCTGTTTTTCAATTAGAAGCAGGCTGGATTTTGCCAATAGCCTTACCTGGAGCCATAACTTCGGTAGGCGAAATTAAAGAAAGTGAAATCAAAGGCGTTAAATCTCAAGGGATGATTTGTGCAGACAAAGAAATGGGCATTGAAAATTCTAGTTCTGGTTTAACAATATTCCCTGCCAACACTCCTCTGGGCACTCCTGTTTCAGAGCTCTTATTTTTAAATGATTTTCAACTTGAAATAGACAATAAATCAATTACTCACAGGCCCGATTTATGGGGTCATTACGGTATTGCACGCGAAATGGCGGCTTTAACTGGCGAAAAACTCAAGCCTTATCAAGCTCAAGCAAGTTTTCCTAGCAAAGGAGAAAACTTAACAATAAAAATTGAAGACCCTGTTGCTTGTCCAAGATTTACAGCTTGTTTAATAGAAAATATTAAAATTGAAGAATCTCCGGCCTGGATAAAAGGAAGACTTCAATCTGCAGGCATTCGGCCAGTAAACAACATAGTTGATGTCACCAACTATGTGATGTTGGAATATGGACAACCAATGCACGCCTACGACCGCGATTTGGTAAAAACAGATACAATTGTTGTTAAATTTCCAGACAAAGAAACAACTGTAGAAACAATTGATCACAAACAACGCAAACTGAACAACGAAGATATAATTGTTACAAATGGTGAAAAGTTTTTAGGTGTTGCCGGCATTATGGGTGGCCTAGATTCAGAAATAAACGAAAACACTTCTAAAATTATTTTAGAAGCTGCCAATTGGCACGCCAGCACTTTACGAAAAACATCTCAAAAACTAGGTTTACGCAGCGACGCTTCTCAAAGATTCGAAAAATCACTAGATCCAGAAATGTGCCCTATAGCTGTGACCAAAGCTGTAGAAATTATTATGAAAATTTGCCCAAATGCAAAAGTGGTTAGTCCCCTTATTGATGCAAACAACAGCAAAAACAAACAAGTGACTACTCAACTGTCTATTCAAAGTGCTCAATCAAAAATTGGAAAACTTATTCCAGCCAGCGAAATGAAAAGCATTTTAGAATCACTAGAATTTAAGGTAACTGAGAAAGATAAGGACACCTTTTTAGTTGAAGTGCCAAGTTTTAGAGCCACAAAAGATGTAGCCATAGAAGAAGATTTAATTGAAGAAGTTGCGCGCATGCACGGCTATAGCGAAATCGACCCTATATTGCCCACTTTGCCTATCAAGGTGCCTGCTATAAACAAAGCTCGTCAGTTTGAAAACAAACTTAAAGACATTTTCTCTCAACAATTAAACTTTTCTGAAATCTATAATTACTCGTTTTATAGCCTCACAGACATACAAAACTGCCTTCTGCCCGAAGCAGGTCACATTCAATTGGACAATTATCTTTCCGAAGACCAAACTCATATGAGAGTTAGTTTGATCCCAAATCTTTTAAAAGCCATCAAAAGCAATTTGCGTTATTTTGAAGATTTTAAGCTCTACGAAACAGGTAAAACCTATTTAGAAATTGACCAATACTTTCCTCAGGAAGAAAAATTTATTGCTGGAAGCATTGTTTTAGGCAAAAAATCCAAACAAAATGCATTTTTTCAATTAAAAGGCGCATTAGAAAACTGGTTGCAACTACTTGGGCACCAATTCGAATTCAAAAAAAGCGATTCACCTGCTAATTATGCACACCCGGTGCAGGTTGCCGACATCGTTGTAAGCAATACCACAATTGGCCAAATGTTTAGTTTACATCCGCTGGTACAACAAAATTTAGATTTGAATAGTCAACAAATAGCATTATTTGAAGTAAATATTGATAAAATATTATCGATACCAAATGTAGAAAAGAAATTTGCTGAAATAAATAAATTTCCAGATATTCAAATTGATGTTTCAGTTGTTGTTAAAAAGAAAAAAACGGTTGGCGAATTAATGGAAGCAATTAAAGGCGCAGAAAAAGAATTAATTTCAAATGTCGAAGTTTTTGACATCTACGAAGGCCCAAACATCGATGTGGAAACAAAAGCAATTGCCTTCCGTATTACACTACAAGCACAAGATCGCACACTTACAGAAGCAGAAATGACAACAGTTCAAGATAAAATATTTAAACGACTAATCGCGATTGGAGGTAAAATTCGCGGTTTGTAATAAAATCATTTAAGCTCCGTTATATAGAAGCATATGCCATTCAAAAAAATAATCACCAAAATCAGGGAGAAGAACGCGGATTTTCATGGTAAACCAAAACACAAGAAAATCTTTTTTTGGGCTTGGGTAAGCCTTGTTACTTTTGTAATAGTAAGTGCTTTCACTGTTTTTTCTGCAATAGCAATTTTAAGCATCACACTACCCGATGTAACCGACCTAGATAAATTAAGTTCAGCACTTTCAACTGAAATATACGACAGAAATGGTAAGTTGATATACACAGTCCACGGTGATGAAAATCGTGAATATGTAAAATACGATGAAATCGCTCCAACTCTTATAAACGCAACCATAGCGATAGAAGATGATCAATTTTGGGATCACAACGGCTTCGATTTTTCAGGAATTGTCGCAGCCGGTTTGCATGAAGTTTTTGGAATCGGTGGCGCACGCGGAGGTTCAACAATTACTCAACAATACATAAAAAACACCTTTCTTAGTCCGGAAAAAACCTACACCAGAAAGCTAAAAGAGCTTATTTTAGCAATAAAACTGGAAGGTCATTACGATAAAAAAGAGATTATTGAATTATATCTAAACAAAATCCCCTATAGCAACAATGCTTTTGGCATACAAAAAGCCGCCGAAACTTATTTTAACAAAAGCGCGAAAGACTTAACCTTAGCAGAAAGTGCCATTTTAGCAGGTATACCTCAAGCACCCAGTTATTACAATCCATTGGGTGAACATGCGCAAAGTCGCTTGGTAAAATCGTTTACCACTGAAGAACTTAAAAGCAGAAACATCAAAAGTGAAAATGATTTTAAAGAAGATGAAACAATTTTTGGATTAATAGGCCACTATGTAACCTTAACAGGCGAAAGTGAAAATAGTGAAGTGGTTGAACCAAACAAGGAGTCCACCACCGAAAAAGAAGCGGCTCCCAAAGAATTTACAGTTCCGGAAAATTCGATATACATCAAAGGACGAGCCGATTTAGTTTTGGAGAGAATGAATAGCATTGGCTCTATAACTAAGGAAGAAATGTTGCAAGCGCAGAAAGAAATCCAAACGATTGAAATACAAAAAAATTCTGACACCGTTAAACATTATCATTTTGTCTTCTATGTAAAACAAATTTTAGAAGAAAAATATGGAAAAGAAATTGTAGAACAAGGTGGACTAAAGGTTTACACAACTATCGATTCTGAACTACAAGATAAAGCTGAAGTAATTGTTAAAGAAAGAGCCGAAATAAACAAAAAGAATTTTAATGCAGAAAACGCCTCACTAATTGCCGTAAACCCTAAAAATGGGCAAATTATGGTTATGGTTGGCTCTGCAGATGCTAACAACGACGAAATTGAAGGAAAGGTGAATATTGCAGTGCGAAAGCGACAACCAGGGTCTTCGTTTAAACCATTTTCATACGCATTATCGTTTTATAATGGCTACGGTCCAGCGTCGGTTGTGTATGATGTAGCCACTAAATTTGGGCCGGACAACCCTCAAAATTTTGATGGCCAATACCAAGGCCCCATGTCCATGCGTCGAGCTTTGGCTCAATCTCGCAATATTCCTGCTATTAAAGCTTATTTTTTAGGAGGTGAGCAAGACCCTCTAATAGATTTTGTTGCTAAACTAGGAATCAATACGCTCGATAAAAACATTAGTTACGGTTATCCTCTTGCCATAGGAGCGGGCGAAGTACGACCGATTGATATGACAACGGCTTTTGGTACATTTGCCAAT